>CAYGVS010000017.1:3246-13910 GCA_964353635.1 uncultured archaeon | reverse complement strand
TTTATCTCATTGTAAAGCGTGATGGTGTTGCCAACGCACTTACCTGAGGTTATCTTGTGCTTCTTGCCCCTGTGGCCGGGTACGAAGAGCTTGTTCATGAACCTCTCCACTATGTTCATCTTGTTCTTGTGGAAGGGAGTGGTCGCGTGCTTGCCTCCAGACCTGGGCACGACAATAGGCGTCAGGTTTATGTAATTGATAAGTCCGGGGTCCTCGACCTTGACCTGGCTGAGATCCCACCTGTTGAAAATGAGCATCTTGGCGTCCATTTTATGCACCCTTTGGCTTCTCCTTCTTGCCAGAGAGCAATTCGGAAAGGGCCACACCGTTAACGCCTGTCACTTTGTACTTTATTCCATGCATGGAGCCGACAGCTCCGCCTTGCGAGCCTCCGACCCCTTCAATCGTGACCTCGTCGTGCTCATCAATGAGCTTGATGGATCCTGACTTTGGAACGAATGCTGTGACCTGGATGCCGTTCTTCACTATCTGGCATCTCACTGCCTTTATTATACCTGAGTGGGGCTGCTTCTGCTCCACGCCCTTCTTCTTTAGCACTATGGCCTTGGCTGAGGGCGCGCCCTCAAGGGGGTCCTTCTTCCAGAGCTTGAGTATCTTCCTCTTGTACACAGTGGACTTCCACTTGGCGTTCTTCCTCTTCCTCTTCAGGTTCCTGCCTGCGAATTCTCCTGGCATATTATGGTTGGAAGGCGACTCTTGTCGCCTTCAGTCTCCTTTTCACCAATTGATCGATTTTAGAGTATCTAGTTAATGAAGTGCTTATATAAATAGCACGCATCGTTTAAAAAGCTATTTTAACCGTCTTTGGCATTAGTAATAAATATGTTCGAGAACTGGTTCTGGATCACTTTCCCCCTGCTGGCTTTTGTTCTCGTAGGCCTTGGCCTGTATTCAATGGGGCGATACCCCAGGAAAAAAGAGCAGTTCAAGGAGGAGACTTACACATGCGGCGAGCCCCTGCCTGACATATACATAGGCTCAGAGAACTTCTACCAGGCCATCAAGAGGACCCTAAGGCTCAGCAGACTGCGCGATCTCCATGCAGGAGACCTTTCGGATTACCTTCTCTGGGTCGTGACAGGCCTCGCTGCTGTGCTTATCCTGGTGGCTTTAGCATGAAAGGTCTGAAGGCGACGCAGAGGCTGATGAACTACTGCAGGAAGAAGTCGCTCTGGATTCTCCCCTTCAATTCAGGCGGCTGCAACGGCTGCGCCATAGAGGTGCTGGCTTGCATGTCCCCTAGGAGCGATGTGGAGCGCTTTGGCATCCTTGTAAAGGGATCGCCCAGGCACGCGGACGTGCTGGTGGTGGACGGACCAGTCACAGTCAAGATGAAGGAGCGGCTTTTGAGGGTGTACCAGCAGATGCCTGAGCCCAAGGCCGTGGTGGCCTTGGGGTCTTGCACAGCCTCTGGGGGCATTTTCGACGGGTGCTATGGTGTGGCAGGCCCCCTGGACAAGATAATACCAGTGGACGTGTGGGTGCCTGGATGCCCTCCAAGGCCCGAGGCCATAATCCAGGGAATTGTGAAGGCCATGGGAAAGATAGAGGGATTGGAGAAATGACCATTCTCTGCACTCTTTGCTATCTGAGGAAATCCGACAAATCCTGCTCCAGCTCAAGAACCTCGGGCTTTTCGGGGGAGGGAAGTGGAACGGCCCTGGAGGAAAAATCCAACCGGGAGAGAGCCCTGAGCAGGCTGCAATAAGGGAGGTCTTTGAGGAGACCGGGCTCAAGGCCAAAGGCCTCAAGGAGCACGGAATCCTGGAATTCTACAACGGCCAGGATAAGAAAATCCCAGATGTGAAAGTGTATGTGTTCTCGACTTCTGAGTTCTCGGGAGAGCTCAAGCATTCCAAAGAGGGCCCGCTTGAATGGATTCCCGAAAGCGAAATACCATGTGAGAAGATGTGGGAGGATGACAGGTTCTGGATGCCTTTCCTTCTGAAAGGAAAGAAGTTCCGAGGAAAGTTCTGGTTCATGCCGGGCTTTGGGAAGATTGTGAGGAAGGAAGTCGGGGAGTTTACAACCTGAGAATGAGATATTCATATTAGCATGAGAAATATGGAAAGGGGCACAGCGGAATATTTTCCCTTTGGTTCAAGACTATTGCGCGAAATTAGTATTCCTTTCCCAAATTGATTAAAGAGAGTAAAATCCGAGTCTGATATAGATGTTTGGTATTTGACTTCAATAGGATATAGTTTTTCATCAAAATCTATCAAAAAGTCTATTTCCTTTTCATTTCTGTCTCTGTAATAAAAGATATTATCCCTTGGCACGAACAAATCGTGAGGGTTTAGTCCATAAGCAAAGCGGCATAGATGATTATGAACTATGCTTTCGATTAGTTTGCTTTTTGTTTCAATATTAAACACGTTGGATTTAGCGTTCTTGAAATAATCGGGTTTATTGAAAACCCATCCATTAAGCGCATGATATATAAATGGGTCCTGAAAATACACTTTTTTATAAAAATAATGAGTTCTTTTGTCAACGGATTTCCTGTAAGATACATTTGCTATAAACAGATCCTCGAATGCGCTGATATATTTGTCTACAGTCTCATGGTGCTTAACTTCGCTCGCTTGCGTTATGCTATTCCAGCTGATAGGGGTCGTAAATGTTGTGAATAGTTGTGTCAATATTTGCTTTACGTTTTTCTCTTTGAAACTATATCTATTGAGGTCGCCTATAATTGCCTGCAAATAAACATCGTAAGTTCTTCTTGATATTGAACCTGTTTTTACAAATTCGTTTATTGTAGCAGGTATTCCTCCTGTTATAAGATATATTTCCAGCAGAGAATCCAGCTGCTTTTTGTGTAACAATAGCGTTTCTATATCCTTTGATATTCTTCCTTCAAAAAGGTCAAGAATCTTGCTTTTCCTATGATCTTTGGAAACTATGTTACAATCGAACATTTTTTGTTTAAAGGTTGGTAAAACCAACTTTACGAATTCGGAGAATTTCATTGGCAGCAATATTTTATCTAACGGATTTTCTTTGCCTCCTCTCCTTCCCGGCATTTTTTCAGTTGAATATTTAATATCCATTGAGTGTGAGCCCGTGACAACGACGGAACAGTTTTCAAAATCGCCTTTGTTAGCAAAATAGACTATTTCGCGATACCAATCTTTCACATCTGAAATTTCATCGAGGAAGATGTATTTTCTTCCGCTGTCGTTTATTCTCCAGTTAAAATAAGTCTGGAGTACTTTGTTCAGATTCTCTGGCATAGTTCTTTCACATGACCAGAAAAACACATTTTCAGGCTTTACTTCTGCAGATAGCAAAAGTTCCCTGATAATGTTCTTTATTAATGTTGTTTTTCCAACCTGTCTGGGTCCTCTCAAAGTGTATATTGCGTCATAGTCAAGCTCAATGTAATGTTTTATGTTGGGATACCATTTCAGTGTTGATTTATCAAATGCTTTTAATTTATGATCATTATTGATATTTTTGGCATCTATCCACCATGGGTTCTGTTCTGACAATATACTAATATCCACATTATCCATAATGTCATTTGGTTTTGTCTATTTATAAAGTTTTGCTAAAAATGACCAAATTTACATAATTTATATGTATAAAATGACCAAATTTACATTTTATATTTATAATTATTGACAGAATATACAGAAAATGGAGATATAAAATGAATAAAGGGGATTAATACCCCTTCCCGTAAATCTTAAGCCTGTTGGCTGCCAGGGCCTGCAGGACCGCTTTCCCGAGGCTGGATTTCTTCTTGACGCGAATTCTTCCGCCCTTCCCGACCATTGCCGAGAAGAGGAAATCCTCGCCTGAGTAGATGTCCAGTTGCTCCCCTGTCATGGCTGGGTTGACCTTGAGGTCGAAGTGGCTCCCGGTCTCCTCGAAGCCATGGGGGACGGAGCGCTTGAGCGTCTTCTCCTTGGGCTCCACTGAGATGTGGACGCCAAGCCTCTTTTCCAGCAGCTCTATGTTCGAGCCCTTCTTGCCTATGAGATTCCCTATCACGTCATTGCGAACCTTCACGGTTATCCTGTCATCGCTTTCGAAATCCACTTCAGGATGGGGGTCCCAGTTCCTGAGCTCCTGGAGTATCCTAGTTTTTGCGAGCTCCCGGAGGGGTGATTTCTCCTTCTCCTTGGCAACAGGTATGACCACGTTCTCCTCGCCGTACGTGTAAATCTCGTATTCGAGCTTCTTGGTCTCGTAGTCCTTGATTTCCACTACAGGCCTTGCAAGGTCCGCTTCTTTCATTCCTGTGGGCACCTTCACCCTCATGGATATCTCGAATGTCTTGATTATCTTCCCACCTGATATGTATATCACGGTGTCTATCACGTGCGAGATGGTCCCGAGCTCGAGCCTTCCTATGAAACGCTGGATGGCGCTCACCGGGTTGGTGGCATGAACTACCCCTATCATACCCACTCCTGCGAGTCTCATGTCAGCGAACACCTTGAAGTCCTTTGTCTTCCTAATCTCGTCAAAAATGGTGTAATCAGGCCTCACGAGCAGGAGTATCTCTGAAGTCTTCTCCCAGTCCCCTTCTAGAGGGGCGTACTGGGTGACTTCGGGGCCCACCTGCAAATCCCTCGGCTGCTCGAAGGTCTTGACTATCTTTCCCTGGCTTGAAAGGAAGTCTGCAATCGAGGCTGCGAACGTGGACTTGCCCGAGCCGGGCGGCCCTGCTATCAGCACCCCATAGGAGCCTGTGACTATCTTCTCCTCGAGTTCCTTGTGCAGGTTGTAGTCAGCGAGCGTCAGCCTTGCCACGGGCCTGACCGCTGTGAGCTCGAGCTTGTCAGAGAAGGGCGGCCTGGTTATGGCTATCCTGTAGTTGCCAAGCTGGATGACCATTGCGCCGTGCTTGCCTATCTCTATGAAGCCGTCGTCCTGGACGCGGACCTTGGACTCGATCTGGTCTATTATCTTCTTTATCTCTTGCTCCTCCATCGGCTCCTCCCTGAGCACCTCCAGCTTGACAGAGCCGGGATTGCCTTTTTTTGCAAAGGGCGGGATGCCCACCTTCAGGTGCACGGACTGCGTGTCCGGGGTGAAGAAGCTTTCAAGCAGGAGCGCCTCTTTCTTCACGTCATACTTGATGTGCTCGATGGACACTCCTTCTGCCTCGCCTACAAGGGCCTGGACATAGTCCGCAGTAATCAGGGTCCCGCCGTGCTTTGCAGCGACGTCCCTGATTATGGCGTCTATCCTTCCCTTCTTGGCGAGCTGTATCTCTTCCATAGTGGGCCTCTTGCCCGTGAACTCCACCGTGACGTTCTGCGCCTTGGCGTGTTCGCGGATCTTCTTTATCTCTTCGAGACCCTGGAAGCCTGTCTCCCTTCCGCGGGATGCCTGAGCCTGAAGCTCATCCACCACTGCTCTTGGGATTATCAGCCTGACGTTCTTTATCTTGCCGGCCTTTATGAGGCTCGACAGCTCTCCATGTACGAGTATGCTCGTGTCAGGCACGAGCGTCTTTGCTTTTTCTATTTTTTCCATATTTTCTCCTCTGCCAAGCCGGATTCCCGGCTGGCAATTCTTTTAAGCATAATCGAAATTCGTCATTTGATTTGCTTTTCAATCTGAATCTGGAATATCCGGATTCGTTTAATCAGAACTAGTTCGCTGGCTCAAACTTGTGTTCTAATGTTTCTATTTTATGTTTGGGGTATTTAAATAGGTATTTAAATACCTTTTCAATATATTTATAAATCCCTTTTTAAAGCTTTGGGTCATGTTTATAAGGAGGATTTTGGATATGGCTGAATTTTTCGTGAAAGTGGAGAATGTTGTGGCTTTCACCTCTCTGGGCAAGGACATACCGCTTACCAGGCTTGTGACCAAGATAGAGAACGCTGAGTACGAGCCGGAGCAGTTCCCCGGGCTGGTGTACAGGACCAATGAGCCCAGGGCGGCAGCGCTCATCTTCTCCTCAGGCAAGATAGTGTGCACAGGCGCCAAGAGTATTGACATGGCGAAGATAGCCATGAAGAAGGTCGTGGATAGGGTAAGGCAGACAGGAGTCAACCTTCCGACCAAATTCAACGTCCAGGTGGAGAACATAGTGGCATCCTCGAAGATAAGGGCTAACCTGAACCTGGAGGAAATCGCATTCGCACTTGAAAATGCTGAGTACGAGCCGGAGCAGTTCCCGGGGCTGGTGTACAGGATAAACGACCCCAGGGTAGCCTTCCTGCTGTTCAGCTCAGGTAAGATAATCTGCACAGGCGCGCATAACATAGATGACATACACAATGCCCTTAGCAAGCTGAAGAAGAGGCTTGAAGAGATTGGCATAAAGGTAACTCCAGTGAAGGACGGGCCTGGTGGTGATGTCCCTGTCAATCCTGAAAAGGAAGCGCCGGCCCCGAAGCCCGCAACCAAGCCGGATACAAAGCCTGCTTTAAAGCCGAAGGCTAAGCCTAAACCTAAGCTGAAAGCGAAACCTAAGAATAAGGGCAGGAAGTGATTCCTCCCTCTTGCTTTATTTCATGGCTGCGAGGTCTTTTCGTTTAGCATCTGTTATATTTTGTTTTCTGAACGTTCTTTCGTACTTATAATAAGAAATCACCCTTGCAGCGGTGCAAAAATAAAAAACTGGTGCCATAAGAATTAGAAAGCCTAAGACCCACGCTCCTTCATTGATCGCGAGGGAAATTATTATCCCGGAAAAAGCAAAGCTACCAGCGTAAAAACTATTGATAAAACCGTATTGAGTGGTGAGTTTATAACGCCCCATCCGGAAATATAGGGCATTGTGTCATCGGTTGCGGTGCGTTTCAATTCCTTTTTCATATCCTTGAAGTCTCTTCTGACTATTTTACCAAGAAACCAGAGAGTAAATTCAGGCCTTAGGCCATAAGCGCATTCATGATGATATGCCTTGGGCAGATCAAATATGTTGAATGCTACCACAAGCCCCTTATCGTTCTTATAATCGCCGGAGAGTATCTTTTTGCCGCAAATAACACACACTGGCTTATCTTCCATATGACTATTTAGCATTTTCAAGATAAATGCATCAAAAGCCCACTCTGTATACATTTTCCAAAGAAATAGCCTATTTCCTTCTGTCGCCCTGGACAGTCTTCCACTGCCAGGCATACTTGCGTATCTTTGAGGCCTTGCCGAAGCCGCAGGCTGAGCAGGCCTTCTGGCGGAGATGATAGCTTCTCCTGCCGCATCTCCTGCATATCATATGCACCTTCTTGTTCCTCTTCCCGAAGCTAGGGGTTCCTTTTCCTACCATATCATTACCCGATTTATTGGTTAACTTTGAGAGGACGGCTTTATTAAACCTATGCCGGCCGCCAGTTAAGACACACACTATGCGTCAAACGTGGGATTTATATAAGTTATGGTGGTTTATTAGCTTTTTCCTGAGAAAAGCCGTTACTTGCCAGGGGAAATGTAGACTATGTTATCGCCCCTCACGAGGACTTTCCCAAGGGTTATCTCGTTCTCTCCTTGTATTTTAGCGTCATCGAGCCATATGTTTATGTGAGAGTCGAAGGCCTTGAGCACGCCCACTATGTCCTCGCCTTTCTTGGTCCTGATGAGAATCCTCTTGTCCACAGAACTTCCCAAAACATCCAACGGTCTTTGCATCAATCAACACCCCAAATCAATTAAAAAATATTAGTTTATTCCCAGGCATACTTAAATAGGCAAAAGAAAGGTTTGCAGGCAAAGAATATAAAGGCATTGCATAATTAATAGTAGAACATTCTAAGAAGCCAGGAATTTGGTGTGATTATGGTGAGATGGCATTTGAAGTCTGTAAGAACCCCTAGCGGAGCGCTAGTCAAGAGGAGCAGCAAGAAGAAGAGGTCACAGAGAGGCTCTGAGATGCTAGAGACTAGGATCCAGAAGAAGAAGGTCAAGTTCGAGCGCACCAGGGGAGGTTGCAAAAAAACCAAGCTGCTTTCCATCGACTTCGTAAACATAGCTGACAGAAAGACAGGCAAGACCCACAAGGCCAAGATAATCACTGTCCAGGAGAATGCAGCCAATGTGCACTTCGTGAGAAGGAACGTTATCACAAAGGGCGCAATCCTAAAAACAGAAGCTGGGATTGTCAAGGTGACTTCAAGGCCCGGGCAGGACGGGACAGTGAACGGAGTCGTCGTGGAAGAGAAGAAGTCGAGCAAGTGACCGGGAGCCCGGGGCTGTTTCTACGGAGAAGGTCTGTCTTAGACAAAACTAAGACAAAATTAAAGGATTCAGTTAGCCATACCTATCTCCCGCGCCAAGAAAAATGAAGGTGTGGATATGTTTGACTTGAAGATGCCACTGAGTGTTCAGGGGGAAAGGCTTAAATATGTGAAATCACATATATTCACATAGAGGTGATATTATGGCAAATCTTACTTTGGTAATTCCGGAAAAACTTCATGAGAAAATGAGGCGCCACTCTGACGTGAGGTGGAGCGAGGTGGTCCGGATGGCCATCCAGATGAAGATCGAAGATCTGGAACTTGTGGACAGGCTCACTGGCAGAAGCAGGCTATCGGCCAAGGATGCTTTGGCGATCAGCAAGGAGATAGATGAAGAGGTCGCAAAGAAACTGGGATTGATATGATTGTTGTACTTGACACGAATGTGATAATTTCAGCTTTGATAAAGGATTCCCTTACCAGGAAGGTTATAATCGAATCTGGGCTGAATTTTGTCTATCCTGAGATTTCGTTGCATGAGCTGAGGAAGCATAAGAAAACAATAATTGATAAGTCCGGACTGCCGGAAAAGGATATTGACAAGTTGCTGGATAAGCTCCTTGAGTATGTGGTGCTCATTCCCACTGAGGGAGTGAAATCGCATCTGGATGAGGCCAAGAATATCATACAGAAGATTGACCCGAATGACGTCGTTTTCATTGCGGCGGCATTGGCTTTCAGAAATTCGGTAATCTGGAGCGATGACAGAGACTTCGAGAGGCAGAAGAGAGTCAGGATAGTAAAGACCAAGGATTTTGCGAGGTTGTTTGTGAAGTGATAAGCGGTTTCTGGAAGTTACTTGCATCTGACTCCAAAGAGCGAATTGAATTCTGACGTGACTTGTTTCCTTAATCCGTAGCTGTTCGAATGGCTCGCATATCCCATCCAGCCCTCCAGGCTCTGCACAGCCCTCTCATAAGGGATTATTCCATTCCCATAGAGCTTTGCCTGTCTCCTCATTCTCAGTCTTGCCGTTCTTATATTGCTCCTCTTAGGAAGCTTGTGGTGGTAGAATATCCTGTATCCGAGGAGGCCTGTCCCTTTGTGGAGCGGGCATACTTTCGATTTCTCCGGGTGCAACTCCAGGCCAAGCGATTTCAGGAAGCAGCTTATCTCGGCTTTCCATTCATGCAGCGTTTCTTCTGAACTGTGGAGAATGACAAAATCATCAACATATCTTATGTAGTATTTTGCCTTCAGGGAATGCTTGACGAACTGGTCAAGCTCATTGAGATATAGGTTCGCGAAGAACTGGCTGGTCAGGTTGCCAAGGGGCATGCCCTTCCCTTTCAACCCGCCTGCGTGATTGCTGAGTATTTTCCTTATCAGAAAGAGGACATTCTCATCGCTTATTTTTCTTCCTATCATGCGCATCAGAATCTGGTTGTCAACTGTGTCGAAATAATGCCTGATGTCCGCCTTCAGTACATATCCAACGACCATGCTGCCGTCCGCCGGGTCGTTGACAAGCCTGCCGTTCTGCGAAACCTTCCTTTTGAAGAAATCGAAACGGAGCAAGGCGGCGTGCGTTCCCTTTCCTATCCTGTTGGCATAAGAGTCGTGGATGAATGCGCGCTCGAAAATCGGCTGTATTATGTTGCAAAGGGTGTGATGGACTATCCTGTCCCTGAAATCCGAGGCTGAGATGACCCGTGTCTTGGGATCCCTTATGACGAATTGTTTGAGAGGCTGTGGTTCATAGGAATAGGTCTCAAGCTCGCGCTTGAGCTGGAGAAGGTTCTCTTCAAGGCATAATTCGAATGCCTGGACGTCTCTCCTTTTTCGCTTGCCCTTTCTGGCCTTCCTATAGGCAAGCTCAAGGTTGCGGAAGGAGCACAATTCCCTATACAAATCTTCGCAAGCCATCGCCCCCCCCTCTGTCGTCTTTTAGCGTCTCGGAAATATCGGAGAGTATGGTGCTTCCATGCTCATATCTCCTGAAGCTGAGATAGGAAAGGTCCTTGCAGAACCTCAGGAGCACCTGCATCTTCTGCACCTCGTTCAGCATCTTCTTTCTACACGAGTCAGAATAGGTGTTGTTATAATCAATGGCCAGTTCCAGCATTCTTATTGCAGTGACTTCTATCCTTTGTGATAGAATAAGCCTCTGCTTTCTGGGGAACGTGTTCACTGTCGGGTATACCCACTTTGCGAACTCATACACTTTCCGGAAAAGCTCTGCCTGCGGCATTTGACAACCATGATTATGGATCCCCAATCAGCCTGAATTATTCGCGGCGAACGAGCCGATATTGGAGTTCTGGGCAGAATCGAATTTGGATTTTCGATTCGCTTTCCTGTTCCTGGGCTCGTTGTTGAGGTTGACGCAGAGCGGGCCGATGTAGTCGAAGGACCAGGAGTTGACAGCGGCGCTCCTCGTAGCCCGGTTACCGAATGGGTTCTGGTTGGAAGTCGGCTTTTCCGACTTCT
>CAYGVS010000017.1:0-3146 GCA_964353635.1 uncultured archaeon | reverse complement strand
CGCCTGCACTGATGCATGGCTGATTGGAGATATCCCTGCACAGCAGGGTAAAGAATATGAAGAAAAGGAGATTTATTTGCTTAACGCCTTTTTTACCCTTCCGAGGGCTGCCCTGTCTTCCAAGAGCGACTTATATTCATCTTTCTCAAGGTTCACGAAGCCGCTCTTTTTCCCCGCCTCGCCCCGCCCGGCAAGGCTACTCGCGGCGAACGAGCCGAAATAGGAGAACCTGAGCCTGGGCACGTCGACGAGGAGGACGCAGAGCGGGCCGATGCAGACGAAGGACCAGGAGTCGACAGCGGCTGTTCCTTCTGTCATCCTATAGAATCTTGAAAGCTCTTTTATAGCCTGCTCCTCTGTCAGGCCGTTGTCAACCCATCTCTTTATGGCTTTGTCTCTGTCTTTTATCGTTTCGAATGGTGTGCCTGTGTGAGGATGATATGCACCATCCATTGTGGGAACTATGAAGCTGCCTTCGCCTTCGGGAAGCCAGATAAGGAATTCCTCTGTCTCCGGGGAGGGTTTTATTGCATATCCGTGTTTTTCATCAAAGCCTTCTATGTTCTTTAAGTATTTGCCTGGAACGAAGCCTTCAGGCGCTCTTGCGCCCTTCGGGGCATCGCTTCTCTTGAGGTAAAGGAAGCCGTCCTTTTGCCAGCAGCCGCTTGCATTCCTTGCTTTCCTGTCATGGGCATCCTTGTAGACAAGCCTGCCAGCCTCCTTTACGGATTCCGGAAGCCCGTCTGCCAGCGGCTCGCCTATCTCCAGGTCCCTGCCCACTGTGTAGAGGGCGACCCTCCACGCGAGCGGCGCTGACTTGGGCGCGAGCTTGTATGCCTCTTCGCTTGTGCCCAAGTTCTCTATAAGCTCAGCGCCAAGGCTGAGATTAGGTAAATTGAAATTCCTGTAAGAGGATCCTGGAACTTTAAGCTTCTGCGGCATGAAAATCATCTGTAGTATAGGGGGCATTAAGTTTTATAAGCTTTTCGGTATATTGACTACGCTATAGTGGCTATCCTACGGAATTAGATGATTCCTCATTTTCAAGAACATAAGAAGCATCCTGAGAAATCGATAGTGCAACAATCCCCCATCAATACCCGCTCAACCCACCCTCGACCTCGAGGTTTATGAGCGTAGTCAGTAAATTAACCCAGGCGAACAGGAACAGCTCGCGGCCAGCTCAGTAAGGCGTCTCAAACGCCATCGTCGTGGAAGAGAAGAAGTCATCTAAGTGACCCCATCTGACAGGGGAGCCGGGGGCTGTTTCTTAGGGAATAGGTCTGTCTTAGCCAAAATTAAGAACATCCTTTATTTTTATTATATAACCCAATAGCCTCTATGAGCTCCCTGATAGTCACATCCTGGTTGTTGTACTTCCAGCGGTCTATGAAGGCGAGAAGTTCTGCCATGCACACTTTCCCGTCGCATGGGTTGTTGTCGGATTTGTGGATGCATGTCTGGCAGGATATCGGAGAACTGCTTGAGTAGAGATTCTGAATCTCCTGGCTTGAGAGGGAGCGGTTCCAGATTGCGAGCTCGTCTATGAGGCCATTGAGTGTTAAGCCTCCCCCTTGAGTATCACCGATATTTACAGGCACTCCAACATCAGACATGGTCGTTGAAACAGGCAGCGGCGTTCCCCAGAGGTTGCCGTCCACATATATGCTTAGACGTGAGCCGTTGTACATACAGACAACATGGTGCCATTGGTTTATAGATAACGCGATTGCTGGGGTAAGAAAATTGCTATTTACTGCAGCTCTTACGTAATTGGTACCGCTTCCGGAATTCTGCAGCCGGCATACATGTTGTGTGGTCCAAGGGCTGGCAGTCATTGATTTCTCTACTATCACCTGGGTTTTTCCTCCGACAATCGAATTGACCCATGCTGATATGGTTATCTGGTTTGCAGGATTCAAAGACGGCTTGTTACCAGCATTCACATTATCGTTCGTTCCGTCAAACTGCGCAGCACCTGCAAACTTGCCTGCAGTGGTATTGATGAATGCGTTGTATTGCATGGTACCGTTGTTGCCATTGCCTGAGAAGTCATAAACGTTTGTTGCAGATTCACCATATGTGGGGTTGCTGTCATAGTGGTGGAGGAGGACGAGGCCTGAGCATGGTGATGGCAGGCAGCTAGGGTGGCTGGAGCAGTCAGGGTCCTGGCAGTCTGTCAGGGAATCGCAATCATCGTCTTTGGAGTTTGTGCAGGTTTCTGAGGGAGGTGTGGGGCAGGTTGATTGGCAGAGAGAGAAGGTTCCGCACTGGGCTCCATTGTAGGGGCAGGTTATGCTTGCGTGGATGCTGGGGTTAGTATCATCGCAGTCAGGGCCGAGGCAGGAGGGGCCAATGCCGTATTGGTCGTTGTCCTGGTCGTTCTCGCACTGGGGAGGGGTTTGGCAAGTGTGGGTTGCGATGTTGCAGTAGTTTTGGGGGGAGGTGCAGTCTGAATCAGAACAGCAGGTTCCTGTGTAAACCTGGCCAATGCAACAGACCTGGCTTGTTGTGTAGGACTGACCTGAACAGCATCTGTCTGCAGGACAAGTCTCTCCTGCACTGCAGGTTCCGTCGCCGCAGGATAAGGGAGAGAACTTGACCGCAATCCCCTTATAGACACCTGTATTGGTAGGCTGAATGGCGTTTAAAACCGGGAAGTCGTTGGAATTTGAAGCACCGCCGCATAGAAAATCTCCGTTAATGTCAACTGTGCCAGCGCGGCATCCGTCGTTGATTGATCCGCCAAGATAAGTACTGTAAAGCAGCTGAGTTAAGTCATCTGAGATCACAGATAAAAAAGCATCCCCTTCACTAGACCCTCCTTTATTCGTAGACTGATAGGCATTAACTGTTGGAAAGTTTGTTGAACCAGTGTTACCTGTAAAATAAATGCGATGGTTGACAGAATCCAGGACAAGGCCGTCGCTGTTGTCGTTTGAGCCGCCGCCGACGTACGTACTCGCCAAAAGCGTGGTGCCGTCAGAGGATATCTTTGAGATGGCGGCATCACCATAAGCACCGCCAAAAGTTGTCTGAAAAGCCCCAGAGGTGGTCGGATAGTTTGACGAGGCGGTAAACGGACTGACATAAACATCTCCGGTCGACTGTTCGACTACCAAATTTTGCGTATTGTGAAACTCGTC
>CAYGVS010000016.1:0-22898 GCA_964353635.1 uncultured archaeon | reverse complement strand
TCGCAATTCATCTGATGGCTGAAGCCGCCAGAATTCTTGCTCCAAACGTTTAAATTTTTCAAAAACCCTTGCTTTTTATGAAGGCCTACACAGGGACGATAGGAAGGAGATACGACGAAGATGACGGAGGCATCTCAGATCCTTTCTTGGAGGACTACTTCAGGATAAATGAAACGGCTGCCGAAAGAAGAATGGCTTACAAGACGCAAGCCTTTCCTTTTATTGGGAATCCACATGCGAGGACAAGAGGAATCCATACTGCTGAGGTTGTTGTGTCTTCAGGAAGGATTGCACACGCATTAGACCTTAACATATACTTAACCTTGGCAATAGGCAAAGGCCATGACCTAGGGCATGTTCCATTTGGGCACAATGGTGAAAGAATCCTGACTGAACTTGGGAAAAGGCCGTTCAGACATAATGTGAACGGAGTTTTCATACTCCAACATATAGAAAACGATGGCAGAGGAATAAATCCAACTTATGAGGTTGTATGTGGCATACATAATCACTCTAGGGGAGATGGTGAACTTTTTTCAAACTCAGGACCAGAAGAAAGCAACGTGGTAATGTTAGCGGACAAAATAGTCTATACTTTTACCGATTTCGAAGATGCCCTTAGGCATAAATACATGCGAAAGGAGAGCATTCCAAATCTATTGCTTGATATAGATGAATTCAGTAAAGAAGACATCAAGCAATTCATATTAGATATCAGGAAATCACCAGCAGAGAGAAAGAGTGCGTGCATAAAGGCGCTTATCGCCGAAAGCAGAAAGGCCGAGAGGGTCCAGTTCACTCGCGGACCTGAATATGAGGATTTTTGTAGACAGAAAAAGCTGAATTATTCCAAACTGTATAATGAACTGGATTCTGGCTTTCAGAGAGTCGTTCTGGAGAAAATGTTTGAGGTTTATTCGCAAGATCCCGAACTAACCGGAGTGAATATACCATTCTTTATTTCATTGCATAATGAGATTGAGACAAACCATTTTGGAAATCTTATAATGCAATATACCAACCCACCAAAGGAATATATAAAGCATTACGGGGCATTTGAGCTCCTGCCCCACATCAGCGGCAGGAACTTGGACAATTATGATCCTGACCTGTGCTGGGGAGAAACCCTGAAACGACGGACCATCAAGGATTAAAATTGGATCCAAGAGGAATGTATGAGGAATCTTGAGTGGCTCGAGCTTGACAAAAAGGCCCTGGCCGGCCGCCTCAAGGATAAAAAAGAGAATGCGGAACGCCATCTTGAAGATGTATGCCCTTACTGCCCCTCAGAAAGAAAGGCTCTCAGGGATGTGAATGGAACCGGAGAATGCTGGTGGGAATACAACTGGCGGAAGGGGAATTATGACATCCCAAAGAATTTCGGCTTCCTGAACTGGCTAAGGCAATATATCTTCGGCACAAGCAATCTCGACCGCTTCAGGAAATATGCGCAGGAAGAAGGCCTCGCGCTCGCTCCGGAAGGAGATACTGACCGAGAGATTTATAGATGAATTCCCAAATGTCTTCTATGAAGAAAAAGCCCAAAGCACTCGTCCTCTTCTCAGGAGGCTTAGATTCCATACTCACGATAAAGCTCCTCCAGAAGCAGGGCTGCAGGGTGGAAGCCATAAACTTCATCACGCCCTTTGCAGTAGGCCAGAGCTACGTGGATTCCATAGCGAAGAAGTTTCGCGTCAGGGTGCATAAGGTGAAAGTGGACGCCAGCTACTTCTCACTCATCCGCAAGCCCAAGCATGGCTACGGGGCGAACATGAACCCCTGCCTTGACTGCAAGATATGGATGCTTCGAAAAGCCAAAGCCTTCTCCAGGAAGCGCGGTTTTGACTTCATTGCTACTGGGGAGGTTGTGGGAGAGAGGCCGTTCTCGCAGAAGAAGGACATGCTCTTCCTTATTGAGAAGGCTGCAGGGCTTCAGAACCAAGTGGTGAGGCCGCTTTCCGGCGCGATTCTCCCTCCAACAAAGGCAGAGGAAAAAGGCCTGATTAGGAGGAAGGACCTCCTTGCCATAAGCGGAAGGAACCGCTCACCACAACTGCAGCTCACAAAAAAATCCCGCATAAAGGATTTCCCCACTCCAGGAGGAGGCTGCCTGCTCACAGACCCCGGATTCGCACACCGCCTCCGCGACTTCCTCAAATACAGCAAATCCCTGGACTGGATTGACGTGCAGTTGCTGAGAATGGGCCGCCATTTCCGATTCGGGAAGGAGAAAATTATAATAGGCAGGAGGCATGAGGAGAACCTGGCTCTCAAGAAACTGGCCCAAAAACACAAGCTCCCCTGGATGGAAGTGAGGGACCACATGGGCCCGGTGACCGCAGTCCAAGGAAAATCCAAGGCCGCGCTCCAGAAGGCCGCTGCCCTCACTGTCCGCTACTCAGACACCCCGGAAGGCTGGTGCGTGAAGCTAGTGCTGCACAAAGGCAAGTCCAAGAGCCTTTTGGAATCAGCAGCAATCCAGGAGAAGGAGCTGGAAAGCCTAAGAATATAATCCCCAAGGGGAATTATCATTATGGACACAAAAGCCAAGAAAATAATCAAGGACATAAAGAAGCTCAAAATCCAGAGCGCACACGGCATTGCCCGTGCGGGTATTGAGTGCCTCAAGCTATGCATGCAGGCATCCAAGGCCGCAGACAGGAAATCCTTCCTGGAGGAGATCCGCGAAGCCGGGCAGCAGATAAAGACCGCAAGGCCCACTGAGATAGAGCTGGCCAGCCTGATTAACCTTGTCCTCTTCAAAATCTCCCAGAACGAGACAGAAGATGTGGAAAAGCTCAAAGAGTATGCTGTTTCTGCCTGTGACAGCCAAATCCAGGAGAATGAGCAGGCCATGGGCAGACTCATACAAAACGGCGCCAAGCAAATCCAGAGCGGAGACTGCATTCTCACCCACTGCCACTCCAGGACCGTTGTGGCCATCCTTCGGGAAGCCAAGAAAGAGGGAAAGGATTTCACTGTTTATGTGACAGAGACCCGTCCAAGGAACCAAGGCCTGCAGACAGCAAAGGACCTTCTCGAATCCCGCATAAAAGTGGTCTACGGGGTGGACTCTGACATGGGCTTCATGATGAAGAAGTCCAACAAGGTTTTGGTGGGCTGCGATGCCATCCTCCCGGACGGCTCAGTGGTAAACAAGATAGGTACGCTTCCCATGGCCATAGTGGCCAAGGCGTTCGGCAAGCCTGTCCTGGTTGCCGGTCTCACGAGCAAGCTCACGCACAAGGTGGAGATAGAGGAGAGGGACCCCAAAGAGGTGGAGGACCCGAGGAAGCTGAAAGGCGCAAAAATCATAAACCCGGCCTTTGACGTCACTCCGGCGGACTATATAGATTTCATAATCACCGAGAAGGGGACTGTAAAGCCGCACGATGTCTTTGAGATGGTGAGGGAGTGACTACAGCTCCAAACACAATCCTTCATAAGCGGCAATAACATCCAGGTCTTTCCCGGCTATTTTTCTATTCGTCTCCAGAATTCCATCAATGTCTTTATCCGTATGCATCGGATCATGGTGAAATAATATCAGCCTCATGGATTTGGCTTCTTTGGCCAGTTCAATGCCTTTTTGTGCTGTGCTATGCCCCCAAGAATGTTTGTTTTTATACTCCTCTGGAGTATACTGCGCATCATATATCAGGGCATCTGCATGATCAGCCAGATTAAGCAATTTGGAATCGATGCAATCATAATGTTCTGTATCGGTTGCATATACAACCTTTCTGTCACCGCATTCAATGCTATATGAAAATACGCCCGGGTAAGGATGGTTTGACTTGATATTTTTTATCTTGAATTGAGGAATTTCAATAGTGTCGCCTTCTACAATATCATGAAACTCTATTTGTGCCTTCAGCTGTTTTAGTGAAACAGGAAAATACTGATATAGCATCTGACCTGCCAAAGTCTTCTCCAGATCAGTATCAACCTTTTTTTCACCATAGATATCAAATTTGTTCCCTTTAATATAGGCGGGCACGAAAAAGGGAAATCCCTGTATGTGATCCCAGTGTGTATGGCTGAGAAATAAATAGGCCTCAATTTTCTTTGGAGGCGGCAGCTTCTTCATCAAGTCATTTCCTAATTCCCTTATACCCGTTCCGGCATCGAGAATTAGTTCTGTCTGATCGTCTCTGATTTCAACGCACGGCGTATTGCCTCCGTACCTTACTGTATTCAGGCCGGGGGTAGGTATTGAACCGCGCACGCCATAAAACTTCATTTTCATTTTCTCAGAATAGATTAACGCAGTAAGTTTTATATTCTAATCGACAAGAAGACCTTGATTTTCTAGGGAATTGAGTTTATTTCGTTATGTCTGGGAATTCCACCTTCACTTCTTCCCCACAAAAGTGACTATCTCCTTCCTAAACACGTCAAAATCCTTCAGGTTCTTCTTCAGGAAGCCGAAGACTAGCTCGTCATCCACTTCCCCGTACCTGTGGACAAGGATGTTCCTGAAGCCCTTCATGGACTTGAGCTTCCCCGTTAGGCCAGGGCTGAGTATGCCCTCCTTCCGGAGCTTGCTAAAGAAATCTTCCTCATTCCCCGGAAGCCCAAGCTTTAGCTCCTTCACCATCAATGCGCATGTTTCTATGGCTGTCTCTATCATTATGTGGAGAAGCCTCTCGCATGCCCTCTTCGCTTCCGTTGAGCCAGCATAATCTTCATACTCTTTCGGCATGACTTCTGCGAGCTCCTTCCTGTAGGAATCAAGCTCGTCTATCTTTGCCAAAACCCTTTCCTTATCCATGCTTCACAGCCTCCAGATAGCTTTCATATATAGGCTTGAAGTACCCGAACTCCTTGGCCGTGCCGATGGCCATATCATACAGGGCATCAATGTCCCTGCAGAACAAAATCTTTCCTTCCTTCAGAACCCGCACCCTTATGTACAGCGGAATCTGCTGGAACACATGGATGTCCAGCCCGAATTCCGACACGTATTCCAGCCTCTTCCTTGACATGGCGCCGTTCTCCAACATCTTGTTAAGCACGAGGCAGACGTCTACGTCCCTATGCCTCTCTCCCCTCGCATAGCTGCCGAAAACTATGACTGCCAGAATCTCTTTATCCTTCTTCGTTTTTGAAATCAGCTTGTCTATCGCCTTCATAAGAATGGTTTGGATTTTTGGCTAATAAATACGGCTGGCAGAAAGAATCAGATATGGGAGATGGTGAGGGAGTGATTTACTTTAATCGTTTTCCAACAAATCCTGATATCATATAGGACGCTATCAGGTTGAAAAGTGTATACAATCCAGAAAAAATATCAAATTCAAATTGGGGCAGCCCTAATAACAGAACAGATTCACTTATTCTATGGGGACAATACATAGGTTCGCTCATCTGACATATGTCTGAAACTCTATCCAGTTTCACGGGCGTAAACAGGAATAGAATTAGAAAAATAACAACAAATATCAAGGATCTTTTCCTATCAATCATTTAATCTGCCTATTTCGTGATATCTGAGAAATCAACTTTTACGTCCTTCTTCTCAGCCTCTTCTGCCTTGAAGAGCGGCTCGGCCTGGTATCCCAGCATCCCTGCTATGAACCTGTCAGGTATCTGCTGGATGCGGATGTTGTACGTGTTCACAGAATCGTTGTAGAACTCCCTCCTGTCAGCGATCTCGTTCTCTATCCCTGATATGCGGTCCTGAAGCTGCTTGAAGTTCTCGCTTGCGTTAAGCTTGGGATAGTTCTCGGCCACCGCGAACAGTGTTTTGAGCGCGCCCGAAATCATGTCAGAGGCCTTGGCCTTCTCAGGAAGGGTCTTAGCATCCAGGAATGCGGTCCTGGCCTTGGTGACCTCGTTCAGAACCTTCCTCTCGAAGCGGGCGTAGCCTTTCACGGTCTCTATAAGCTTTGTCAGCTCATCCATCCTCTGCTTGAGCAGGACGTCTATGTTGGCCATGGCCTTCTTTATGTTGTTCTTGAGCCTTACAAGCCCGTTGTATACGGCTATGAAATATGCTATGAAGGCTACCACAAGCAGCAAAAAGAACACGCCAATTATGAGCAGAATCTCCCAGGCCATGAAAATAATTGGAGGAGTGGTATAAAAAGATTTCACCATCCAATTACAATGGACGGGGGCAGTAGACTCTTATGGGTGATATTCAAACAAAGCGCCCTCTTCCCCCTCTACTCTAACGGGATGATTCACTTCCAATTCCTTGAGCCATTTGTTCAGCTCTGGCTTGAATCCATCCAGCAAATCCTTATATGGTCCTGTCAATGATTCCAATATGTCAGCTTTCTTTAGCACTCCGTCCTTTGCATTCTTCTGAATCTGCCTCTTGACAAAATCCGGATTTTCACTGAGAAATTCCCTTCCCCACTGGGATTTGTCTGAGTAGCTCCGGGCTTTGAACACTTCCTCGAGATCTGTGGTTGTGTATTTTCCTTGTTCAATACCTATCTGATAAAACCCATCATCCATTTCGCATAAGGCAATAGTCTCTACCGGTGGCTTCAATGCCCGCAGATTTTCAGGTCCGCCCTGCAGTCTGTTGAATACAGGAACATGGTATGGAAGCCTTCCGCCTTCCTTGGTTATTTCCTTGTGTGCCAGATTGCCTGTTGTTCCGACTGATATCAGGTCGCCAACATGGATGCATTCCTTGTCTTCAATGGCACCCTCTGGGACGCCCTCTATCAGCCTGCGTTTGCCATGGCCTTTCTCCGAATCGCGTATATAGAACATTCCGGTCTTCATCTCGTGGGCGGCGATTGATGCAAAAGGCACATCTGCTGTAACAACGCCGCAGATGTAATCTGGATTAGCTCCAGTTCCCTTAATGGTTTCTACCAAGTAATTGATTATCGGAGTCCTGAATTTTTCCTTTCCTAGAATCAATCTTATGTCAACATAATCAGGAGATAAAATTTTAGAAACGAAAATGAAAGGTTCATTCGGCTTTATGCTGTACGCACCAGCATTATGAACCATATTCCCAACTGCTATTTGCCTATCCTTATTCATACTAAAATCACTTCAGGAGTACAATGACTAAATTTTGATTCAATTTTTAAAAAACGGTATGTTCCCAAATTCCTATTTTCCCTAGAACAAAATCCCCGCCTGCATCCCGAATATCAGGAATGCCAGGCTGCCCACTGTGAGTGCCGCTCCCCCAAAAATGCCCAGCAGGATCTTCCATCTTAGGGAGGAGAGTATCTCCTTCTCCGACCTGTCAGAGACGTAGAAGATTTTCTCATCCTCGCCTTTCTGAATCATTATGTTTTCCGTGCCTTTTGAGGCCAGCTTCACACGGGGGTTGTCTGCTGCTGTTCCCATCACGTAAAGCCTGTCTCCGGGAGCGACAAACCACTCGGTGTAGCGCATGTGCCTGTTTATGCCGAGGAATCCCCCGTAAGCTATTCCGTTCTTTTCAAGGAAATCATAGACCTGTTGCGGAGGCTTATGCCCTATGCCCGACTCATACCTATTGTCAAGCTTAATGTCCACGTTCGCCTCTTTGCAGTCAACAAGCACTTGGCCTGTCTCGTCCTTGAGAAGGAAGGGCTCGAACCTCTCTTCCTTCTTTATGGTGACCCAGCGGCTGTGCTTCCCATCTGAGCGCAGTTCTTCTATCTGATACTTAAAATAGACGCAGTCCTTGCTGGAGAAAGGAGACTTGAGGACCTTTACAGGGATGACCTGTCCATAAACCTCCACCAAGCCCATGGCTATGGAGCGAACCTTGGAGGTAGGTATGTTCTCTATCAGGCGCCTCATGAAGAGGCTTTTAAGCCCAATGATGAACCCGAATATTCCCAACCCAAGCCCGGCCAGTCCCCAAAAAAACGGAGGAGCGTCTGCCATGATATATTCTTGGAGAGAGTGGATAAAAATGAATTATGATTTAGACTGCTTTGTTGGAGGTTTCCTTCTAAATGCGAGATGATCCACGCTTCCACCGGAATATCCTCTCTTGGTTTCAAGATACAGGAGGTTCTCCTTGTAAATCTCTTCAAACCCTCTCTCTATTTTCAAAGTGAAGTCCGCATTGTTCTCGATTTCCCTAAACTTTGTCTCCATGGTATCCGGATGAATCACCCTGTACGTCACCGGATCATCATAATCAACCCCTTCGAAAATCTCGACTTCGCCAATATTCTCAAGCACAAGACCGCTGTTCGCATCTTTAATTTTATAATCAAGTTTTCTGACGTTGCAAGAGATGAGGGTGAAGGGAGTTTTCCAGTGGTTTTCATACCCTTTTTGAATCAGGCCTTTTTCTTCATCCCCTATCGCGTCAACTGCCTTCTCTCTTAGGAATTTCTCGAACTCTTCAAGAAATGGGTCATTGCAATGCAGTATTTCAGTGAAAACGTAATTACGCCTGCCATTAACCTTATATTGGAAAAGCATTATGTGCGGTGTGTATTGGGGTCTCTGATGTATATTCACAATATCCTTATCAGTCGTTCCCTCTAGCGATATGTTTCTCTCTTCTAGGGTACCTTCAATGGAATCGAAAACCTCCCTTCCAAGGGCATGCTGATGCTTAAGAGTGATAACGTCATACATCCCTGGCTTAAAAATCGTGTATTTGGCCATACCAAAGTATAACACAATCACATAAATTCTTTAGCGTCCTTCCTCTTCTGCACCTGCTGAAGGTTTATATATCACTTATAGTGATAATATTATCATAAATAGTGATAATATGAAAATCGAACTGAAAATAGTGGATTTGCTTGCGAGGAACATGGACAGGAAGTTCACGATAAACGAGATAGCAAAATCCACAGGAGATTATTATTCATTCGTCCATAGAACAGTTGCCAGAATGGTTAAGGATGGGGTGATCGAAAAAACAAAGGCCGGAA
Source organism: uncultured archaeon (assembly GCA_964353635.1). GTDB lineage: Archaea > Aenigmatarchaeota > Aenigmatarchaeia > QMZP01 > QMZP01 > JAPLVB01. The sequence goes on along the minus strand of CAYGVS010000016.1, from coordinate 14,034 downwards.
AGGCGTATTTATGCACGCTGAACATGGAAAATGAGAAGACGCTCGCCCTGATACAGTTAAGCGAGATTGAGAAAAGAAGTGAGTTCTATGAGAGGGAAAAGGAACTGAAACTTATACTGGAAGACTTTGCCCGCTCTTTGGAGCCGAAATCCAACGTATTGTCGGTCGTCCTGTTCGGCTCTTACGCAAAAGGCAACGCGGCGAAGGAAAGCGACATTGATGTCCTGCTTTTGGCCAAAAGCGGCCTGAATACAGAGAAAGCAGCGAAGGATATATACGCGAAATATGGGAAGGAAATAAACCCGATAGTCATGACAGAGACAGATTTCAAGAAGCAGAAAGATAGCGCCCCAATAAGGGAAGTCGTAGGCAACCATTATGTTTTGTACGGAGCGGATAATTTCGTCAAGGCGGTATTCAGATGATGAGGGCGGAGATCATGGTATTGAAGGCCATGAGAAGGCCGAAGAGGGAGAGAGGCCTTGTGATATCAAGGCCGAATGCATATCTGAGCGAAGGCCACATGAAGAAGGCCGACCACGACCTGATAGTCATGACTGACATGAGCAGGCTGGGACATGAGGATTGGGTCATGATAACTGCTTATTATGCTATGTACCAGGTCGCCACCTCGCTGCTTTCAAGAATAGGGCTGGAAAGCAAGGATCATGCGACAACTGCTGCTGTCCTGGAATGCTTCTTTGGTGAGCACATCAGCAGCAAAATGATAGAGAAATTCAACGAGCTCAAAGAACGGAAGGATAGGATAGGGTCCATAACCATAGGGGACAAATATATCGATTATCTATGGAAGGCAAAGCAATTCAGGGAAACCGTCCAGTATGGCATCTCCACAAGCTTCAAGGAAACGAATCTCGCAATGAGCAATGCGCGGGCTTTCGTGAGCAAGCTGAAGATTGTGAACGGGGAACTGGATGAGAAGATAGTGGAGGTTATCCAGAAGAGGATAGCCGAACTGAAAGAGGCCGCGATGAAATCATTTGACAAATCAATATAGCAATAAGATAGCGAGTGTCCTGCTTCCAGGAACAAAAGCCTACATGAACTCCTTGGCATCCTTCCTCTTCTGGCTTATCCGGCTGTAATACTCCACAGCAGCCCTCTCCAGAGGCAGGCCCTTCTCAGAGGCCTTGGATGAGCGCGGCCTGATCTTCACGAACAGTGGGAAGTTCACAGCCTCCCCCACGATTATCCCTGTGCCCACCTTCAGCGAGGATATCTGCCTTATCACGCCTCGGTTAAGGCCCTCTGAGGACTTCCCGATATGGTCCAGGTCATACGGATTAGTTATCCTGAGGATAATGTGCGTGTTGCACTGGGACAGGACGGTGGTGGAAAGCTGTATGGGCCTCTGGGAGATGAGGCAGAGCGAGGAATGGAACTTCCTCCCCTCCCTGGCAATGGTCTGCATTATGCCCTTGGATATGGCATGCTCCTTCTTCATGGTCTCGGGGACGAACTGGTGGGCCTCCTCCAGAACCAGCAGGAATGGCGGGATTATCCCGTCCTTCCTCGCGTTGAAGAGCTTCCTTGCTATGTACGCGACCAGAATCTGCTTGCGGCTCAGGTTGGTGGTCTCTGAAAGGTCTATTATGGAAAGACGGCCTTGTCTGGCGAGCTCATCAAGGCTCGGATAATCCGCGACTCCGAACACCCCTGTCATCTTGAGCCCCATCAGGGTCGTGATGAGCACGTCCTTGGTCTTGGAGTTTATCTTCTCGCTGGCGTCCACTGCATCGATGAGGTCTGATAGGGAATAGTTCTTCTTCCTGAGGCTTTCCATTATCTTGACAAGCTCCCTTATTTGGGTGTAGGAAAGGCCTGGCAGGAACTCGGAGACCTGGTAGCCGCGCAGGTTCGAGAGGCCTATCTGGACATCAGATACTGGGAACACGGAAACCCTTCCTGCGTATTTGGGGTCATCCGCGAAGGAGGCGTACTCCCCATGGGTATCTATCACGATGACAGCGAGCTGGCCCTGTTCCGGCCTCCTCTCAAGCAGCTCTTCCAGTATCACGGATGTCAGGAAAGACTTCCCTGCGCCGCTTATCGCAAGTATTGCGAGATGCTTCTGCAGCAGCCTTGTGGGGCTCAGCCTTACCTCGACATCATGGTGCGGAATGCTTCCGATATGCAGGCCGCTCTTCTCAAGCCCGAAAAGTTCTGAAAGAATCTGGTTGTCCGGCTCCGTGACCCTTGTGCCCGGGGAAGGGGGGAATGAGGAGTCCACGAACCCGCTCCCTGTGTGCACGCCTAGCGCCTGCACCTCTGCCACCAAGTATTCCCAGTTGTCCACAGGGAAAAGGTCATCCATGTGCCTTCCGGAGCTCTCATACTCCTTGACAGTATCAGGCCTCATGAAGTATTTGTTGGTCTTGAGCACATCAGACACCCTTCCGATGAGGATGCCATCCTGAGCCTTCAGCTGGACGAACTGCCCCCTCCTCACCACGGTGTCCTTGTTTATCACGAAGGAGAAGCTGCGCGTTGAAGGGCCTTCCAGTGTCGATATAACAGTTCCTATTTCCTGCATGCAATAGACTATGGGAACAAAAAGATAAATCCATGAAAAACATTTCTGATGGTTCTGCAAAACCCAAAACAATAAATATAAGCTCCGAGCCACAATAATAACATATGAAATATAACATCCAGCTAACCATAGATGACAGGAAAATAATGTTCATTCTGGCTGTTATTATATCTGTTTCTGCAGTAGGCCTGGTTATTGCAGCACCTCCCAACCCCGGCCACAGCTGGGCAGAAGTGGAATGTTCAGGATGCATAGCCAACGGCAACCTCGGCGATAATTCTGTAACTGCAAATAAGATTGCTGACGGGACAATTGGCACTGCAGATGTTGGCAGCATAGACGGAAGCAAGATAACAGGGAAGGTTCCAAGCGCTGCATATGCAGATAGTGCGGGAAGTGCCGGATCTGCAGGTAGCGCAGGAAACGCGGACACTCTTGATAATTTACATGCCGATGCAATAGCAAGCTGGGGAACCCCCTGTAATCCGGTCTGGGGTTCCTGTACTGGCGCTTCCAATTGTTGCGGCGGATATGGAACCCAAACTTGTACTTATGCGGGAAAGTATCTGACCATCAGAGGAACAACGCTCTGCCTCAACATGGGCAGTTCCCAAGGCAGCTGCGGCTCCCAAGGTTGCATTGATTCGTCCTGCTGCGGTGGTGGTGGTTTGTGTCCATTCTTCTATTCCTGGAACGGCAGGGAATATGTCAAAGACACAACGATTATTTACAAGCTAGATTCACCTGAAAAAGAGGATATGCAGTTAAGAGAGCTTAAATACCTTGATTCTGGCGGCACGATAAGGGCAAAGATAGCTGAGGAAGAAAACGAAACAAGCTACATAGACAGGATTACACTTTTGGTTGTAGACAAACAGATGGATAGTATAAAGCAGACTGAATTGGCTCCTCTGTACTCATCCAGAGACCTAGACAAGATTACAGCTTCTGACAATGTTTATCTTGTCACAAACCAGGGAGATGATGTATTTGTGGAATTCGAGAAACCGCCTGCTTTGGAAAACGGGTGGACAAGACAGGTTTATGTCAAGGCAGAAGGCTATTACCAGCATCAGTAATTGTGCTATTGGTAATCCCTGATTTGGCTTGCTTGCAGCATTTTTAACCTCTTCTTTTAACTATACTCCATGAAATCCCCTCTTTTCGTTACTGGCGAGCCTGCGCTTCTTGCAGCTAGGACGCTGTTTGTTGCTGACATACACATAGGAATAGAGAACGAGTACAGGCTCTCTGGTTTGAATATGCCTTCACAGACAGGGAAGCTCCTGTCCAGAATAGAGTCCCTTCTGGAAAAAACCAAAGCCAGGAAGCTCGTGCTGATAGGCGACATAAAACATAAGGTTCCAGGGATAAGCTGGCAGGAGGAGAGGGAGGTACCTGCTTTTCTTTCAAGGCTGGCTGAGAAGGTTGAGATGCACGTTGTCCCAGGAAACCATGATGGCGGGATAGCCAAATACATACCAAGAGGAGTGAAGCTTTACCCAATGACAGGGATGCTGTTCGGAAAGGTTTATGCTTCGCACGGGCATGCATGGCCTGAGCCCTCTTTCCTTCAGGCGAAATATTTAGTCATGAGCCACAGCCACCCCCAGGTTGAGTTCAGGGACAGGCTTGGGTATACATGGAGGGAAAGGGTGTGGATAAGGGCAGGCCTTGACAGGAAAAGGCTGTCGGAAAAATATGCTAAATCGTTTGAAGGCGGAATTTCGTTGGAAGGCGCTAGAGCGCCTTCTGGCCATCGTCTTCCCGAGCTGATAGTCATGCCTGCATTCAACCCTCTCTCAGGAGGAATCCCTGTCAACAAGAAGAAACCCGAACGAAAGAAGGAAGGTGGAACTGCATATGCTATCTCAGGTTCCACATTCTCTCCAGAAAGAAGCCCGATTCTGAAGTCGGCGAAAATGCAACCTGCCCGGATTTACATGCTTGACGGGACATATCTTGGGAGGCTGGGAAGGATAGCCTGACCAGAAACCGATTTATTATACAAAAGACAAAGTAATATTATGCGGCTCAGAGAAGCTGTGCTCAAGGCGCGCCACGGAAATGCAGCAGTCATGCTTTTCGCGCTCTGCCTTCTTATGCCTCAATCAGCGCTGGCGCTACCGCCAGTCACGACGATAAACCCTGACGGCTCAGCCTGGTCTAACAATGGGAACATACAGTTTACCCTTTCCTGCACTGACCCAGATGTGGGCGGGCCGTGTGTGGTACCCTATACAACCTTTTACAAAGTTATAAATGATGGGGATTCCTGCGGGACGCTCACGCAGACAGGCACAACGAACTTCGTAACCTGCCCGAACGGCCAGATGTGCACCAAAAGGGTGTGCTTCTTTTCAAGGGATAATACCGGGGAAATCGAAGGCCTCAAAGCAAGCGACATATTCCGTATCGATAGGGACTACCAGTCAAGCGTGATGACAGCACCCAGCAATATCTGGACAAAGGCTACCGCTTTCCAGGTCGCCTGGAACGCCACAGTGGTGACGATTGCAAAAAAGATTAACTGTGGGTTATACTCATTCCCGCCCGGAGGCTCAACAGGGACAAAGGTATTGACAATATCTAAGGATATAGCAGGAGCCATTCATGCAGGAAATCCCCTCGGGGATGAGCTCAGATGCTGGGACACAGGAGGCACTCCTCTGGGAACAGTAAACACTGACAAGTACAACTCCACTCTCCTGCGGCTCTCAGATCCCACGAACGCGCATGTCGAGAAGAACTACTTTTCCACCTACGCCAATCCAATATACCTCTCGTCCAGCGACACGTACATAGAGTGCAATTACAAGAACAACTGGCAGGCTGCGGGATATGACGCATGCCTCCTCTCCATGTCAGACGAGACCAATGCTCATGTGGGAGGCTGCGGCACATTCAGCACCAACCTCTCATGCAAGTTCGACAACACTTCAGTGTATATTAACAACTATACTGTCCAGCACATGGTGATAAACCGCTCAAATGGTGTGACTGTAACTGACTGGACCGTCTGGCTCGACCAGACAACCCTTCTTTCCCAGATGTTTAATACGCTCAACTACCAGGCCAACCCCAACAACCATACCTATTTCTTCAGGGTAAGTGCCAAAGACAAGGCTGGGAATACTGGCCCTACTTCAGCAGATGTGAGTGTGACAGTGGACACAGAGCCGCCTGAGATTTATTATTCATGCTCCTATAATACCTTAAACAGTTTGATGAACGTCAGCGCAACGGCATGGGACAATGTCTCAGGAGTCCTTCAATTCTTCATGAACTGCACTGTCACTGCCTCCTCTTCGTACACTGACATAGATGTCCCCTGCATGCCTGCAGGCCCCTTCGGAGGAGTTACATCCTGCTCCACCCCGCAGATAGCATACATTGATGGCACAGAGGTGGATTGCGACGTGACAGCAATTGATAGGGCGGGCAATCCGCACGTTGTTCAGCCTTATTGCGCCCCCAACTACAACCATCCCATGCTCAAGCTGTACGACCACCAGATATACATAAGCCTGGGGGAGTCTTACCACAGCAGGATAGATTTAAGGAATCCAAAGTCCACGACAGACCAGATTAACATCTCCCTTTCAGGCACTTACCCTTCAGACCTGGCTTACTTCCTTGAATCTGGCGCGATATCATGGATAAGCCCGGACAAGAGGAACATCAGCATCCAGCTTGACGGTTATGAGAGGAAGACGGTTTACCTGAACATCGATTCAACGGATGCTGCTGCCTACACGATAGATATCTCTGCATACTCGAACGCCCATGGAACGACAGACACTGATACGGTAGGGATCACCATAGGCTTCCCTGCCTCTTTCCCAGGGATCGAGGGCCTATGGATAGCCCTGGCCATAGCATCTGCTGCGGCGATATACTGGAGAAAGAAGCTTTAATTCTCTGGATTTTAATAAAAAGAAACTAAGTCCCGCAGCCGCCTGAAGCAGTTTCAGCTGAAGCGGAGAGCGTCTGGCTGCAGCTTGCGGGAGGCGTGTTGGATGCATCACATATGCCTGCCTTGTAGTTCTCAGCCGCTCTCCCACCATTGTAAGCGACATCGTTTATGAGGACAGTTGGCGAGCCCCTCACGCTGTATTTCGCGTTGAGGCTGGCCTCGTTCGCAAGAAGGTCAAGGGCCTCCTTGTTAAAATAATCCTGAATCTGGTCCGGATTCAGCCCAACGGATGTCGCTATGGACTTCCAGCTGCTCTCGATTGTGGATGTGGTTGTATTGGCATTCACGCTGTTCACGTAAGCCCACCACTTGCCAGGCCAGTACTTCCATATGACGAGCTGTCTTATGTCCTCCCTCACCTCGTTTATCCCGTGCATGGAGCAGTAAAGGCTCTCGTTGTCAAAGCAGTAGTTCGGCCCGCCACCGTTGTAGTTGTCGTATATCACGAAATGCGGCTCGAAAGTAACGTTGCCGAGCCCGATAGCCTCAAGAGCCGGTCCAAGCCCGTTCTCAGCCTGCTCTCCATAGGGGCAGTAGGACATCACGAACATCTTTATGTTCGGCTTGTCTGTCTTTGGGGTGGTTGCTGTAGTGGTCTCTGTCTGCTGCTCTGCAGGCTGGGTCTCGGGAGCCTTGCTGATGTCAACAGAGCTCACGAAAAGGAGATTCCCGTCTTTTGAAACATAAGAATTGTACTCTGTAGTGCCCTGGGACCCTGTTATGTTGAGGGTCACCAAATAAAGCCCGTTGCTCTCATTGGTTTTGATAAGCGTTGCATTGTATCCGGTCTGGAGAAGGTATTTGTTGATGTAGTCGACTGATTTCTCGCCTGCCTGCTGGGCTGTAAGGATGTTCGAATTGCCAGCTGTCACCATTCCTGTTGTGAGATTCCCTATGAACAGGCCTGAGGTGATATAGCCTATTGCAAAAAACAAGACAGCAACTGCAGCGAAGCCTACCGCTGGCTTGAGGGGAAGCTTCCTTTTCTTCTGCTGGCCTTCATGGCCGGGGCTGAAGTCCTGTGGCTTCTCTTCTACCTTGACAGGCTCTTCCTCTGGCATACCAAATTTATATCAGACATCTTTATAAGGCTTTTGGTTTTTGTTTGGAATCGCTCTTCATTTTCTCAACGCTTTCGGTGACAATCCACGCGCACATGGCACCGAAGCCTGACTTGTCAATCTTGAAAGGCTCTACCTTAATTGGATTCCTGAGGAAAATGAGCATGCAGTATTTCCTGTCCCTGAACATCTCATAGAACCGCGGAATTTCAGCAGCCTTGATTCCATCATCCCCACCGTACTTTTCCAGGATTTCGCTTACCTTAACCGGAGTAAGTCCTGAAAGCTGGATAACCTTTTCCACTTCCGCTTTGATGGAAACCGGCTCTCCAGAATCCTTGAAATAGACGGTTTCGCCTTCCCTTATCCTGCCCCATGGAGGATGCCTGGACTTGAACCATCTTGACTCGATTGTCTTGCTGCCTTCAAGAATCTTCCTGGTCAAACCCCAGGACTTCCTCATTATTGCGATGTGCTCCATGATGAAAGCATTTGACGTGAGAAAATATATGCGCAATATAAGGGCGCGATGATATAGTTCTATTTGTCAGGTGCGCCATTCTGTATACTAAACTATACCAATTAACTGCTAGGATTTCCCAATGATGAAGAAGCTTCAGGCCATGGTTTTCGAAGCGTCAAGGTCAGCTGCTGCTGTCAGAGGCTTCCGGGGGACCATAAGGATAATCTCGCACTATGATGCTGACGGCCTGTCCTCAGCGTCCATACTCTCAACAGCCCTTGCCAGGGAAGGCAAAGCCTTCAGGCTTTCTGTGATTAAGCAGCTGAGCGAGGATAAGATAAGGGAGCTCAGCAAGGAGAAGAATCCCCTTATGATATTCTCAGACCTTGGCTCAGGCCATGCGGAAAGCATCCAGGAGCACCTCTCAGGGAGCACTGTAATAATACTCGACCACCATCAGGTAAAGGGGAAAGCGCAGAAGTCAGGCAATCTGTTCCACATAAACCCTGCGCTTTTCGGCATAAGCGACAACCTCTCCGGGGCAGGCGTCGCATATTTCTTCGCAAAGGAGCTCAACCCCGAAAATGCAGACCTCAGCCACCTGGCTGTGGTGGGGGCATTGGGCGACTCCCAGGCAGGTTCTATAGAAGGGAGCTGGGGCCTTGCGGGAGCCAACAAGGAGATAATAAAGGATGCAAAAAAGGCAGGCAGGCTTTCAGTTGACCAGGGCTTAAGGCTATGGGGAAGGCGCACAAGGTCAATACACAAGGCGCTTGAATACTGCACAGACCCGTTCATACCTGGAGTCTCAGGCTCTGAGTCCGGCAGCGTTCAGATGCTAAACGAGCTGTCCATACCTTTGAGGGGCGAGAAAGGCTGGAGGACGCTTTCGGACCTAACGCAGGAAGAGCAGAAGAGGCTTGCCACAGCCATAATCAGGGAAAGGATAGGTGCGAACCATGAGAATCCCCATGAGATATTCGGCGAAGTATATGAGCTTCCCGGGCACCCGGAAGAGTTCATGGATGCCCATGAGTTCGCGACCATACTGAACGCCTGCGGCAAGCTTGGGAAGCCCGATGTCGGCATCTCCATGTGCATGCTTGCGCCCCAGGCTTTCCTGGACGCCAGGTCCATTCTTGCTAGCTACAGGAAGGATGTAGGCAAGGCCTTAAGATGGCTAAACGGGAACAGCCGCGCCATAAGGCCTGGTAGGGGATGCACCTGCATCTTCGGGGGCAGCATGATATCCGAGCACATAATCTCCAATGTGACCTCAATGCTCAGCAAATCCGGCTTCGTGCCTGAGGACAGGCCTGTCATCGCTTTCGCTGACGCGGATGACGGGATGGTCAAGGTGAGCGCCAGGGCGCATGATTCGCTTGTGGAGGGCGGGCTTAGCATGGAGGCCCTGCTCTCGGCTGCAGCTTCCAGGCTCGGCGGCGAGGGAGGAGGCCACAAGGGAGCGGCAGGGGCTACAATACCCAAAGGCGCTGAAGAGGAGTTCATCTTACAGATAGAGGAGATGCTTGAAGCGCAGGGCTTGCTTGAGCCGGGGAAAGCCGTCCTTCCAGTTAACAATATAAATATAAACATGCCACAACAAGAAGATACGCCGGAAAGAAGGCGCCCGGAAGCTTCAGAAAAGGTGCCTTCAATCAATGATGAGGTTGATTATGGGACAGCAGATAGCCAAAGAGGAGAAAACGGAAGGAAGCCGGACGGAGGAAGGAAAGAATCTGCATGCAGAGAAGACACCAGCAGGAGCCTCCAGTCAAAGTACGCCTTCAAGCCAGCAGCAGGAGAAGCGGCCTGCCCAGGAGATAAGGCCCCAGCAGCAACAGCAGCAGAGAGAAGCGGCCTCAAAAAAATGGAAGGGCAAGGACTGGTTCGTTATCTTGGCGCCAAGGATGTTCAATGAGATGCAGCTTACGGAGACCCCGACCACTGACCCTGCCACTCTTGTGGGCAGGAACCTTGAGATCGGCGTGTCAGAGCTTCTCGGCCAGCCGCAGAAATACTACATGAAGGTCTTCTTCAAGATAACTGACATCTCAGGCAAGAACGCCTTCACCCGCTTTAACGGATACGCCACCACAAGGGAATACCTTTACAGGATGGTGAGGAAGAGGAACCAGAAGGTGGAGAGCGTGGACACGATAGACACGAAGGACGGCTGGAGGATACAGGTCACCTCCGTGGCCATACTGAACAGGAACGCCTTCGCGGAGATATCGAACAAGGTCAGGAGGGTCATGGTCGGCCACATAACTGACACAGCCAAAAAGGCAGGAATGGATGACCTGCTGAAGAAGGTCATAGAGGGCTCCCTGCAGAAAGAGGTAAGGAAGATCGGGAGCAAGATATACCCAGTGCGCTTCTGCGAGGTCTCCAAGATAGAGGTCGTGAAGGCGCCGGCCGAGGCGAAGTAGTTGTTCTTAAACTTAATTCTTTGATATTAAGGGTTTACTTTAGAGTCGTATTATGAATTGCTCGAAAGAATGCAGACCGAATATAACAAAAAGATTAGAGAGTCAGCTGATATGTAGAAAAGCTCCAAAGACTAGAATACTATATTTAATTTAACTTCTTTATAATTAGTCTATATGCCCGACGTCTCCAGCTACCTCAAATCCATTGGAAAGGACTTCAAAGAGGATAAAGCAGAGGCCTGGATAGGCTTGGAGGCCAGGAACCTTCATATGGCCCTTGAGGAGCTCAAGAAGAACGGCTTTACAAGGGTTTCCGCAATCTCCGGGGTGGATGTAGGGAAGAACATAGAAGTCATCTATCATGTGTTCTCTGAAGACTATTACGTGAGCATAAGGGTGCTCCTGCCTAAAAGCAAACCAGAAATAAAAACAGTCACCGGGATATATCCCGGCGCGAACATGTTCGAGAGGGAGCTAGCCGAGATGCTCGGCGTAGAAGTCCTGGAACACCCTAACATGAAAGGGCTGTTTCTAAACGAGAGCTCCCCGAAGACTCCGCTGAGAAAGGACTCCGCTGCAACGGGGTAAATTTATATATACAGAGGTTCATATTAACTGTCAGTTCTAATTAGACGATTGACAGATGTTGGTTAATATGGCAAAAGAGATTACGCAGACAGTGAAGGAACTCATGCATAAGCCTGAGCACATCAGGAACATAGGAATAGTTGCGCATATTGACCACGGAAAAACAACATTCTCTGATAACCTTCTTGCCGGGGCCGGGATGATTTCCCAGGAGCTGGCAGGGAAGCAGCTTTTGATGGACTTCGACAAGCAGGAGCAGGAGAGGGGAATCACCATCTATTCTGCCAACGCCTCAATGGTCCATGAGTACCATGGCCAGGACTACCTGATTAATCTAATTGACACCCCAGGGCATGTGGACTTCGGGGGCGACGTCACCAGGGCCATGAGGGCAGTGGACGGCGTGGTCGTGCTGGCGGATGCTGTGGAAGGGGTAATGCCGCAGACAGAGACTGTAATCAGGCAGGCCCTGAAAGAGAGGGTGCGGCCCGTACTGTTCATCAACAAGACTGACAGGCTCATAAAGGAGCTCAAGCTCACTCCAGAGCAGATGCTCGAGAGGTTCAAGGACATAATCACTGAAGTGAACATGCTCATCCAGAAGTTCGCAGAGGACGAGTACAAAGATAAGTGGATAGTGAACGTGAACAATGGCTCTGTCGCTTTCGGCTCCGCCACCAAGAAGTGGGCGATATCCATCCCCGTGATGCATAAGAAAAACCTGACGTTCAAGGAAGTCATAGAGATGACGGAGAAGGAGATGGAGAAGGAGCTCTCCGAGAAAACCCCTCTTCACGCTGTTGTCCTTGACATGGTGATACAGCACCTTCCCAACCCGCTGGTCGCCCAGAAGTACAGGATACCCAAGATATGGCCAGGTGATGTGGATTCTGAAGTAGGGAAGGGCATGATGATGTGCAACCCGGACGGGAAACTGGCCGGAGTTGTGACCAAGATATATCCTGACCCGCACGCAGGCTACGTGGCAACTGTCAGGATTTTCTCCGGAAAGATAGTGAAGGGCCAGGAAGTCTATCTTGTGAACAGGCTCAAGACGGAAAGGGTCCAGCAGGTCTCCATCTACAAAGGCAACCAACGAATCCAGATGGACGAAGTGCTCGCAGGTAATATTGTGGGTATAGTGGGCCTCAAGGACGCCTCCTCAGGTGAGACTGTATGCGACCCCGAGAACCAAATAGTGGGCTTCGAGGCGATAAAGCACATATTCGAGCCCGTGGTCACCAAGGCTATAGAGCCCAAGCACCCGAAGGACCTTTCCAAGCTTATAGAGTTCCTTAAGAAGACTAGCAGGGAGGATCCGACCCTGCAGATAAAGATTAACGAAGAAACAGGAGAGTACCTGGTATCAGGGCTTGGAGAGCTGCACATCAATGCCAAGATAGAGAACAAGCTCAAGGATGAGGAGATAGAGGTTGACATCTCGCCTCCCATCGTGATATACAGGGAAGGTGTGAAAAGCATATGCCCGGAGGCCGTGGAAGGCAAGTCTCCCAACAAGCACAACAGGTTCTACATAATCGCGGGTCCATTGGAAAAAGAGGTCTATGATGCCATGATCCGGGGCGAGATTGGCGATACTGAAATCAAGAAGAAGGACCAGGGGCTCCTGGAAACGCTGGTCAAATATGGTATGGACAGGGACGAGATCAGGAAGATCAAGATGATTTACAACAGGAACATACTCATTGATGCCACGCACGGAGTGCATGCCATCCTGGAGATCATGGAGATGGTGAAGGAAGCCTTCAAGGAGGCCATGGACGAAGGCCCGCTTGCCAGGGAGCCTGTCTCAGGCTCCAAGATTATGCTGGTAGATGCCAAGCTCCACGAGGACGCGATACACAGGGGCCCTGCCCAGGTCATTCCGGCCATTCGAAAAGCCATAAGGGGTGCAATGGTTGCTGGAAAGGCATTCATCTATGAGCCAAAGCAAATCATAAGGATTGATGTTCCCACTGAGGAGCTGAGCGGCGCGATGAAGGAAATCAACAACAGGAGAGGGCAGATAATCGAGATGAACGAGGAGAGGGGCACAACCATAATCAAGGCAAAGCTCCCTGTCGCAGAGATGTTCGGCTTCAATTCCACGCTGAAGTCCTCAACCGGGGGCAAGGGCTTCTTCTGGCTCATAGACATAGTCTACGAGCCGCTTCCGAGAGAGCTGGAGATAAAGGTCGTGAGCCAAATCAAGCAGAGGAAGGGCCTCACTTACGTCAAGGAAGAAGAAGAGGAAGAGGAATAGATTATACGGAAAGAAGGCGGCAGACGCCTTCTATAAGGGTCAGACTTCAAGCTCTTTATTTCCATCCCAGATTTTCCTGCTCTCTTTTTCTTCCTTTGGGATTATTGCAAGAAATCTGCCACCCTGCGTGGGAATCAGGAAGTAATGGGTTTGCTCGCCTTTCTCATTGGTGAGTATTATGCTAACCTTCCCGCCCTCGGCCTTTGTTCCGTCAGGATAAACATAAGTATATCTTGTGAACTTGCCTTTGTCTATCAGCAGCCGGACCTCTGTCTCGCCTTTCCTGTTCTTAGTCAGGACGGAATCCGGGTATTTCATGATTCAAATATAAACCTGTGATTTAAATTTAGCTTGAATGAGAGAAGGCAAGCCGCTTATTGTTGGCATAGATCCCGGGACCACAACGGGGGTTGCTGTATTTGACCTGGACGGGAATCTCCTTCTGCTCAAGAGCGGGAAACATCTTGGAAAATCAGATGTGTCCAGGATTATCTCGGATGTTGGTGACCCCATAATAGTCTCCAGCGACATCAACCCCATACCGAAATCTGTGGAGAGGGTCGCAGCCAGCTTCTCGGCAAGGCTCATTGAGCCGGGGGAATCATTCTCCAGGAAGGAGAAGCATGAGACTGCAAGGGGCTACATGAAACTTGAAGGGAAGGTTGCTTTGATAACAGGTTCTGCCTCAGGATTAGGG
>CAYGVS010000015.1:0-26010 GCA_964353635.1 uncultured archaeon | reverse complement strand
AGGCATGGCCTCTTCCAGTCTGTCTCTGCCCTGACAACCGGGGGCTTCACCACGCTCCAGTCAGCGCCTTCAGGCCTGGCAATGCTTCTTCTCATAGTGCTCATGGTCATTGGAGGCTTCGGAGCCTCTACTGCAGGTGGCCTGAAGCTCTCCAGGGCAGGGATTATGGCAAAGGCCTTCCCGTGGATAGGCAAGAAGGTCACGCTCCCCCAGGAGGCCATTGTTCCGCTGAAATATGACGGAAGGGTCGTGAAGGACTCAGAAGTTACAATAGTCGCTGTCTTCACAGCCATCTATGTGCTTTTCCTTTTCGGCAGCGCCATCCTCCTTTCTTTCATGGGCTACCAGCCCCTTGAGTCACTGTATCAGGCAGCCTCTGCGCAGGGGAATGTAGGCCTTTCAGTGATTCCTCTGGACAGCATGAACCCCCTCGGCAAATTGATCCTGATGGCAGGGATGGTTCTAGGCAGGCTTGAGATATTCCCTGTGCTTGGATTATTGTACATGCTTGTCAAGACACGGTTAGGACGCAAGGACATCATTAGCGGATGATTTTTATACCCGGAATACAAATATGCTTATTCTAAACAAGAGGTGATTTCTATGATGTCAGACATACCCAAGAATCTTGGGAAGATGAGGCCTGAGGAAATAAACAAGGAGGTCCTGAGGGCAGGGATGATTGCTGAGCTGGATGCCATAAACCTGTATGAGCAGCTTGCAGCCATGGCCCCGAATCCAGACATAAGGAAGGTTCTGATGGATATCGCGAAGGAAGAGAAGACGCACATGGCGGAGTTCGAGACGCTCCTCCTCCGGATAGACAAGGAGCAGGTCCAGGAGAACGAAAAGGGCAAGAAAGAGATTGAGGAACTGACAGGGAAATAGGTTCCCCATTTCTCCCTGCTTTTATTTTTTAGGGATGTCTCGTCGGGATTTATTGCTTTTTATCCGTCAGGCGCCAAATCATTATTATGCTGTCATTGATGCTCACGCTGCTCGCATTCTCAATTGCGATATTCTTCATAGTCCATCCCATCACAGTGCGCGCAGGGAAAAGGAAAATAGAGATGGATTATGCGTGGGGGAGCGTTATAGGCGCGGCCATCATATTACTTGCAGGCGTTCTTAATCCCGGGCAAGCCTGGGAAAGTCTGCTAGGAAGCCAGCAGTTCAGCCCTTATACCATAATAATCCTCTTCATGGCGCTCGCATACATAGCCATATCCCTGGACAGCACTGGGTTCTTTGAGTTCGTGGCGCTGAAGTTCATAATGCATTCCGGAGGTGATAAGAGGAGGCTCTTCCTCTATTTCTATTTGCTCAGCAGCATCATAACACTCTTCACATCCAATGACATCGTCATCCTGACCCTCACGCCGATAATCTTCTACTTCGGAAAGCATGCAAAGGTCAGAGTCTTCCCTTACCTTATCGCAGAATTCTTTGCAGCGAACATCTGGAGCATGTTCCTGTACATAGGAAACCCCACGAACATAATCGTGGCCATGTCTGAAGGCCTGGGCTTCTATGAATACTCTTATTGGATGGTGCTGCCTACGATAGCGGCAGGCCTTACGTGCCTAGGATTGCTATTCCTGATATTCAGGAAGGACATAACCGGAAGGTTTGAAATACCAAAGGAGATAGACCCAAAACATTTCATAAAAGACAGGGGATGCGCAATCTCCACCTTCTCGATATTCCTGATGGCCATGATAATGTTCATATTCTCGTCCTTCATGAACCTAGAGCTGTGGTGGATATCCCTTGTGTTCGCAGCCGCACTCTTTCTCTATGATGCGGTGATGGCTATAGGGGAGCATTCCAACAAGGAGCTGATTTTCTTCAGGACGTTCAAAAGGTATGTTTATCACAAGGAAACCGAGATCTATCAGTTCAGACTCCATTTCATATTTGACCACATGCCCTGGAAAATAATTCCATTCCTGCTTTCCCTGTTCGTTATGGTGGAAGGGCTCGTGGCTGTCGGATTCACTGACATGGCAGCATCCTTTATCACCACGCTATCCCCAAGCGTGATGGCCTCTGCGCTTTCCATGGGATTCCTCTCCAGCCTTGCTGCCAACGTTGTGAATAACCAACCCATGACCATACTATTCACGAAGATAGTGGGGAGCCCACAGTTCGCTTTAGCAGGAGCTGCCAGATTGGCTTCTATTTACTCCGTGATAATAGGCAGCAACCTGGGAGCGAACCTCACGCTCATAGGAGCGCTTGCAGGGATAATGTGGGCGAAGATTGTGAACGACAAGGAGAAGATAATCACCTACAAGAGGTTCGCAAAATACGGGTTCATGATAATGCCGCTTGTGATTCTAATTACGTGTGGAATATTGGCGATTGAGTTCATGCTAGCTGGATGATTTCTTAGAGAAACCGAAAGGCTTCTAAACTCTTGTTTGAATAGAGACGTATCTTGATTCCTATATTTCTTAATTTTTTATGGTAAACATGACATGATGCCTTCGGCCGGCTGATGCCCTGACAGCCTTTTTCACATACCTTGTTTTTTCCTGCAAAAGTATTTATACAAGTTCCTACGAATATAATACTTAATTAGTCCGAATTTAATCCTTAAATAGACCATAAAAAGTCCATGGTGATATGATGCCTGAGGTCCGGTTCAGCATAACAGAAAAACTGAACAGGCTAATAACCAGGTACTGCGAGGAGATGGGCATATCCAAGGCAGAATACCTGAAGAGCCTGATAATAAGCGATCTCAGGAAGAGCATGAATGAGAGGGAGAGGGAGAAATGAAGAGGCTTTTCCTGGTTCTGGCACTGATGCTGGTTCTGCCTGTCGTGCGCGCTGCCGATCCCGGCCATCCGGCATCAGATATAGGCTCCGGCACCTTTGAGTCAGGGGATTATGCATTCCCCGAAGACCTTAACGTCTCCTCCAACATTTCTTCCTCCAATCTGAATGTTTCCGGCACGGGCTTTTTTGGAGGTCTCTTATACCAGTCCGGCCTGCTTCTTAATAACATATTCCTCCAGCTTGCGGGAGGCACAATGTCCGGAAACATAAACATGGCTGGTTTCTCAATCCAGAACGCCTCCTCCGTTAACACCACCACCCTCCTGGTGGGCGGGGGCTTCCAGGACACGGACGGAGGCCTCACGATAGACTCCCAGGGCAACATATTCTCTGACGGCTCGCTCACCTTCTCAGGCGAGACTTACACGGCTCATGGCCAGGACATAAACGGCTCCATAATCCCCTTCTTTCCCGATGTCTTCACCCTTGGCAACTCCTCAAACACATGGCTGAGCTTATACGCCACGAACATCTATGAAGGCGGTTCATCCCTCTCCTCAAAATACCTGAACTTCTCCTCTACCTTCTCAGGCGATATCACAGGCACTCCGGGCAATCTACAGCTCACAAGCAATTCAGTAGGAACCAGCGAGATACAGGACGGGAGCATAAACTCCGAGGACCTTGCTGACCAGTCCATCACAAATCCGAAGATAGTACCTTCCGCCGTGAACGCCACCCAGCTCTCTTCGGCCGTGGCAGGCTCAGGCCTCAACCTCTCGGAAGGCCTGAACGTAAACCTCTCGGAAGGCGGGGGCTTGGATTTTTCAGGGAATTCCCTCTCCCTCAACAGGAGCTGCTCCCTTGAGGAGGTCCTCAAGTGGAGCGGCTCTTCATGGTACTGTTCCGCAGATGAAAGCTCAGGGAATTCCGGGAATGTGACAGGGGCAGGAAGCGGAGGCCAGGTTGCTGTCTGGTTAAGCTCTTCCTACATTTACGCCGTGCCGGCATCCAGCCTTGATGTCAACTCATCGAACATCTCCAGCTACTGGGACGGCTACGACTCCCCGGCAGGCTGGGATACAGATGCAAGTGATGACATAACCACAGGCAACATAGCAAATCAGAACGTGAACAGCTCAAATACCTCCCTTTACTGGTCAGGCTATTCAAGCCCTTCAGGGTGGGACCTTGATTCTTCAGACGACCTCACTACCGCCACGAGCTGGTCAGGGGACTTCACAGGAACAGGCTCCTCTCCAGCCATTGCTCCAGCCTCAGTAACCAATACAAAGATAGGCGCAAGCGCAGTGAACGACACTCAGCTGGCAGATGCAGCAGTAACCAACACAAAAGTGGCGGTCAACACCATTAATGATTCTCAGCTTCAGTCAGGAGCTGTCACCAACACAAAGATAGCAACCGGCGCGATAAATGACACGCAGCTAGCAGCAAACATAGTAACCTCCACAAAGATAGCGGACGCAGCAGTAACCAACACTAAGGTCGCAGTAAACACAATCAACGACACTCAGCTGGCAGATGCGGCAGTAACCAATGCAAAGATAGGCGCAGGTGCAGTCAATGATACGCAATTAGCCTCAAATGCCGTCACAGAAGCCAAGATAGCGGACGGCGCAGTCACTGCGAACAAGATAACCATAGGTGCAATCAACAATACCCAGCTCAATTCCAATGTGGCATCATCCGGTCTTAACTACACTTCTGGAGCAGGATTACAAGTCAATCTAACTATTGGCGGAGGCATAGTCTTCAATGCCAATGCACTCTCGCTGAACAGCTCATGTTCATTAGGCCAGATACTCAAGATGTCAGCAGCTTCTATGTGGTACTGTGCAGGTGACGACAACACAATCCAGGATCCCTCGCCCTGGTCAAACAATACTGGTTATATATACCCTGCAGCAGGCTATCCGGACAAGGTGAACGTAACAGGGAACTTTTCGGTGGGCGGATCTACATTCTTTGTAGACGTTAACCAGAACATGGTGGGAATAGGGACGATGAATCCTTTAGTAAAACTCCATGTCGTCGGCCAGATAAACGCCACCGATTCGGTCAATACCCCAATCGTTCGCATTAATGGTGCATCAGGATTGGCTTATTCAGGGTCTGAATTACAAATAGGAGAAAGCTCCACATGGCAGACATTATCATTTTGGACCGGCGATATAGCCAGAATGATTATTGCCTCAGACGGCAAAATCGGCATAAACAACACCAGCCCCCAGAGCGCCCTTCAGATCGGCAATGAGAGTGATTCCAGCCCGGATTATTTGCAAATTGACACCAACGACGGGGCCCCGCCTGCAGAGGACTGCGATTCTGACCTGGAGAGGGGAAGGATGGTTTTGGATTATATCGGGAACAATACCTACATATGCAATGGCGCAATCAGGGGATGGGATTACATAGCCTTGAGCGATTAGCCAAAAGGGAAAGCATTGGCATGAAAAGGAAGATATTGGCTATAACGGCATTCTTAATCCTTATAGGCGTGCTTATCCGGCCTTCCTCTGCTTCAGGAGGCCTCACATGCTCCATAACGGATTCATGCTCAGGGACTCCTGTATTCTACCTCAAGAACAGCACAGGAGGATTTCAGAACGCCCATGTCCAGAACGCATCCCTGGGGACTTATCCTTATTCTGTGTGCTGCGTCCCGGACTCGGGAAGCCTGGGCTACGGATGCCAGGCCGTTGTACTAAGACTTTCCAATCAGACCAATGCGCACGCGCAGGCAGGGAACTATTCTGGCTCCGGTGACATCTATCCAGTATCTGTATGCCTTTCTTCCAGCGCAGAAGAAGTCCAGTGTTTCTGGGGGGATTCCTGCGGGACAGATTACGAATGCCTGGCCTCCATGGCAGGAGCGAATGCTTCCCTAGGAAATCTTACGAATGCTATGCTGGGCTCCTGCGGAGAATACCAAACCCAGGTCTGCTGCAGAATTTCATCTGCTTCGGATATCTGGTTCTCACCCCCTACTCCTCAAAACCAGTCTTCCACAAACCAGGACTGGATTCTTGTGAACGTTTCCTCGGAGGCGGATTCGGATTCATGCCTTCTGGACTGGCATAACGGGACGTGGCAGAACCTGAGCATGGCGGTGGACGGGAGAAATTGTTATCTGAATGTAAGCGGCCTTGGAGAGGGGGATTATTTCTACAAGGCATGGGTGAGTTCTACGTCAGGATTGAATGCCACAGGAATGAGAAAGATCACTGTGGACTTCACAACACCTGACCTGTGGTTCTCGGCCTCCACCCCGGCCAACCAGTCCACAACAGCGAACAACTGGATTACGGTGAACGTGACATCAAACGAGAGCTTGGATGCCTGCATTCTGGAATGGCATTCCACTGCATGGGTTAACCTGACCATGTCTGTTGACGGGAACTACTGCTACAAGACCATGATAAGCCTTTCACAGGGATATTACTATTTCAGGGCGCATGCGAATGACAGCGCAGGGAACTGGAATGCCACGGAGGACAGGCAGATAAGGTATTACGTCGCTCCGTCACTAGGTAATACAGGAGGAAGTTCCGGAAGCGGAGGCTCCATCCAAAACTTAACAAGCATAAGCGCCAGCCTGACAAGGAACTTCTCCATTGATACTGATTTCATAAAGGTCCTGGTAAAGCAGGGAGAAACCAGGAACTCCTCGTTCACGATAAAGAACACGGGGAATGCAGAGATTTCCCTTACTTCAGAAGTGGTGTCAGAAGGGAAATACTTTGTCCTGGACCTTCCACAGAACTTCACTCTTGCCCCGAATGAAACCAGGACAGCGAATTTGCACATGCTTTCCCTTGAGAGTATGGGGATTGGAGTGCACACAGGGACTGTCTACATAAGGTCCGGGAACATGACCAAACAGATCTCTTTGGTGATGGAGGTTTCAAAGAAGCAGGGGCTCTTTGATGTCTCTCTTGAGATACCAAGTGAGTTCCTTTCCGTGATTCCGGGTTCGGGCCTGTCCCTCCAGGTGAGGCTCACCAATCTCGGAGACAAGAAGAAGATGGACATGACTGCAACATACGTGATAAAGGACATGTATGACAGGCAGATCGTGAACCAGAGGGAGACCTTTGCTGTGGAGACGCAGGCCTCCTTCATCAAGAACATACCCATACCCGGGGACATCAAGCCTGGAAAATATTCCGCATTCGTGATAGTTGAGTATGAGGATCAGGCTGCTGTTGCGAGCTCCGAGTTCGAGGTTGCGGGGATGGAGAGGTCCGCTGCCATCGGTGCTGATACTGTCGTTTGGGGCATAATAGGCGGTTTTGCTGCTGCGATCACTGTCCTAGTCGCTGCTCTTGTAGTTGTCCTGAGAAGGCGCTCAGGAAAGCAGAAGAGACAGGATTTGCTCATCAGGAGCGAGGAGGATTTCCATAATATCGTGGGCAAGTCCCAGAAGGAATACAAAGGAACGGATGCCAGAGAGCGACCAAGCATCCCTCCCGGAGCGGATGCAGGGGACACATGCGTCAAAAGCGTGGAAGAATTCCGCAATAAGCTGGCGGAGGAGAAGCGGCCCACGGCCCAGAAGCCCGCCCAGAAGAAAGGCTTCGAGCCCAGGCCCGAAGCTAAGCAGAGGAGAAGCAGGAAAAAGCCCGTGGAGCAGGAGGGTGCTCAAGAACCCCGATAGGCATTCTTTAAATTCCACCCCTGACATAATATATTATAATCAGGAAGAAGCGGGTGAGCAATGAACGCAAAGGTTCTGGGGATGATTTGCATTTCATTAGCGATAATTTTCTTGCTCGGGTCGTTTCTGAGCCCGTACGTTGCGATGGCCGGCACCAACATTCCGCTTGCAGGTGTATCCATCATCTTTGTTATCCTTTCCATACTGTTCTTCCAGCAGGCCGAGAAATCCGACATGAGGAGGCAGTGGAAGCTGAACAGCGAGATAGCCAAGGAGATGCGCAAAGCCGCGTCCGCCATCGATGCAGAAGAGAAGAACGAGAAGAAGGCCAGCGACGAGTTAAAGAAGGAGATATCCTCCCTTGCCGCTGACATGAAGAGGCAGGACAGGACCATTGGCGCGGGCCTCAAGAAGCAGGAGAAAACGCTTTCCTTGGAAGTGAAGAGGCAGGCGAAAGCGGGCAAAGAGCTGAAGAAGAGAGTCGACTTCCTTGCTTCTGACGTGAAGAAGATGAAGGCGCCCCAAGCGGCAGGGAAAGAGGTGCATGACAAAAAAACCCATAAAAGCGCCTGACACATTCCCTTAAAAGGGGCTTCTGCAATTTTTCATATACCCATAGAGGGCGAGCCCTGATAACGGATGTTCTTTTCTCCAAGCCGATTGGATAAAAGTTTGAGGAATTTAAGAGATATTTCTGGTTTCTATCCAACTATGGATGCATGGCTTCTAAAAAACGAACGCAGGCGGACTATAGATGAATATGAAAAAAGCCAAAAGTCTGAGTATATTGAAACTAACATACCTCTATCATGACCAAAAACCAGATTCTTGAATGAAGGCGTCGTTTGGTCTGAAGGCGACTCTTGTTGCCTTCTCTCTTTCAGACGCCTTCCATCCAATCAAACGTGCCTGCCGCTCAGGTGAAAGCAAATCCCCCGAAACCAGACCTCCATTCTATACCCCTGAGAGATATATCATGGATTTGCAAGGCCTCAGATTAACCCCGGGCCTTGGCAGGACACTGTCCCAGCAGGATTTTGAGCCTTTTTCCTGGGCAGGCACATCCCCACGCCCGCAGGCAATTACTATATTATTGGTTTTCTGACTAATAAAAGGCCCCCTGCAGGGCTGTATGGTATCACTCCATGGGTGGTGTGGCAATCCCTGTCGCCACTCCACCTCCAGTTCCACTCTTGTAAAGTGGATAGATCTCCGGTTGCTCAACAGGGAGCTTAACAGCAGCCAGCTCGCTGAGGTCGCTCAAACTATTCGCCTTCACCACGCCGCTCGAGACAGTGTACAGGTTCTCGCCAATGTACAGGGAACGCTGGATGGTGTACGGTGACCACCAGTAATACCCTGATTTGTCAACGGTCTCCTGGTCAGCATGCGTTATCCTTCCTCTGTACTGGAAGCCGTTCAAATCGAGCGAGAAGACGTATGCGCCCTGGAAGGTGTACTCTCCATAATCTGCCATATTTTGGTTGGGTTTGAGCTCTGCGAGCTGTATTGGAATCACCAGGAGATTCCTGTCCTTGCTGAACAGGAAGGCCTTGTGGTCGCTTGTGGCAGCTGATTCTGTCCCTCTGTCGCCAATCACATACTTGGCTATCTCTTGCGGGTTGGAGACGTCTGTGACGTCGAACAGAGAGAGCTTGACACCCTGGATAGCCGTGTAGTAGACGGCGTCATCGGTGTGCACTTTGTCCGCATCTATGCTCTCATTCACTTCCTTCCCTATCCCTATCAGGTGGTTCTCATCATACGGGTGAAGGTAATCTGAATAGCCTGGGATCTTCAGCTTTCCCAGCAGGCTTGGATTGGATGGGTCTGAAAGGTCTATCACAAAGAGCGGGTCCACGCGCTTGAACGTGACAAGGTATGCCCTGTCGCCTATGAACCTTGCCGAGTATATGGATTCTCCTGGAGCAAGGTCCTCAAGGCTGCCAACCAGGTTCATGCCTGAGTCAAGCACATAGACATTATTCTGTGACGGGCTTGACTGCTCACCTGTCCTCCAGTTCCATGTGCTGTCGACTGTGGTGGCTGCCCTCAGGTAGCCGTTGTGCTCGTCCATGGAGAACTGGTTCAGCAGCCTGCCAGACACCTCCCCCTTCCCTTTGTATTCTATGTCGCCGTTGTCAATCCCTATCTTCTGTATCACAGTCTTCTGGGTCTCCTTCTGGATTTCAGCGTACACGTTCTGCACAGCATCCTGCACATCCTTCATGAATGTCATCTTCTCATCCTCTGAAAGGGAGTTGTAGTGGTCCTGGACAGCTTCGCCTATCTGCTGCATCTTCTCGTCCCTTAAGGAATCAGATGACTGGATTTCCGTTATCCTTGAAGAAACATCCGAAGGCAGAAGTGGTTTTATCGCATTAATTAGCCTTTCAGACTGGTCCCAATAACTTACCTGCTTCATGTAAGAGAGGTAGATGTTCTGCTGGGAAACGAATATGGTTCCTGTGTAGCCTGACATTATCACCTTTGTCTGCGGCTCTGCAGAATCATCCTTCAGGTTCAGGGAAGCTATGGTCACGAACTGGTAGCTGTAATCAGGCATGTCGGTATAGTAAAGGTCTGTGCATCCGCATGCAGGCTTGGACACTCCTCCCGAAGTGACTGTTGGCAAGGGCACAGCCCCGTCCCCATAGCTCACTCCTTTGTTCACAATGAGATACACATAATCGCCAATCATCCTTGCATCAGAATAGTATCCGTCTATGGATGCATCCTTGGCAAGGGTTGGATTCTTCCTATCGGCAATATCATATACACGGATGTACGTCTTTTCTGAATAGACCGGGTAATACCGCGGCATGGATATCCCAATCTTCTCAACGACAGGCTCTTCGCTATAGGAATAGTCATTGCCGAACGCGACAAGCCTGTCGCCGTTGATGAATATGTTCCTCACGCCTGTGGAGTTTATGGTCGAAAGCAGCCTTGCGCCTTCAGCAGGGTATGCCTCCATTATGAAAATCTGGCTGCCGGAAACAGTATAGATGTACTTCCCGTCATTCTTGACTATGTCGGGCTCGTCCACTCCCTCGACCTGGATGTTGGTTGTGGAGTAGTCTGATGCGGCTGCCTGGGAAGCGCCCTCACCCTTCTCAGCTCCTCCGGATGCCGCAGGGGCGATTGCGTTGTCCATAACAGTCCTGGTGCCCGAGGTTAAGCCAGAGAAATAGCCGCCATATCCGGAGCCCGAGTTCTCTTCCAGAAAGCTTTTGATTTGGTCACAGGACTGGAATTGCTTCAGCTCTTGCCCGGATGCAACCGGGCCTTTAATAACATACTGGGCAAAAACAACACCAAGGCTGACAAGGACTATCACGCCGAAAATCGCCAGTGGGGCCAAACCTTTCCTGTGCATAGCATAACCTCCTTCAAAGCATAGCTGACAACTGCGAGTAGAATAGGGCTATCAATAATATGAGCAGCCCTGAAGCGCCTGCCAGCAGCGGAACCATCTTCCTCAAGGGAAATTCTTTCATAATAGAATTATTTGGCTGGCTAATTAAGTAGGCTTTTGGTTTTGTTAGGGAATTGGCGAATATTCATACCAGGGGAAAGGAATATTAATATGATGGTCAATAAATAAGGGTGGTAATATGGACGTGTATACTTTCTACGTATATCTCATGATAGCATTGCTTGTGATAACCACAGTCGGGGCCATAATAGCCTTAGAGGACACGCTTGTGAATGAGAGCTGATAATCCTAATTTAAAGCGCCCTTTCAATAATTTCTTGAATTCATTAATGGGCCCGTAGCTCAATGGATTGGATGTCGAAGTCGGCGAAGCCGGCTTCTATCCATAGCGAGAGCATTCGGCTTCGGACCGAAGGGTTGAGGGTTCGAAAACCAAGCCGATTAAAGAACGAAGGCGTCCGCTGACGCCTTCAATCGAAAAACCGGCTAGGTCTTATCCAAAAGGTAACATGGCTTGTCGATAAAACGGTTAGCTGTGCGGGAATCCCTCCGGGCTCATTTGTTTTTCAAAGCTGAAGCGGGTTCAAATGCAGCAGGGGCGAAACCCACCTCGGCCTTGAGCTTATTCTTGGACTTGAAGAAGAAATAGCCTACTATTACGAATGTTACAACAGGGGACAGCCATGCAGGAATGTGCGTCCCGAAGGCGTCCGCAGCCATTATCATTCCCAGGAAGAGTATCGAATACATTGCGCCATTCTTGAGATAGGCGTACTTCCTTATCCTGGTTACACCTTTGACAGTAAGCTCCCTTACAACCACTGCGCCCAGGCCGTTGCCTATGATTATGAGCGGGACGGAAAGCGTGAAGGCGAATGCCCCGAGCACCCCGTCTATCGAAAAGGTCGCGTCTATCGCTTCAAGATATAATAGCTTGCTGACGTCAGAGAGGTTGCTCTTCCCTCCCATGAGCTCCTTCTCCCTCAGCTCTGCGTTCTGCTTGAAGCCATGCGTTATGAAAAATGCCGTGGAGCCCACGACAGCACCGAAGGCGACCATGGGGCTCTGCTGAAGAGCGAACCATACAATAGCTGTAAGCAGGATGGATGCCACTGCGAAGAACCAGACGCCCTGCTTGTGTATGAACCTCTCCCCCCTGAGCCCATAGTTCTTCTCCTCAAGGAATATCCAGTGGAAGAATAGGAATATCAGAAAAACCCCTCCTCCCATTAGGAGTATGGGCGCAGAGGTCTCGATGGCATCAATCACCCTCGGATCCTCGCTGAAGGTTGCCGTAAGGGCACCGACTGGGCCTAGGGAGGGTGTCGTGGCCCAGATTATTAGCCATGGAAGCACCCCTCTAATGACGAACACAGCAAGAAGCAGACCCCAGAGGAGGAACCAGCGCCTGGCCCTCTGGCTCATGGTATGCAGGACCTCTGCGTTTATTATGGCATTGTCTATGCTGCTTATGGTCTCGAAAAGACAAAGACCCGCGACAACCAGAACCATTGTGAATATGTCCATATCCTCCCCTTTATGATATCGGAAAAATATTGTCGCCGCAATTAATAAGTTTGCGCTAATTTTGGTTATTTTTAAGGAGGCGAATTAAATTTATCATATGGCAGGCAAAAAGCCCAAGAAATCCCACAGAACTGCAAAGCGCAAGACCCAGCTTGACAAAAGGATGGAGGACTTCGGGGAGGAAGTGGAGGCTCTCGGTAAAAGGGTTGAGCACAAAGGCAAGCACATTGAGAGCTGGTGGCACAGGACCTTCGGGATAGCAGGCCCTTTCATCTCTGCTGTCATTGCAATGGTATTCTTCTTCCTTGCTGTGCTTGCGGTCAGGATGGTTAACGTCCCGTTCAACACCGGGTTCCTGGCAGACATTTCCAGCTTCCTCATGGACAACACGGGGATATTCTTCCTGCTTTTCGTTCTGTTCTCCTATTCGTCATATTTCTCCAGATGGCATTTCAAGTCCTTCAGGCCGTTCACCCCTATAGTCACAGCTGCAGGGATAACTGCATGCCTGTGGATAGCCATGAACGCAATGGACATCGCCAACTTCTACATCGGAAGCACTGTGCTATTTGACATAGCCTATGCCATATCAAGGCTGCTTCCCTTCATATTCGGATTGGCTGTGCTGCTGGGATATATAATACTTATTGTGCAGATATCAATGGAGAGCCGGAAAGGCATGGAGAGGGTAGTGATGGAGCACGCTCGGAGGCACACAAAAGTCAGGGAAGACACTGATTTGAAGAGGCTCTACCGCTCCGGGAAGGACAAAATACTCGGCGGAGTGTGCGGAGGGCTGGCGGAATACTTCCATATGGACCCTGTCATCTTCAGGCTGATGTTCGTCCTGCTGGCTTTCGCCTGGGGGTTCGGGATACTGTTCTACATAATCTGCTGGATAGTCATACCCAGGAATCCCGAGCATAAGTGGAACAGGTAAGAAGAATGAAGCTTAAGAATCTCTTGCCATTGTTTTTATGCTTTCTTTTGATACCAACAATGGTCTCTGCTGACATGATTTTACCATTGACTGAAATTTTTGTGTTTATTTTTCCCGTTGTTATTTCTCTGGAATTTGTGGTGTTGATGCTGTATGTACGCCTGTCGAAAATGAAAATCAAGGACGGGAAAATCCTGACAGCCGTGATTCTTGCAAATATTATATCAACAATCGCTGGGTTATTCTTTCCTAATGGTAAATACTATGAACAGAACTTGATATTCTTTTTCTCTGCATTTTTCTTGACCTTGCTTATAGAATTCATCGTCTTCGTATATTTTTTTAGAAAGCCGAAGCTATCCATACTCATGATGGCAGTTCTGGCTAATGTTGCGTCATATCTCCTTTTATTTATAATTCTTTTTCATTCGTTTGTTCCTCAACCTTATTCTTATTCAAGGAACATCCAAGTAGTTGATTACTTCTGTCTTGCAAACAGATATGCCATCGTGATGATAAACAACATAGGATCAGGCCCTGTCAACTTGGGTGCATATGGAGTGTGCTCAGGGAACAACCCAATAACAGGCACATCCAAGACATGCGGTGACATCACGATAACGAGGACAGATGGAGGAACAATGATTGCGAATTTGTCATCAACAATCGTACCAATCAGTTCGTCTGTCATCTTCAATGACACGTGCACGACAGTGGGAGCCAAGACATGCACATATAGGATCACGACCAGCCAACTCATTGGCCCGAATATAGCCACAGTCTATTGCTGAGACTGATTGTCACAGAGAATGTTGCTGACACTTAGCCTGCTATGCCCACGGTGCTGGGCTCTGGGTTTATGTTGTGACTGCAATCCGGGGAAATGTAGTCACATAAACATATTCTATTTAAATATGTAGTCACATATATTATCATGCACATTGAAATCCGCAAAAGGGGAAAAAGGAAGCTTTACTATCTGGCTCATTCTTTTAGGCATGGCGACAAAGTCAGGAAATTAAGAAGATACCTGGGAGAGGACTTGACGCGGAACGCGATAGAACTCCTAAGGCAGAAAGCCGAGAAATCGATCCTTGAGCAGGCAAGCTCCCTTAGAGCCATCAGGGACCCTCTCCACACGATTCTGTCTTCAAAGGAAATGGAATTAATCAAGGCACTCATATCCAAAGGCGATATCAGAATAAAGCACCTTTCAGAAGAGGAGTGGCTGAAATTTGCTGAAACCTTTGCATACAATACGAACGCCATAGAAGGCTCCACGATAACCGCTTCCGAAGCCAGGGACATAATAGAGGAAAACGAATGGCCACCTGAGAGGTCAAAAGAGGAGATTTCAGAGACTTACGGGGTGGCGGAAACCATCAAATATGTGCGAAAAACAAAGGAACATATTTCATTGAGTTTGATGAAAGAGCTGCATAGAATCGTCTTCAGCAACTCCAAGGCGTTTGCTGGAAAATTCAGGGCGCCTGGAATAGAGGTTGCAGTCACTGACAGCCATGGGAACATTATCCACAAAGGCGCTCCACAAAGGCAGGTTATAGCACTGCTTAGAGAACTGGTGGAATGGTATAAAAAAAACAGGAAAAGATACCATCCCATAGTGCTTGCCGCGGTCGTGCATAATCAATTTGAGAGGATACACCCGTTCCAGGATGGCAACGGGAGGGTTGGCAGGCTGCTCCTGAATAATATACTCCTGAAACATGGAATGCCGCCGGTGAACATAGAGTTGAAGAACAGGCAGGAGTACTACCAGGCCTTACGCACGTATGAGAATGAGGGAAACCTCAGGCCCACCATAGAGCTCATTTTAAAGGAATATCGGGAACTTAGGAAGCTCCTAAAAAGGATGTGACTACAAAGACATTGAATGTAGTCACACAACCCCGCTATTTAAGCCTCTGCGACCCATATTCTAATTAGATGCGAATGGAGATGCAAGCCCGTGTTCTTAGAAAAGAGCTGAAGCCGCTGCTAAAGGAAGGCATTGAGTCTGTCTATATTTATGGCAGCGCAATACGGGAGATTGAGGCTGCCAAGCAGCCTTCCTCCAGAAGGGAGAAAACCAGCGACATCGATGTCATCATCATTGTGAATGACACGATACCGGTGAAGGAGAGCTCGCTGCAGAGGATTGACAGGGCCTGTCAGGGGATAAAGTCAGCCTGGAAGGATAAAGGAATGGACTTCCATTTCCAGCCACCCAAGCTCCTGAGCAGATGGTGGCATTCCATCATAGATGGGGAGCCTTGGGTCATAAGCTCCCTTAAGAGCCCTATAATAGTCTATGACAGGAAAGGCATTGTCAGGGAAGTCTGCGAGTTCATTGCCAAGGAGACACTTTTCAACCGCGAGCAGAAGGCTGAGAGGCTCCTGGAGAGGAGCGATTACGCTGCCATGAGCAACCGCCAGCTGCTCCTGGGGACGATAAACAACCTTGCCAATGCAGGCACAGAGGCAGCGCAGATACTTCTCCTGTTCGATGGGAAGTTCTTTCTGAACAAGCGTGCCATCGTGGAGGAGTTGGAAAAGGCATATGTCAAAACGCTGGGAAGGGAAGTGATTGACACCTACAAGGAGATTGTGGACCTTGAGGAGAAGGTGAACAAGGGGACGCTCAGCGAGTTCTCGGCTGAGAACCTTGACTACTACCTTGAGAGAATAAGGGAGTTCATTTCAAAAGTTGAGGATATGTTAGGAAGGAATTAGACATGATATACAATAGCCCTGAGCAGATGGCGAAGAATGTGAAAATCATATACGAGGTATTGGATAGCGCTGCAAGGAGAAAGCAGCACACGAACATGATAGGGTATTCCCCAAGGTCGCCTTGGATTAGAGCCATTGCTGCAAAGCTGGGCATTGCCGACAGCGTATATCTTACGAGAATCGAGAGGCAGAAGATTGCGGCGTGCTATAGGAATGTGAAAGGTTCTTTGGATTCGCTAAGCAAGGATGAGCGGCCTACCTTAATTCAGAAGGCGCTTGCGGTTGGCTACGAAAGAATGATGCAAAAGTGATTAGGATTATGGCAAAAAGCAAAATCTCCCAGAACATAAAAGCCCTCTGGATGCATGAGAATGTTCTGCATATACTCACTTCTGAGAAGGTCAGCCACCAGGACATCACCATTCTACAAAAAAGGCACAAAGCAGGCCAGGTCAAAGTCCTCCTGATTGAGCAGTTCCTGAAGGAGGTCATGGAATACAACACCAAGCTGCTCGTCTCCATCCGCGACGGTAGGGTCATTTTCGACAGGCTGGACATGGTGAAGGTGATAGGCCTGAACATCCAGAAAGGCCTCATGGCAGGCACAAAGGAGATGCTACTTAAGAAATTCATGTCCATACAGAAGGAGCTCAAGGAGATGGAGTCAAGCAAGAGCCAGGCCTTCGAGAACATTTACATAAGCTGCCTGGAAGCTGCCCAGGCGGCCTTGCTTTCCAAAGGCAGGGTCATCCTCATCCCGAAGATGGTTCCGGAGATGCTCAGGGTGTTCCTGCTTGGAAAGGGCCTGGAGCGCACGCAAATCAAGTACTGCGAGGAGATAATCTGGACCTACAAGGCGCTGGAGCACAAGAAGATACAGCCTCTCACCGGAAAGGAGATAGACAAGCTTGCGAAGAAGACCGAGCTCTTCAGGGATGCTGTGAAGAGGATTTCTTGATTGCGATTCGTTATACAATATAACACAAAACCTTAAATAGGACTTATTTGTTATATTATATCATGCAGCCTGAGGAAGCGCTCATGCAGAACATAAAGGAGTATATGCGGAACGCCCTTGAGGCCAAAAGAAAAGGGGAGCACAACACGGCCGTCACGCTCTTCTTCAAAGCCATGGCAGGAATATGCGATTTATATTTATTAAGGAAGGAGGGATTCCTGCCCAGCAACCATACCCAAAGGTTCAGGCTACTGGAGAGCAAATACAGCGATATCTACGGGATCGTGGACAAGGACTTCTCGCTTTACCAGGACAGCTACAAGCTCAGGTTGGATTTCAACTCGTCGGGGGTCATGGAGAAGGATGTCAGAAAGCTATCCAAAATCACTGGTATCCAAGTCTAAGGATTTCAGGCAGAAAAGAAAGGAGATTCTAGACATAATACTATACGGCTCTTCTGTTACAGGAAAGGCCAGGCCCCGAGACCTAGATGTGATACTGCTTTTCAAGGATCTTGGCCTGGACAGAAGGCTGGAGCTGGCCCAGGAATACAAGTCCTCTCTGAAGGGGGATTTCCCGGATGCGGATGTGAAATCCATGAATCTTGCAGATTTATTTGACAGGAACTTCCTGGCTAGGCAAGGCATTCTGCTTTCCGGGATAAGCCTATTGACACGCGAAAGGATTTGTGAAAAACTAGGCTTCCGAGCATATTCCATTTTTTCTTACAATCTCAAAGGGCTGAACCACAACCAGAAGACCAAATTCAACTATGCGCTCAATGGCCGCACCGAACCAGGAGTTCTGAAATCCTTGAGGGGTATATCACTAGGGAGGGGAAGCGTGAAAGTCCCGATGGAAAGCAGCTCGGAATTTGGGGAATTCCTTGATGGATGGAAAGTGAAATATAGGAAGGAGCAGGTCTTGGAGGCTTTTTATTAATGGGCTTTCAGGGATGCGGTGAAGAGTATTTCCTAGGATTTGAGCGCTTTTCTGCGCTGTTCACATTTCTCGGCGATATGAAAGGCAATGTTTCCAACTTTTGGATCCCTTTCACGCGTTGTGAAATAGCATCTCAATGCCCTTTTTTCTATTGCCTCATACATTCTAGCTTTTTCCTTTGTTCCAGCATCTGATGCAGATTCCTTTTCATACATGGATAAAGCATTATTCAATAAAGCGCAAGCTTCTTCAAATCTTCCTTGTTTTTTGAAATAATCGTCAGATATGGCTAGTTTCTGGTTAGTGCTGTACGGGTCTCCACGATTAGTTATCTCATTATTTTTCATCCATGCCGACACAGAATTTCCCTCATATGCATAATGTATTGACTGTTTATTCGTTGATCGTGCTATTTTACCCTTTTCTTGCTGCGACAATTTTGGTAATTCATACTCTTCTCTTACATTCCTGATCAGGTTTTTGCCTTCTCGGAATTTTTCTTTGGTTAAACGCTTAGCTCTGGAATTTTGCATCTCTTCTGCTTTTTTGTACATTTCTGATATGTCTTTTGCCATGTTATCCCCGAATTAACCACCTAGGAGCGACCTCATTAAAAAATCATCAATGGTAAGTGATTTTTTTGCTGTTTTGCTGCCTAAACTCCTCAAAGGCTTTGGCTGCTGTGGCGTAGATCGGCTTATCAGGAATCAAATCTCTGCATTTCGCTACTTCTTCATCTAAAATCCTGTAGAAATCTGTATTGGCAACTTTCTGTTTTTCGGCCACTGATTGCGCCTCTTTGATTTTGGCCAAAGCCTGGAAGCAGCCTGCCGGGCCTGTTCCTCTTGGTTTGCATGCGTTTGCCATCAGCTCGTCTGCGTTTTTGAGATAGGCCGCTGGATTACCAAAAACTTTATTTTTGTCTACATACCTTTCAGGCAACAGATGGAAAACCCTTGCCATATCAGATTTAAGTTTTTCCTCTACCGCATCTTCTGAGGATTTTTTCTTCTTTTCCGCCATGATTATAATTCGTGGGACAGTCTTATATATTCGGGTTTCTTTTAAGCTTCCCGGACAATATTATTCTGGGATAATCATGCAAATTGGCACTATCTCAGGGAAGACGACCACGCGGAGCTTCGGCTTTGACGCTGAGAGCAGGGTGCGCAAGACCGATTACATCACTACGAAGGACCCTGAAGGGAACTGGGTGCTGGCGAGCATAGACAGGATAAGCACATCCGGGGAGAGGACAAGGGCCGAGGCGGGCGTGATAGGTTTCAGGGACAGCAGGGGTTTTCTGAAGACTCCCAATGTGCCGTTCGCTCCAGGCAGCCCGGTGTTCACAGCCGAGACCAAATTCATCAGGGATGCAATTGGTCTGAAGGATTCTGGCGCTTACTTAGGGCTGCTTGACGGCTACGACCTCAAGGTCAGGCTGCCTCTTGACGATCTTGTCAAGAAGCACATATCAGTCCTTGCGAAGACGGGCACGGGAAAGAGCTACCTCACAGGGGTGATAATGGAAGAGTTAGCCGAGCACAGGATCCCGGCCGTGGTCATTGACCCGCACGGGGAATATTTCACGCTCCAGAATGCAAACACAAAGGCGGCTGAGAGGAAGTTCATGCAGAGGTTTGAGGTGGAGCCCAAGTCATACAAGAGCCAGGTACAAATGTTCGGCTTCAGGACGGGTAAGGAGATAAAGCTGGATTCCAGGCTTGGCGCAGAGGAGATAATGCAGATACTGCCTGCCAAGCTCCCTGCAAACCAGAAGGCCCTGCTCTATTCAGCTGTGAAGAAGCTGGATAGCCATGAGTATTCGCTCTCTGATGTGATGGATGAAATCTCTAAGAGCAAGTCCCAGGCCAAGTGGTCCCTCTTGTCTTCGCTGGAGTTCCTGGTGAAGACGAACATGTTCTCCACAAAGCCGACAGAGCCGGAGGAGCTGGTGCAGGACGGGATGATAAGCATAGTGGACCTGAAGGAGGCCAGGCCTGAGATACAGCAGATGGTGTGCATGAAGCTGGCTGAGGAGCTGTTCTCCGCAAGGAAGCGCGGCAAGATTCCTCCATTCCTTTTCGTGGTTGAGGAGGCGCATAACTTCTGCCCTGAAAGGGGGTTCGGGGAGGTCGCGAGCTCCAAGATACTCAGGACCATTGCCAGCGAAGGCAGAAAATTCGGCATGGGTATGATGGTGGTTTCGCAAAGGCCTGCAAGGGTGGACAAGAACGTGCTATCTCAGTGCAATACGCAAATAATCCTAAAGGTGACCAATCCTAATGACCTTAACGCCATATCGGAATCTGTGGAGGGAATGGGCATTGGCGTAAAAGAGGAAATCAGGGACCTGCCTGTTGGAGTTGCCATGATTGTGGGTATAACTGACCAGCCCCTGATAGTGGACATCAGGATACGTAGGAGCGAGCATGGAGGGGACAATGTCAAGATGCAGCAGAGGTTTGTGGGGGAAGAGGAAAGCGGTAATGCTGCACCTGTGAAGATGTTCCAGCCCAAGATCTCCAAGGACGAGATTCTCTTCCATTACAGAGGCACTGATGCCGTGGATTTGCTTAAGTATCCGCTTTGGAAGGTCACCGGCCTCAAAAAAACACCCGTCTATGTTGATGGCATCACAGGTTCGCTTATCCTTGAGAACGAGGGGCTTATTGAAAGGGTCCCCTTCCCTAAAAGGATGCCCAGGCATGTAGCTTCCATTAAGAGGGAGCTGTCGGAAGCAGCCTCGCCGGGGTTGGCGCTGGAGCCGTCTTTCCATCAGGATGCCCTGAAGAAGCTGCTATCACCATGGAAGCTGGTGGACCAGGGAAGCTTTGAGGTTGCCTTCTATCCCTATTGGCTTGTCAAGAAGAAAGGGAAGAAGATCCTTGTGGATGCCATATCCCAGAGGATTGACAATGAGGCGACGGAGGCTGTGAGGGACAGGATATGAGAGATTACCTTTTGATGGTCTCCCATATCCCTATCACATTGCCTTCCGTGTCCTTGACGCGCACGTACCAGCCCATGTCCATGACCTTCTGCTTCTCCATGACGACTTTTCCGCCTGCCTTCTGGACCTTCTTTACAGACTCATCCAGCGACGGTACGTCTATCACTATCACAGGATAGTCGCTTCCAGGGCCTTCCTTCGTCATCAGCCCGCCGTTTATGGCACCTGGATTCTTTGGCATCCTGTTCTTGTCCATTTCTGTCGTGATCGCCATGTGATATTGGTCCTCCATTCCTTTAGCCGGCTCCACCTTCCATCCGAATACTGTGCTGTAGAACCTGTTTGCCCGCTTCAAGTTGTCCGCGGGTATCTCGAAATGAACTACTCCGTTCATAATACCATCTCTTTATTCAAAGCAATTTGCCAGCAGGCTACCTGGAAGCTTACTAAATAATGGCAAACTATGCCTGCTTCCAGGTCTTGCTGCCGGCTATTGCATATAACTCTATCATTGCCTATTTCCTCATCTGCATGCGTGCGTGCTCAGCCATCTGTTTAATCTCTTTTTTGAACTGCTCGAAATCTGTCTGCATGCCATTTAGATAAGCGCTCCAGCCTGCATTGGATTTGGCAAAATGCACTGCATCCTCTATCTCTGCGTCCGTAGCTCCGTTGAGCTTCGCCATCTCCGTGTGGAAGAGCGTGCAATATTTGCATTTTGATACAGCGGAAATGCCAAGGCCTATGAGCTCACGGTATTTGTTCGGTATTGCGCCTGGCTCCATCTGCACCTTTTTCATTAGCATCCACTCCAATTCAAGGCTGGAATCAGGCAATGTCTTGAAGAAGCTCGGGACAAGGCCGAGCGTGTTCTTGATGTCCTGATAGACCTGTTCCCTCGTCACTCCTTCCTTGTTCATCATTACCATTTGTGCCATAAAATCACCTCTTTTCAATATATCATGCGTTTATTGTGTTGTTGCCCTCACAGAGCCCGCAATACTCGAAGGATGGCTCCTCGTCATTTGAATAGTCCCAGATCTTCCTCTCACCAAGGCAATCTGGGCAGCAGTTTATTGATGTGTTCATGCCATCCTCCTTAGGCCAGCTTGGGCCAAATTTATAAAAACAAAGTTTTCAAACAAAAATCTTTCCCCGAACGCTTCACTCGGATTTCATCATTTTCTTGAGCTCTGCATCCGTCGTGTTCATCTTGTGCGCCTTCTTGACATGCGTCTTGGCCAATTCCATGACTTCCTTACCGTCATGGCTTCGCACCATGAATCCGCATGCAGGGTCGCAACTGATGCTTTTCAATCCTTCCATACCGCTCACCTCCTCACTGCTTTCACCCTTATGTACAGGGTGTCATGCGCTTCTTTCGAAGCTGCTTTTATCATAAAAAATGAGGCAGCCCCGGATTTCCCAGGACTGCCTGAGAGGGGTTTGGAATATTCATTGAGAAGCTGCTTTGAAGGCCTTTTCTGCCTTCTTAGCAGTTGATGTTAATATTATAACGCTGTTATATATAAAGCTATCGGCCCTATTGGAACCCCTGATTCAGACCAAAAGAGCCTTATATAACAAACCCCAAATTATCCTATGGCCAATTCGAAGGTGCCATTCGCTTCAGGCAGCGTCAAGGAATGCATCTGTAACATGTGCCCAGTCCAGATAAGAAGCGCATGCTCAAGGGAAAAGGAAAAATCCTCTAAAAAACTGCCTATGCCAAAGCCGCAGGATGTTTCAAGGCTATATTGCTCTAGCGGCAAGGCTGCATGCAAGGACCTTGAGCTGAACCAGATGTGCATCTGCGGGAGCTGCCCCGTTTGGCACAGGTTCAAGCTTGCTGCTGCAAAGCCAACCCTGCATTTCTGCCGTGATGGCGCAGCAGATTGAAATTAGCTTGCGATGAGATGATGGAAGTCAAAGACAGCCCTGAGAACAGGAAGAAATGCGTGTGCCCGCAATGCCCCAGCTATCCAAATGGGTGCAAAGGTGAGCTGCTTTATTGCTCCCCAAAGGTTGGTAAGAGCAGGTGTGATGTCAATGCAGCAGGATGCTTATGCCAGGCCTGCCTCGTGTTTAGCGAGAACAAGCTTGAAGGGCTTTACTATTGCGAGAAAGAGGAAGCTAGGCCAGGGGTCTTGATGCGAAAGAAATCCTCATCAGAGGAACCGGAGTTCTACAAGCAGGTAGCAGACATAAAGCAGATTGCAGCATCAGGAAGAAGCATTATCGCCTCCATGGGCTCACGAAAGCGCCTTCCCTTCTCTCTTGATGATCTTCATTTTATCCCTGCGCAGGTTTCCAAAATCCCCTTGAATAAAGAGGAGAAAGTCAGCACAGAGGTTGTGATAGGTCCTTCAGCCAAGAAGCCTCTATTAATTTCATCACCTATCATGATTTCAGGCCTCAGCTATGGCGCTGTCTCCAAGAATGTGCGCCTTGTCATTTCCCAGACTTGCGCGAGGCTGAAGATGGGCTTTAATACAGGGGAAGGTGGCATCTTGAATGAAGAGCTTCCGTACTCAAAGCTAATGATAGCTCAATACGCAACCGGACGTTTCGGTATATCTGAAGACAAGTTAAAGAAAGCCGCTGCCATAGAGATACGCTTCGGCCAAGGTGCTTATCCTGGCAAGGGCAGCTACCTTCCAGCAGAGAAAATGTCTCCTGAAGTTGCAGAATTGCGGGGCCTAGAGCAAGGTGAAGGCGCTTACTCTCCAGCTCACCATAAAGATATGATTACCCCCCAGCAAATCACTCAAAAGGTTACCTACCTCAGGAAACTGACAGGAGGAGTTCCCATAGGCGCCAAAATCGGCTGCGGAAACATTGAAAAAGACATCCAGGTTCTGGCTGATGCAGGTGTGGATTTCATTGCTCTTGACGGCTTCGGAGGAGGGACAGGAGCCACTGACGCTTACGTAAGGGACAATGTGGGAATTCCAATTTTTGCGGCAATTCCCCGCGCGCATAAATACCTTCAGAAGCTTGGAGTCCGGAATAAAATCACTTTGATAGCAGGCGGGAACCTCCGCACATCAGCGGATTTTGCAAAATGCCTTGCCCTTGGTGCTGATGCCATTTATACTGGGACAGCGGCACTTATAGCAATCAACTGCGAGCAGTACAGAATATGCCACACAGGCCTCTGCCCTACAGGAGTGACAACGCACAATCCTGCCCTTACCATCCAGCTCAATGTCCAGAAGGGCATAGAAAGGCTTTCCAACTGGCTCCGAGTTGTCACAGAAGAAATAGCAGGTTTCGTCCGCATATGCGGAAAGAATGACGTCCGGAAGCTGGACTCAGAGGACCTTGTCTCAATGAAGAACGATATGGCCGAGATCACTGGAACGCAATGGCTTAAAGGCAATGCATATTAATCCTGCTCTCGGAATAAATCTTATGGGAATCAAAGTCGAGTTCAATCCTGACCTTGCCCTCCGGAATTTTCAGGAATTCAGGCTTGGAAACAGGAAGCGGGAAGAGTGCATCCCGGAGAGGCTTGAGAAGGGAAAAGTCTATGATTTTCTCAAGGAAGGCCAGAGGAATTACTGGATAGAAGGCGAGCTTCCCCTCAGGGAAACAAAGGGTAGCCAGATCCTTTCAAAACCTCTAGCAAGCGTTATGATTATTGAGGTCACTCATTTCCTTCTTGCAGGAAAGCCTTGGACAAAAGGCAAATTCAAAATCATAGAAGTCTTGAATCCGGATGGGGCAAAGGCATATTTTGACGGATACGAGAAACTCAAGCCTTAATTTTTCTTTTCTTCATCTCCTGTTTGAGCTTCTCTGGAATCGGCCTGCATGCACATTCCTTTGCATGCTCTTTATGCCACTTCACTCGCTGCTCGAAAGTCGCATTTTTCGGCATCTTGTTCCTGCGATGCCATTCAGCGTTTATTTTCATGCTTTATCTTGTCCCAAAAGGGAATTAATAACTCCATTCTTTATGCAATCTTTCTCTTGCTGCTTTCATCCCAGAAAATATTCGTTATCGGCACCTTGTATAAATTCTCTGCATGTCTGCTGATTACCAAATCAATCAAGTTGATATTCGATACCTCAATGATATTTGTTCCCATCCTCAGTGCATCATCTATTAGGTTCTTTTCAACATCATCGTGCGTCTTTGGGATGTATCTTAGGTCCATTTTTACTTTTTTGCTGATATAATATGGAGTCCCATGAAGCCTTTCAGGGGACTTTGTCTGATAAGTCTCATATTCACCGACAATGAAGAAACACTCGGCCTTCTGGTATACCATAAAGCCTTTTTTGTATTCAATTTCAGTATCCCGCGGTCCTCCATCTCTGTAAATCATGATCACTGGTTCTTTAAGCTTTAAGGCCCGATACATGGAAAACATTAGAAAATAAGATTTTTAAGGGTTTCAGGTTTTCATGGAAGTACTATCCCCAACCTTCAGTCCCATCTTATCAGACAGTCCCCCGTTCACCTCAAGCACATATCTCGCATTCTTCCCGGGATTTATTGCCGGGCACTCTCCCATACCGCAAGGCTGCACATTCTTAGCTATGAAAATCACTGTCCCGTTAGAATCCATCCATATCATGTCCAGCGGAATGAGCGTGTTCTTCATCCAGAACGGGTAAACCCCATCCTGCTGGAAGACAAAAAGCATCCCCTTATCAGCATCCAAGTGGGTCCTGTTCATGAGGCCATAGGACTGCTGCTCTGGCGTGACAGCAAGCTCCACAGAAAAGCAGCTCTGCTGGAAGCACACACGGCTCTGGTTCTGCAGAGGCTGGCCATTATCTGAGTAGGGAGGGAGGACAGCAAAGAATATGGCCAGGGCCAGAATCACAGCCAGCCCAGCCAGGATAATCCTTTTCATATCAGGGATTTAGAACCAATACATAATAATTAAGCGTAGTGGCTATGCTCACCCACGCAATGTAAGGCATGAGTAGGTATCATTTTGTAGTTGTGATTTAAAATATTACTTGGCTGGAAACTCGATTTCAAATTTTAAACGTTTGGAGCAAGAATTCTGGCGGCTTCAGCCATCAGATGAATTGCGAC
>CAYGVS010000014.1:0-26113 GCA_964353635.1 uncultured archaeon | reverse complement strand
TATCCAACTCAATTTATGGACGTTCAAAACATAAAGAAGCTAGTTCAAAGTATAGTTGAAGAGGCGTGCAGACTGAAAGACATGCATACAGAAGAAAAGAGAGCATCTGTCAATTATGCCTGCATATTCTCTCAAACCATTCAGGAATATGACAACCTATTTGCGTCAGTCAAAAAAATCGGAACCGTGATAAAAGAAACATCCACAGGACCATTATTCCAAATCCATCCTCTGGATACGGTTTCCGGAAATCTAAGATTACTAAAAGTACGGCTGCCTGACAGTACAAGGCCTGAGCGTGGCGATACGGATTTCACAGTTTCTAACTACTTTGGATTCAAGAAGAAATATTTATCTCAAAAAGGATTCAAGCTACTAAAACGAGAGAACTTTGAGATGGTAGAGCTTATTGATGCTGGATTTAACGTGCGCGCATATTTTTCATATCCTACTCTAGAGGAGCAGCTAAACTTAAAATAGTACCTACACCAAGAAAATTCAGCGCAGTCTTACCGCTTCCAGGTTCTTGGCTGCATCAATCAAATACCCTCTTTAACCTGCTTTTTAACCAATTGCCTCAGGATTTCAGGCGTGAGCTCTATCCTGTCATCACATACACTGTGCAGCTCGTCGTGTATCCCGCAGCCCTTTGCCCTTGAATAGCATGCAAAAACAAGAATGCCTTCATTTTTCGCTTCTTGAACAGCAGGAACGAAATCACTATCGCATGCTACCAAGACGGCTTTTTGTATGTCCCTTCGAATGCTCAACCTTACGAGGTCTATCGTAAGCTTTATGTCCACCCCCTTCTGCTTGAACTCGCCTGTTGGGAGTCTGATAAGATTGCCCAGCCTTATTTCAAAACGTGGCAGCTTTTTGAGGGAATAAACAAACCTGTTCATTCTGGAGGTTCTTTCCCTTTCCTCTGGAGTAGGTGGGCTGCTCTGGTAAGGCATGCAGTCATAGAAGTATGTCCTGTACCATTCAGCATTAACCCTTTTGCATAGCCACCACGAGAATTGCTCAAAATCCAGGCCTCCAGCTCCCAAGATTGACATCACTCTTTTGAAATATCCATTATCAATAAGTATCGCTGCCTTATTCATAATACATCAAATAGAAAAAAGAATATATTACTATCGGCGCAAGCACCGATAGCGAGCATAACTAAATTATAGTATTATAAAATAGGCTTATAAAGCTATCATCTGAGCCTCACGGCCTCCAGGTTCTTCGGTGCAAGCGTCTCCACCCCGAATATCTTGTGCAGGTCCCTGGCGAACTCCATGGTCTTGTGCTGGTCGCCGTGGTTGACTATTATCCTCTCGGGCCTGGAGCCCAGCTTGTGCATGTAGCTGAGCAGCTGGTTCCTGTCCGAATGGCCTGAAAGCCCCTCGATTGTCTGGACTTCCATCTCCATGTTTATCACAGTGGTCTTGCCGGTAGGGGAGCGCACAGGTATCTCCTTCCATCCCTTCTGCAGCCTCCGCCCCAGCGTGCCTTCAGCCTGGTATCCCACGAACATGAGCGTGTTCTTCTTGTCAGGCGCAAGGCCCTTCAGGTATTCCATTGCAGGCCCGCCCACAAGCATGCCTGATGTCGCGATTATCACCCCCGGCTCTGCGGAGTCTATGATAGAGTTCCTTTCCCTTGGGGCCACGTACTTGAAGACGTCGGAGAGAAATGGGTTCTTCCCGTGGTGGAATATCTCCCTCTGCAGCCTCTGCGACAGGTATTCCGGATACGCAGTGTGGATGGCAGTGGCGTCCCACAGCATCCCCTCTATCCAGACAGGGTGTGGGAAGCTTATGCTTCCAAGGATGGCCATGATCTCCTGAGCCCTCCCGACTGCGAATGAAGGCATGAGCACCTTGCCGCCCTTCTTTATAGTGTCATCTATCACCTTCAGCAGGTTCAGGTCAGCCTCCTTCATGGTAGGCATGAAATCCCCCGGGCCTCCGTATGTTGACTCGATTATCAAGGTTTCCACCCTCTGGAAATTTGTGTAAGCCGGATCGAAGAGCCTGGTGGGCCCGAACTTCAGGTCGCCCGTGTAGAGTATGTTGTGCAGCCCGTCCCCGATATGAAGGTGCACGAGAGAGGAGCCGAGAAGATGGCCTGCAGGCTGGAAGGTGAGGCGCACGTTCTGAGCAATGTCAGAGACCTCCCCATAGTCCAGGACAACGGAGTGCTTCACAGCCTTCTCAATGGCCTTCTTGGAATAGTTCAGCTTCTTTCCTTCCTTCTGGCACACATCTATGTAATCAAGGCAGAGGAGGACCATTAGGTCTCGGGTGGGGGCTGTGCAATATAATGGTCCGGTGTATCCGGCTTCATATAGGTGCGGGATGTATCCGCAATGGTCAAGGTGCGCGTGCGATAGAACAATGGCATCAAGCTTCTCCATGCTGAACTCTGGGGCGTTAAGATAGGGGAACTGATCCGAGGCCACGTCAATCCCACAGTCAATGAGTATGCTCGACAGCGAGGTCTGTACAAGAAGGGAACTCCTCCCCACCTGCCTGAAGCCGCCAAGGGTGGAAAGCCTCACCCATTCCTTGTTCTTGTCATAGTCCTTCTCAAGCTTCTGGTTTATCTTCTGGCCTATGTTGTTCAGGAACTTCTTCCTGTAGTCCAGTTCCGAATGGAGGAGGTTCCTGACAGCCCTTACCACGTCTGATTTAATGGCCGGTGCCCGCTCTATCTTGGGAAGCCAGAACGTCTCGTTCTTTATTTTCTTGAAGGTCTCCCCGCCTTTCCCTATTATCAATCCGGGCTTCTGTGCCTCGATTATGACCTTCCCAAGCTCAGGCTCGAAATATATCTCCACGATGCCTGCGCCTTCCGGGACAGTCTCTGTTATCATCTTCTTGGTCTTCTCAGGGTCCGAGCAAATGGACAGGTCAGGCCTTATCTCGACCCTCTTCTTTATCTCTTTGACCAGCTCCCTAACAGAGTGCTCGCTGTTCACGAAGAAGTCCTTGTTCTTGGTGTACATGACTATCTCAGAGCCCTCAAACTTGACCTCTGAGATCTTCGCATCCTCAGGCAGCTTCTGCT
Source organism: uncultured archaeon (assembly GCA_964353635.1). GTDB lineage: Archaea > Aenigmatarchaeota > Aenigmatarchaeia > QMZP01 > QMZP01 > JAPLVB01. The sequence goes on along the minus strand of CAYGVS010000014.1, from coordinate 23,053 downwards.
GCAGTTCCTTCAGAATGTTCATTCATATCCCTTTGCCGAGAAGCCCATTGCTGGCTCCAGATTTATTTTTTTTGCTTCGTATAAAATTCGCATCATCCCGAACCGGTATTTTCAAAAAGATTCAGCGTGAGAAGGCTGCGCCTGCTTTTTTTCAACTTATGAACTTCGCTATCTCCTCGTCGCCGATCCTGTGCACACCTTTGCTGTCAATAACAGTGATGTCTATCCCGCTCCCGCCTGAGGCTATGTCCCTCTTTATTGCAGCGCTTATTGCCCTGGCGGTAATCCTCTTGCCCTCTTCGATTGTCATGTTCTTCTTGTATCCGTCCTCGAGCACTCCCAGCGCTATGGGAGAGCCTGAGCCTGTGGAGAAGTATTCCTTCTCCTCAAGGACAGAGCCGTCAGCGCCCAGGCTGAAGACCTTTGGCTCCTCGTCATAACCGCCGACTAGGAGCTGCACATAATATGGGTAGAACCTTCTTGCGTAAAGTATGTTGGCTATGAGGTAGGCAGCGGACCTGACAGGTATCCTCCTTTCCTCATGAAGCCTGTAAAGCTTGAGCTCGGCCTTGATGTACCTTTCCAGGGCCTGGGCATCGCCCACAAGGCCCGCTATGGTTATGGCTATGTGCTCATCCACTGGAAGGATCTTGCGGGTATCCTTGCTGGCCACTAGGTAGCCCATGGTGGCCTTCCTCTCTGCTCCAAGAACTACACCGCCGCTGCAAACAAGGCCGACAGTGGTAGTTCCTGTCTTTAGCTTTTCCATCTTTTCGTCCATATAGAACCAGCTTGCGAACCTTTTTTATTCATAGGAGAGGGGATTTATAAAGGTTGCGCAGGGGCATTTCTTGCCTGTTCAGGCAGCAATTCACATGAGGCAAAGCCCTATGCGAACATCAGGACTTTTGAGGTAACTGTGAGCATGAGGAACAGGACATACATCAGGATGAATATCATGCCTTCCTTTTGGCCTATTCCGCCCCGCTTGACCAGGCTGTAGAACAGGAAGGAGTTGGCCACCATTATGAAGGCCAGTGGTATAGTATACACAGCGAAGTCTATGTTAGCCGGGGATATCACGAGCGAGAGGCCAAGGATGAGCGTGAGGTTTATCACGGTGGAGCCCAGGATGTCACCTATGGCCAGGGCGAAGCGGCCCTTCCTTATCGCGGTGAAGTCAAGGGCCAGCTCAGGAAGAGTCGTTGCGAAGGAGACTAGGGTCATGCCGATCAGGGCTTCAGATACCCCCGCGAACCCGGCTATCGCCGATGCAGCATACACGATGACCTGGGCGCTTATGATGGTTGCGAAGAGCCCCGCGAAGAAAAGCACAAAGGCCGCATGCCATTGCCTCTTGGTTATGCCGTCCTTGATGTCCACCTTGAACCTGGCCTTGAAGGTGAAGAGCAGGTAGAACACGAAGATGATGAGGAGTATCACGCCTTCGAAAATGCTTACGAAGCCCTTGGAAAGTATGAGCGCGGGGACTATTCCAATAAGCAGCAGCACCTCTGCGCTGTCCAGCAGGTGCTTCCTCTCAATATCCACCCTCTTTATGAGCGTGGCTATTCCAAGAACGAGGCATATGTTGGCTATGGAGGAGCCGAGCGCGTCGCCAATGGCAAGCGCGCTCTTCTGCGCAACAGATGCTGTAACCACCACCATAAGGTCAGGCATAGAGACAGCAAGCGCTATTACTATGAAGCCTATTGATAGTTGGGAAAGGCCTGTGTACTCGGTAATGACCATAGAGGAATCTATGACCATCTTGGACGCCTTGGCCAGTATCACCAGCGCAAAGAAGAATATGAATATTTCTAGCATGTTTATTATTAATGGGACAGGGGGGATAAATAGCAGGGGTTTAGGCTCACTGTTTATATACAATCGTCAGTATTGCGGTGTCATGAATAGTCAGTACCTGTGGGCAATAAAGTGCAACATTACAGGCTCTAGGGATTTCCGAGGCTCTTCGGATCTCATTTTGCTTGAGACATACTTGAATGTGATAGGCTTCGTTCGCTCATATTCTTTAATGCCAATGTCCCCGAATCCCTGTTCACGCAGATAGTTCTCCAAAGATTCTTTTGATATCCTGTAGTGTGGACCATCCTTTTCCTTGAAATCCCCTCCTGTCCTCCCGAAGAACAGCCCTCCAGGCCTTAGAACTCTTTTAGCTCCCCCAAGAAACCCAAGCACATTTTCTTTCTTTTTCAAGGTGTGAATTATAGCAATGTTGCTGAGAAAGTCCACCGATTCATCCCCAATTCCCATATTGCGAAGATCAGAAACAATGTACTGTCCGCTATGCTTGGGGATGCCCTTGTCCTGGTAGAGCTCGAATCCCCATTCTATCTCATCGGGCATTATCGTTATTCCCAAAGCTCTTTCAGGATTAATGCCATCCTTTATGACCTTCCTTAAGTCAGTTCCAAGGCCGCAACCAGCGTCCACAAAAACCTTTTCATAATTGAACATCTTTCTGACAATAGGGTAAAACTCGAATTTTGTGGCTAACCTCGAGACGCCTATGTTTTCATCCTCAAGTATCCTGTGCCTTGTCTGGCCGTCATGGCTCTTCTGCAGGTTTCTTATCCTCTCGTATATTCCCTCCGCGGTTTCCGGCCTGGATGGGTCATAGTCAGGGAAGAGCTCAAGGGACTCAAGGCTGATAGGCATATTTATCATTCCTTACTATTAATAAGTAGCAAATAAGTCTTTATAAATCTTTCAATGCGGATTTACCATCCCTCTAACTCCTTCTCCAGCAGGGATTTCATGTCCTGTCTTATGTAAGAATGATCCTTGCTCTCCGTTACCAGGAGCGTCTTAGGCTCCTTAGCAAAATCAAAAGTCTGCTGGGCCATTTGGAACGGGATGACAGTATCATTCTTGGAGTGGACCATTATCAAAGGCCTCGGGGATATTCCAGCCACGTAATGGTTGGGATCTATGGAATTGAGGAATCTTATGACCTCAGGAGGCTGCTCCCCAACCTGGTAGCCCGAGCTGCTTATTATGAGGGCTCCTGCTATCCCCTTCTCTATTGAGGCTGCTATCATGGAATAGCGGCCTCCCATGCTCTGGCCTGCTGCATAAATCCTGCTAGAATCCACTTCAGGCCTGGCTTTCAGGATATCATATGCACGGAGGCCGTCATAAACCATCTTGTGCTGGACAGGCTCCTCGCCTTTCAAAAAAGCCTGGTAATCAGCCTCGAAAGAGGGCACGAGACCCTTGGTCTCCCCCCAGCCCCTTTGGTCTATTATAAGGACAGCAAAGCCCATCTGCACAAGGTCCTGCCCCAGGCCTGCGTATTCCCCTTCCTTGCTCATGGTGGCTCCGTAGAGGTCAAAGAATGCAGGGACCTTCCCGGCCCTGGCCTTGGTGGAATCCTTGGGAATGGCAAGAAGTGCATATATCTTCTGGCCTCTGCTGTCAAAAGTGAGCTTGTACATGGTTGCGTTCCCATCCTCTTTCAGTAGGGTTTGGGTGTAGTTGACCGTAGGTCTGTTAGTGTATGCGAGCGTTCCGTCCTGTGAGACTGAATAAGACTCCTGGGGAGAGGTGCAGCCTGAGATAAACAGGATTGCAAGGGCTGCAGTCAGCAATAGCATTCTCATGTTGAAAAATTGGAGAGGGGATTAAAACGCTTTTCTAGATCCACGGGGAGACGGGGCGCTCTTTGGTTTTCTGCCTATCCCTCAGCCAGAACCCTGATTTCAAGATGGAGAAAGAGACAAGGAAGGAAATGAAGTTGCCAATAGGGAAGCCCATCCATATCCCGCTAAGGCCGAAAGCGCCCACAAAAGCATATGCAACCCCGACCACGATGGCCCATCTCACCAAGGTCATCAGCAGCTGGAGGTCTGTCCTCCCGGCACCCTGGAAAGCCGAGCCTATTATGAAATTCATCCCCAGAAAAACGTAGCCGAAGGCAATTATCTGGAAATATCCTGCTCCTATGCCCAGGACCTCCGGGTCGGAAGTGAAAGGGGAGTAGATGAGCTGAGGAATGAAAAACCACAGCAGGGAGAAGAAAGCCATGAATGCGAAAGCCGAAAGGGTGGCAGCTGACGCAGCCTTTTTTGCGCGTTCAGGTCTCCTGGCCCCCAGGTTCTGCCCGATGAACGGGATGACAGCGCTGGCCAGCCCTATGATCGGCAGTATCGCAAGCGATTCCAGGCGCACTCCAACGCCAAAGGCTGCAATCGCATGAGCTCCAAAACCTCCGACAAGGCCCATCAGGAGTATCATCCCGATGCTGTTCATCGACTGGCTGACAGAAGAGGGAAGCCCGATAATCACGATCCTTTTGAAGATGGAGCTGTCCCATTTGAAGCACTTCAGGTCCACCTTCACTGTTGTCCTCCCTCTCAAGACATAGCTTATGTTCAGGAATATGCTTATCGCCTGGGACAAGAAAGTGGCCAAAGCCGCTCCGAAGAGTCCAAGCCTGGGAAAGGGTCCAATCCCGAAGATAAGCAGCGGATCTAGGATGACGTTAAAGATGAAGGCGATTAAAAGGTTCCTTGTAGGCACAGAGGTGTTCCCGTCAGCGTTTATAATTCCCTGCGCAACGAAATCCAGGAAGACGAAAATGAACCCAAAGAATATCAGGTTGGAGTACTGGAGTGTCAGATCAAGGATGGGGCCTGTCGCCCCCATGAAGGTGAAGAGTTGCGGGGAGAATATGAAGGCAAGGATGGATATTACGATTCCAAGGACACCTGCGATAAGAAAGGAATGCTCTGCTATGTTGTTTGCAAGCTGGCTATCTTTCCCTCCAATTGCCTTCGAAATCAGGGCGACAGAGCCGATAGATAGCCCGGATGCAACTGCTATGAAGATAAAGAATACAGGGAAGGTCACGCTTATCGCTGCAAGCTGGTCTGTGCCGAGCATTCCGACGAAATAAGTGTCCGTGATGTTCAGGCCTATCCTGAGAAGCATGCCAACAACCACAGGCCCTGCAAGGACGAATAGCGTTTTCCACACAGCGCCCTTCGTAAGGTCCTTCCCTGATTTCCTTTCCATAAAAAAGCACCTACCTGGTTACCGAGAACTTCTCGACAAGCTTCACGGGATGGTAGCTGAGCTTGGCCTTCCTGAGACCTTCGACACTGAGGTCCTGCTCCCTGTTGAGGAATTCGATGCCTTCTGGAATGGATCTTGCGAACTCCTTCAGAATGTATTGGTAAATACCAATTAATTCTGTGTTTGCCTTCTCGAAATGCTCCACAAAGGTGTTAGCGTTAAGCCTTTCTCCAATTGCAAAACCTTCTATCTTCCCGCCTACCCAAATACATACGCCATGAATTCCCAGCGCATTGAAATTCCTGAGGCCTTCCTTCACTGTCATGTCCTCTGCCTCCATGCTGCTGTCCGCCTTGCAGTCTCTCATATTGCACCATCTCTCCTGCAGCTCCAGGAAATGCTGCACAGTCTTCTCCTCAAGCGCACAGGATGTTGGATTGAAAGCCATGAACCTCTTTACGAAGTTCCTCTTTTGGGAGTACTTGTCTCCCGGAAGGTCCCTCAAATCAGAGACCTTGAACACATAATCGAACATGCCTCTGTTCTCTTTCACTTTGAGACCCACCACCTTCTCAGCAATGCCTTTCTCAACCCTCTCAAAGGAGCTTTCAGGGGATTTCCCAAGGATTTCCTCTATAATCTTATGAGGTTCTGGGCCTATAGGCTGGTAAAACCTCCTATTTCTATTTTCCATAAAGGAGACTAGCAGATGTCCTTTGTGCGCAGCGAACTCATGGAGTTTAGAAAGCCTCCAGCAGAAGAGGTTCGTAAAAGTCATCTCAGATATATGAGGAGGGTAATCTCTCAGAAACCTGTCAAAGAGAGGCTTGTCCTTCAACTCCAGCTTCCTGAACTCAATTCTTTCCATAAGCTAAGTTGGGATTCAATATAAAAAAGAAAAGGGGAAGGCCAAAAGAGGAAAGAAGGCGGAATTCTTAATCAAATTTCATTCAAATCCGCCTTCAATTGCCCGGCTTGCCTTAAAATCCCCACATCATACCGTAACCCATGCCTCGTCCCATGTGCTTACCGCCATATCCTGCCATGTGGCAGCCAGAACCAGAAACCTGGTAATTAGGGTCTGCCTGCAGGGCATCCCTCATCTGCTGCCTAAGGCTAAGCATGGTCTGCTGGTGCTGGTCAAGCTTGTCCTGGTACTGCTCCTGTGTTAAGGCTCCGTTCAGGTAGTCTTTCTGAGTCTCAATCATCTTCTGCATTTCATCCAGCATCTGGATACTCATGCTCTTCTCTTGGCTGGTCATGTTCTGGGGATTCGTCCAGAAAGGCTGGGCTGCTGCAAATCCTATGAGCGCAATAATGGCAAAAGCCGGTATTGCAAGCAAAACATACTTGTTCATTTTTTCACCTCCGATGCATCTAAATTCTACTCCATTGTTGTATCCAAAGTTTCTCACAATCGCTTAAATAGTTTGCCTAATTTGTTCGGCATTAAGCTTAATAATTTCCAAACAAACAATCTGTTATGGCTCGCGATCTGCTGAACAAGCTGAAAGCCGAAGGCTCCCTTAAGGAATGCTCCATTCTAGTCTCTGATGACAGCTCGCTCAGGAATACCAGGAGAGTCTTTGGGAGGGACGTAACCAGGCTCAATTTGTCAAGGATTGAATTCCGTGGAGGGGAGACTGGCCATGAAAGACTTGCTGTCCCTATGGAAGCTGTGATTGAGATAGAAAGGGAAGGCCAGGTGCTCTACCGGAAGAAGAAGCGGATAGTGAAGATTTATCCGAGGATGTGAATATGCTTCCCGGACTCATGTCCGGAGTGAATGCGCCGACCGCATAGCCGAAGAATCTGTAATGCGTAGGAGTGCCTTACATTTGTATTGGTTTTGCTTGCTTATAAATCAATATCAATTGAATCATTTTCGTGCAATAAGGTGAATCACTGGAGCATCATCGTAATTATTATCCTTCTTTATCAATTTTAGTTCGAGGATTGAAAAGCCACATATATTCAATAAATCTCTTATTTCCTTTTCAGAATAGTAGGAATAAAATTTTCTTGAATTGTCGTATCTTTTATCGCCAAACAAACCTTGACCACTCCCCTCTTTTACTCCTATGAACACAATGCCACCTTTCTTTAGAACCTTCCAGATTTCCTTTAGAGCTATTTTAACATCATCTTTGCTTAGGTGCAGCAGGATTGCAGATGCCCACACCCCATCAAAATATTCTTCAGGAAATTTCATTTTCAGGATATCCATTACTTTGAATTTAGCCTTTTTTTCAAACATCTTTGCTTTATCAATCATTTTCTTAGAAAGGTCAATCCCATAAGTATCGAATCCCTTCTCTACAAAAGTTTTGCAATCTCTTCCGAAGGCGCACCCCATGTCCAACACTTTTGAACCTTTTTGAAGATGAGAGCTAAACTTTTCCATCCATACCTTATCCTGTAGTGCCAGTGTTTTTTTGAAATAGTCGTTGGCATGGTCGTCATAGAACTTGATGGTTTCCATTATATAGTTCTTCATAATATCTAAATAGTCTCTATAGCTTTAAAATGATTGGAAACTCTTTTTAGTTTGATAAATGTGATATTTTCTTCATTCTAATCCCATGTCCCTTCACTATCTCGATAAACCCGAATTCCCTATAGATAAAAAGCAACTCCCAACATTCATCCTTTTTCAAATGGAAAAGTGTGCCCAGCCTCTCAAAAACAACAGGGAAGGGCATTATAGTCTTCCCGTGCTGTAGCTCTGCAATATAGGTTATTCAGGCCACATCTGGGGCATATCCTTGGCCTGAGCTCGCTTACTTCGTTGCCGTTGCCATTTACAGGCATCCCGTGGGCCTTTAGCATGGCATTGTCTACGTCCCTGCCTGATATGTGGATATAGATGCTGGCCATCCTGGAGGCTTGCTGCCAGCCAAAATATTGCTTCATTTGGGCTTCCGTGAGGTGGTTGGCGTAGAAGGTGGCTGAGGCGTGCCTGAAGGCATGGGGATTGACCTTTTTGGCTATTCCTGCCCTTTCGGCTGCATTATCCAGCCTGTATCTTGCCATGCCATATGTCATAAGGCTATTGTCGTCCTTTGCCCAGACAAAGGCCTCTGGGTTATCCTTTGCTGGATGGCTATTAAGCCAGTCCTTGAGGTAGGGAACGCAAGAAATAAGCAATACCCACCTCTTGCCAGTCTTGCCGTCCACGAACATCCTGGCGGTGTTGTTCTCCTGGAATACTATGTGTTTTATCCTCACGAAAAGGAGCTCTCCTATCCTGCATCCTGAATTGAAGATAGTGGCTATGAAGGCCTTGTCCCTTATGTTAGGGGTGGTGTCAATCATCCCCTTGATTTCGTGCTCGGTAAGTATCTCTTCTGGCAGCTTTATCCTCTCCATACCCTTGCTCTCTGGCTTAATCCATTTGACCTCTGGGGGATAATCCTCTGTGTTCCTGAGCCACTTGTAGAAGCGTTTTAAGGTGGATTTGTGCTCCTTCTTGGAGAAAGGGACGTAATCGCTCCCATTTATCCTGCCTACCAACCCTTCCAAGTCGTCCTTTGTGACCTGGTCAAAGTCCTTCCCCAGCCAGTCGGCCATCTTGAGCAGGTAGTATAGGCATTTGACGACTCTACCCTTGCTGAGGTTTTGGGCTGATAAAAGCCAGTCCTTATGCCTCAGAATGAGCTCCCTGTTCTTCTGGGATATTGTGGTGGATTTCTCTACCTTCCTGACCGCAGATGCGTACCTTCTATCGTAATCGTGAATGGAGTTCATGCCATGCTATTGCCCTGGTGGCAGATTTCCTTCGAGGCAGGGTATCCAAGGTCTTGGTATATATACCTCGACTCTGCCACGCATAGCAGTTTTCACTCCATGCGCCGACCGGGATTTCAGTATACCCCTTTCTTGGGGTAAGGCCTAGACCTTCTTTCGGGAAAGAAGGGATTGGCTTTCGAACCCGGATAAAAGGCTTGGAAGGCCTTTGTCTTAGCCATTGGACCATCGGCGCGGATTGCAGCTGGAAGGTGTCTGCTGGCACCTTCAGTCTCATATTTTGGAGAGAAGTCGGCCACTGCCGCCTTCAATCCTCTTTGCGGCTGGAAGCGAGCCTTATCGCCTCCATTCTCATCTAACAGTATTCTGGATAACGTATATAAATACCAATCACCACTATTAACAGAACCACACACAAACAGGTTAAAGCAGGCCTGGCAAAGCGAGCCATAAAGACAGGCCCTGATAGGAGATAGATAGAATGGAAGAAAGAAGGCGCTTCGGCGGAAGGCCGGGCGGAGGATTTGGCGGGCAGCGTAGGGATTTCGGCCCAAGAGAGATGCACAAGGCCGTTTGCTCTGACTGCGGAAAGGAGACAGAGGTCCCCTTCAAGCCAAGCGGAGACAGACCAGTCTACTGCAAAGAGTGCTTCATGAAGAGAAGGAAGTTCTAACTGATTCTTGGAATAGGCACAGAATTTGATTTGGGAAAGGGGATTTTCATTGGCAAGCGCCGGTGAAAACGCCCTCTTTTGTTTTTATTTTCGACCTGCTAGCCCAAGCTATAAAAAATTTGAAAGAATCGTTTGAGCACTGATATTTCAAATGGGGTTACCCGGATTTGAACCGGGGTTTGACGCATTCGTAGCAAGCCCTCCATTCAGAAAGGCCCGTCCCCATGCGCCGGTGCTAGACCAAGCTACACTATAACCCCGCTTTAAGAAATTAAGCCAGCTTGAGTTTAAATATGATGGCTTGCTGGGTTAACAAATCAAAAATTGAAGTCAATGTCTTCCTTGTGCCGCTTGTCGGGCTTTTTCGCCTCTTGTTCAGGCTCCTTGTGTGAATGCGGTGCATGGGCTGTTTTTATCGCCTGCGCAATCTTGTCCATAGACTCATCATCAATCTTTTTGGACGGAAGAGCTCCTTCAAGGCCAACCGGGCCCTCGTTTGCGAACCTCGGTATCACATGGAAATGCACATGCCTTACGACCTGGCCTGCTACCTGGCCGTTGCTCTGGCCAATGGAGATGCCTTGGCTGCTTGTTCCCGACATCACCACTGCGGCCACCTTCCTCACGCTCTCGAAAAGCTTCCCTGCATCCTTCTCTCCCATGTCCAGTATGGTCTCGAAATGCTTCTTCGGGATGACTAGGGTATGCCCAGGATTCCTTGGATTTATATCGAGGAAGGCGAGCGCATGCTCGTCCTCATAGACCTTCTTTGCCGGAATCTTCCCGGTCACTATCCCGCAAAACAGGCACTGGCTTGGATCCATGCTAACACATCCCTAATCAGGATTCTCCTCTATTTTAAATTCGAAGTCAACAAAATCTGGCTCTGGATTTTGTTTTTTCCCGCTTGTATATGTTCCGAATTTATTCATTAAGTTATTTAAATATCCAAAATGCTTTCTTCCTGCATCACTATCTAAATATTTTCCTGCAGCCAAAAGCATCCCTGAAAGCGTTACTACTGTTGCTCCAAACAGCATGCCAAATTTCACATATCCTTCAACCGTATCAGGCATTTTATCACTTGTTATGATTTTGCATGAAGTCTTAATAAATGGTGGGGTTACCCGGAGTTTCACCCGCTTACCCAACAATATCACACGATTAACAGTTTTACCGGTTAACTGTGTAAACCCTTCTTTTGGATAAGCCCTACCCTTTTCTTTGGAAGAAAAGGGTTGGGGTTTGAACCGGGGTCTGATGCTCGTCCGCGCGATTCAGCTTGAAGTCGGCTTTGCCGACTTCTTTCCAATTCGCGTCCCAAAGCACCGATGCTAGACCAAGCTACACCATAACCCCAATGCTGGATAGACGACTTTGATCACTTGGTTAATGTCGTCAATCTGCTGAAGTTGCTAGCAAGCGACTTCTTTCCACGCTCGCCTCCGCAGAGGCGAAGCCCCCGAAGGGAATTGAACCCTCAACCTTCCGATTTCTTTACTTCACCCGCTGACTATGAGCCCGAAGGTGATTTCATCACCTTCAATCACTCGTCAGCTCAGCAAATCGGATACAAGTCGGATGCTCTGCCGATTGAGCTACGGAGGCAGATTAACCAACTGAAGACAGCCAGTTAATGAGTATTTATTTGATTCCCAGGGCCTTCTTGATGGCTTCCCTGTCGAAGCCCACTATTATTTTCCCACCTATGTCAACCACAGGGACTCCCATCTGCCCTGATTTCTCTATCATCTCGTGCGCGGCCTCGTGGTCGGTCGCCACGTTTATGTCTTCAAACTGTATGCCGTTCTGCTTCAGGAAATCCTTGACCATGTAGCAATACGGGCATGAGGGGGTCGAATACACCTTGATGCTGTGAACAGCCTTTTTCTCTACCATGATGTCACCTTTAGCGTATTACTGAGCTTCTAAACTGATATTGGATGGATGCCTAATTTAAAAGCCACGACTATTCTTATATACCATACCTTCCTTTAAAAATCCAGGGGATTGTGATGAAGGATTTCGTGAAGATGCCTAAGGAGAGGCTGGCTATACTCATAGGCCAAAACGGCACTGTGAAGAAGGATCTGGAGAAGAGGACCTGCACCAAGATCACGGTGACGGATGACGTGGAGATAGAGGGCGAGGCCGTAGACGTCATGCTGGCCTCCAACATAGTCAAGGCCATAGCTAGGGGATTCTCCCCTGAGAACGCGTTCCTGCTCATGAATGAGGAGTACGAACTGAACATAATAACCCTTGAAGGTCACAGCTACAAGCTCGTGAAGAGGCTCATGGGCAGGGTGATAGGCACCCAGGGCAATACCCGCAAGAAGATAGAGGATTCCTGCGGGGCAAGGATATCCATATACGGGAAGACCGTGGCCATCATAAGCAAGCTGGACAAGTCAGAGGCCGCGATGAAATGCATAGAGGCTCTGCTGGTAGGGAAGACCCATGGCTATGCCTACAGGGTTATGAATGACCTGAAGAAGCGCGATTGACCAGGTGGCCAAGCTCCGATTACTTCTTTGCAGAAACCGTGTAGCCGCACCTTCCGCAGTAGTCCCTGTCCTTATGATGTGCCATGAAGGTTCCTGTGCCGCACCTCGGGCATGACTTGTGGTTCCTTGTCACAGCGCCGCTCTTGACATCGTAGAACTTGTAGACGCTAACAGAGGAATGCTTCTTCCCAATCCTCTGCTTCTTCCCCTTCTTCACTGCAGCTTTTTTTCCACCCTCACGTCCGCCCATACCAACACCTCATGACTTACAAACTAATGACAGATATGACGAAGGTGCCAGCGGGCACCTTCCTTCAAACCATTTCACCTTATGATATTAAACCAATGCAACAGAGATGGTGAATCAGCTTTAAGCTGCGGCCTTTTCCGCAGCGTCAGCCTTCGAAGGTGGCTTGCCGCCTTCCTTCTTTTCTTCAGCCTCACCTTTGGTCCTCTTCTTCATCTTCTCGAGCATGTATGCAGGTATGCTCTCGGATTTTTCGTATGCAAGTATCTTCGCCTGGGACATGGTCTGGCCCTGCATAGTGATTATCCTGTCGACAATTATGAGACTCTCGCTCGTTTTAAGATGGCTTGCCGCAGCCTTCGCGACCTCGTGCCTGGAAGGAGTCCTCTGGTCGGCGTGATGGATTCTCATCAGTACCTCCTCCCTTTCCATCAGGGGGTTCTTCTTCTGCGAAACCACTTCGAGCTTCATATCATTCTCCTGCAACTGATTATGGATTAAAGGTTTTTATGCCTTTATTTGACCCAAATGCAGTATTTCCCCGGGACAGTTATCCCCATGGACTGCGCTATCTCGGAATCCTTGGGATCATTGATGAAGACTATACCCTTCCAGCTTCTTGAGAAGCTTGCCTGGTTGCAAACAGGGCATACTGAGCCATCAACGAACCTCCTGCAGTTCCTGCAGACCTTGTCTTTAACTCCCATCGTTAACACCTCATGACATGCTCACTATGGCTTACCTACCTTTCTTCTTGTCAGGCTTTTTCCCCACAGGCTTGGCAGGAGCCTCTTTCTTCTCAACCTTCTTTTCCTTCGACCATGTGACTGATCCGAGGCCCTGCTGCCTTGTTGTGAGCCCGATCTTGTACTGCCTGTCAGGCCCCATTGATACGGAAACTATCCTGGCTATGACAGTGTCCCCTTCCTTGAGTATCCTCTTGGAATCCCTTCCCACGAAGGTGGAGTTCTTGGCGTCATAGGACACGAAATCGTCCATGAGCTGTGAGACGTGAACCATTCCGTCCACAGGCCCCACCCTCACGAAGACCCCGAACTCGGTGACGTCAATCACTTGGCCCTTCACTACCTCGTACATCTCGGGCTGATAAACCGCGACCTTGAACTTCACCGGGTAGTGTATAGCACCATCGCCCGCTATTATCTTGCCCTCTCCGACGCTGTCTATGTTTATCACAGAGATGACGATCCCAAGCATCTTGTCCACAGTGCCTTCCCATCTCTCGTCAAGGCTGGCCTTGATTGCCTTCTCAGACCCGAGGCCGAACTTTGAAGGAGGAACCCTTATCTTGTCCTCCACTGTAAGCATCTTGTACATATGCGACCACTCCTTTTCGGCATACCGCTCATTAGAATATAGCAGTATATAGAAATCCGCTTTATATATGTGCCTATCAGCTTTTAAAGCTGACTATAGACGGAAGGTGAATATAGCTTGACACTCTTCGACTGTCAGTCTTTTATTCGCCTTCATATACAACCTCGAGGGTTTAGGCGCGACCCGCACAAAATCGGGAACGCTTATAAATTGCCGCGGGAATATGCTGGATATGAAAAAATCCCTGCTCATTCTGCTGATTGCAGTCCTGGCAATAGGAATGGCAGGCGTGGCTGTTTATACGGGGATGTTTTCCGGAGGGCAGAACCTGCCTCCTGGGAACAACACGAATCCGGATATAAAAACGTTCCAGGTCGTGGATGGCCCTGTGGAGACAATATCCGGGAAGCCTGTGATAAGGCTTTTCTCAACCACATGGTGCCCACACTGCCAGTGGATAAAATCCACCTTCGACAGGGTTGCAAAAGAGTACGCGGATGCGGGAAAGATAGTCGCTTACCACTGGGAACTTGATACCAAGGACAACACGCTCACTTCTGAGAAAGAAACTGCGGTCCCGCAATCAGAGCAGGCTGTGTTCCAGAAATTCAACCCACAAGGTTCCATCCCCACATTTGTGTTCGGAGGCAAATACTACAGGATAGGGAATGGATATGAGCAGGAGCAGGACCTGCAGCTCGAGGCCAAGGAGTTCAGGGCTGTGATTGAGGAATTGATACGAGAGGCGAATTCTTAAATCTCTAATTTCCATAAACCGAATATGAAATATGAGATTGTTGTTAGTTTTGATGACTCAAATTCAGACGTTGTTACTTCCCGCACATATTTTGGCATATTAGACAAGTATGACGCTGTTGGCACAGGTCACAGCAATGGAACCTCTTCAATCTTTATTTCCTGTTCCTCGGAAATATTGAAAGAAATAAAGAGAGACCTTGGAGATATTAGAGTTATTTCGACAAGAAGACTCTAATCAATCCAGCTACTTTATGAACCCTCTTGAGCGCAGCCAAGCGGCCTGCGTCCTGTTGTATATCCATTCCACGTCTCCCTTGGTCTCGGGCTCTATGTCCCACGGGCTTATAAGAACTATGTCGCCTATTCGCACATTAATCCTCTTGCGGAATTTCCCCGGGATCCTGCACAGCCGCTTCCTGCCGTCCGTGCATTTTACATTGAACCTGCTGGCCCCCAGCAGCTCCTCTATGGTCCCGAGAATCTCTCTGCCCCTAGGCGTCCTTACCCTTATCGGTTCTTGATGCTGGAAAGCCATATACATTTAATGTGGGTCAGCTTAATAAAGTACAGCGCAAATTGACGGATAGTGTGGATTTATGAAAATTACGTTTCTAGGGACAGGAGGGGCAAGGTTCGTGACGATATCCCAGATCAGGGCGACAGGAGGCTGGGTCCTGGAAATGGCAGGGGAGATGATACATGTGGATCCCGGGCCAGGAGCCCTAGTAAGGGCAAAGCAATATGGAGTCAACCTCAGGAAGCTGACAGGCATTATTGTCTCTCACGCGCACCCGGACCACACGACCGATGCGCCTGTTGTTCTTGAGGCCATGACCCAGGGCGCTCTGAAGAAGAAGGGAGTGGTGCTGGGGAACGAGCATGTGTTCAAAGGAGGGGAGGATTTCGTTCCTGTGTTCTCCAACTACCACCTCAAGACTCTTGAGAGGCATGAGATAATGCATCCTGGCAGCAAATCCAGCATAGGCTCGGTGCAAGTCGAGGCAGTCAAGGCGAAGCACTCTGATTCCCAGACGCTCGGATTCGTGTTTCACTCAGGAACCGAGAAGGTCGGTTACACATCTGACGGGGAATACTACGAAGGCCAGGAGAAGCATTTCTCCGATTGTGATTTCCTTATAATAAACTGCCACAGGCCAAGGGACTCTGCGTTGGGGAATTACATGGATTCAGGCGCAGCCAAGAAGCTTGTTGAGATGGCCAAGCCAAAGGCAGCTGTGCTCACGCATTTCGGCATGAGGATGATGCGGGACGTGGCTGAGGGAGAGGCCAGGTGGATAGAAAAGGAAACCGGGATAAAGACCATCGCTGCAAAGGATGGGATGGTCCTAGGTGAGACCAAGAAGGCGCAGCAGGGCCTTGGAAGGTTCTCGCATTCTGATTAGTGCGGCTTTCTCATCTCCACTAAAGTCACTGTGGCTATGATGAGGATGATTCCTACGGCCACAAGAATATATCCGAGGGGCAGGCTGTTGCAGTCTGCACTTATGCAAGCCACTTCCTGCGGTATGCAGTTTTCCTCGTCAACGGTTCCGTCGCAGTCATCATCAAGCTTGTTGAGGCAGATCTCTCCCTGCGGGTCAGGGCCGCTGCTGCCTGAGCATCCTGGCATCCATTCGCTATTGGTGCCGCAGGATTGCGTTCCGGCTCTGCATATGCCCTTGTTAGGACCGCAGGACCTCGTTTGGCCCTGATCGCAGCATTTAATGCCGTCATCTATCAGGCCGTTGCAGTCATTGTCAACATTGTCGCACAACTCTGCCGAGGCATAGCCTCCTGCATAGCAGCCGCACGATGTGGATGCAACAGACGTCCCTCCGGCCACATCATCTATTATTCCACTACAGTCTTCATCCTTCCCGTTGCATTCTTCGGTCTGGGACTGCGTGGCTCCTATGCATATGCTCCATCTGCCGCTGACGCATGCCCTGTAGCCCGGCTTCTTAGCGCATTCCCCTATGCTGGCCTTGCAGCTCTCTTTCTGCCCATCCTCGCACGGGTCGCATCTTTCGATTCCCGATGCAGTGGTGTCATACTCCTCATCTATCACCCCGTCGCAGTCATCATCAATGCCATTATTGCATATCTCTTTTTTCGGTGTGGGTGCCGCACTGCAAACAACAGCAGTCTGGTTCATTGAGCATACCCATGTGCCTTGGCATTTTCCGAGGCCGCACTTGCTGTTAAGCATCTTACCTGCAATCATGTAGTCCTCATCAACTTGCCCGTTGCAGTCATCATCCCTGCCGTTGCAGAGTTCGGTTGCGCCTGGATTAATGTGCGGGTTAGTGTCATTGCAGTCCCCGCTTTCCTTGCAGTAGCCATCGTCATCAGAGTCGCTGCAAACAAAGAAAGGGTAGTCAGGGCTGCTGGCTATCGGTCCGCTGGGCTCCTGAAGGATGAAGGCAAGGGTGTGACCTGAGGCCGCGGAAGGGGATATGAAGCCTGTGAAGTTCGAGAATGGTATGTATTTTGTGTAGCTGGCGGAAAGGTCAGTAGAAGAGACCGTGGCGTTCACTGTCCTAGCCTGTGGGTTGAAAGTCAGGGCGATATAGCTTCCCGAGGGGTCGCTGGTCTTGTAGGCTGCATATGAGTTCACAGTCCTTGAGCAGGCTTGGTTATTAGGGCAGTCAGGCGGTGAGAAATTGTCATTGAACCACTTGAATGTCAATGAGCCGTTGAACGCATAAGGGAGCTGGTCGCTTGTGTAAACCTTTCCAAAGGGCTTGTCATAGCTTACAGTTCCTGTTTGGACAGCAGTCCTCTCCCAAGTAGTTGAGTTCATCATCCTGCTGCTTGAATAAGCGCACAGCATCGGGCCATTCGGAGGAAAGTATGTGATGTAGTAGCTGGCTGCGGGATCGAAGTCGTATATTATTATTTCCCCGTTTGTACCGTTCGCCAAATAGCCTGAGTTCATGACTATCCCGTTCTTGTATATCCCCCCGCAAGCGTAAGCTTGGGAGCATCCTCCTTCCACAAATTTAGCCCTGTCTATGGTCAGGCTTTTCTCGTCAAAGTTCTCTATCTCGATTATCTTGTTCGTCGTGCCTGGGATGTCTTTGAAGCTTTCATCAGGTAGAGGTAGTGAACGCCTTATCCATCCATACTCATCTGTTATCTGATACTGGTAAAAATCGTAGTTCCCGCAGACCTGCCTCATGGTGGTCTGCACGCCTGATATGGAGGGGTTGTTGGATACCTCCATCCATACAGTATCATCCGGATTTTGGCTAAATGGCGGAGAAATATAACCCCTTCCATCCACAATGAATTTCAGGTAGTCATTTGCGCTCACGTTTGCCAAAGAGCTGAAGCCTGATGTGATGGTCCAGTCGCATTTGTATGGCTCTGTACTTGGTGGAGTGCAAAGGCCGGCGCAGTCGCAGGTCATTGGGGGACCCACACAGCCTTGGTTGCCGCACGTTCCCTTTGCTGATATCTTGTAATAGAACTGCTTGGCAGGTGATTCTGTCCATTCATTCTTGCCAGTTGCGGTTATATTGTAAGTGAACTGGTAGCTCTTGAACAGGTAAGTTCCGTTCACAAATGGGGTAATATCAAGCGATGCTGCATACGAGCCGTCGATGAGTGCGATAACCTGGCTGTTTTGGGGTAGAAGCCTGTCAAAAGTGATTTTCAGTGAGCCTGAGAAAGGCTTGGATGGCGTATAGTATGTCTGAAGGCCCTCGGCAGCCAAGGTGGCTGCGGCTTCCGCATGGAAGGCAAAGGCTGCGGATGCTAGGACAGAAGCTGCAAAAAAAGCTAGGACCACCCCTCTGCTAGCCATAGTATATTGTTATCTCAGCCTCTATATAATCCTTGAAAAATCAGGATTGAGAATGGGGGCTCATCAACGGAATTCCTTCTCCCTTCCCTCAAGGCCCCTCTTCTGCCTGCGCTCCTTCTTCTGCCTCTCCAGGCATTTCTTGCAGTAGATGGGCCTCTTCCCTTCCGGGATGAAGGGAACCCTTACCCCTTCCCCGCACATCTCGCAGTTGGCCTTCTGCAGCCTCCTGAAAAGGTGGTGCGTCCTTCCCCGCCTGCTCCTTGCGCGCTTGTTTATCATGGTTTTTATTTGAATCGTTTATTAAATAAGATATCAAAATTACTGCAGGTGAATTATGACAATGAAGGAAAAGCTAAAGCGGATAAACGATTACGAGTGGACCCTCCCGAAATCCGTGCGGAAGGAGATGAGGGTTGACGCCAAAGTCATAATGAACAAGGCCCTCATAGACTCAGGTGACGATTCTGCATTCGAGCAGCTGACAAACGTGGCCACGCTCCCGGGGGTTGTGGAGCCTGTAATCGGCCTCCCCGACATGCACTGGGGGTATGGGTTACCCATGGGAGCTGTGTCTGCTTTTGACGAGAAGGAAGGGATAATCTCCGCGGGTCTTTGCGGCTTCGACATAAACTGTGGGGTCAATCTTATCCGTACCAATCTCACGGCAGATGATGTCAGGAAGAAGATAAAAGATTTAGTTCCCGCGCTCTTCAAGACCATACCTGTTGGAGTGGGGGCCACAGGCCCCCTGAGGGTCCAGCAGGCGGAGCTAACCCAGGTGCTCACCCACGGCGTGAAGTGGGCTGTTGAGAAAGGCTATGCCACCAAGGAGGATTTGGAGGCCACGGAAGAGCACGGCTGCATGGAAGGGGCAGACCCGTCCAAGCTATCCCCGCTGGCCATGAAGAGGGGAAGCCCTCAGCTTGGGACTCTGGGTGCTGGAAACCATTTCCTTGAGGTGCAGGAAGTCACTGATATTTTTGATCCCCCAACTGCAAGGAAATGGGGAATCCATTCAAAAGGCCAGGCCATGATAATGCTGCACTGCGGCTCCCGCGGCCTGGGTCACCAAGTGGCCACGGATTACATGGCTATCCAGGAAAAGGCTGTGGAGAAGTACAAGATTTGGATACCTGACAAGCAGCTGGCATGCGCCCCTGCCACATCTAAGGAGGGGCAGGACTTCTTCGCGGCAATGAAGGCTGCTGTGAATTACTCTTTCGCGAACAGGGCTGTCATGACCAAGTGGATACGCGAGACCTTTGAGAAGGTCTTCCAGAGGGACTGGGAATCCATGGACATGAAGACCGTTTACGCAATCGCCCACAACATAGTCAAGCTCGAGGAGCACAGGATAGAGGGAAAGACTAGGAAGGTCTATGTTCACAGGAAAGGAGCCACCCGCGCCTTCCCTGATACCCCTGTCATAATAGCAGGCTCCATGGGCACATCATCCTATCTGCTGAAAGGTACGGAAGTAGCCATGCACAAAACCTTCGGCTCATCCGCGCACGGCGCGGGCCGAGCAATGAGCAGGGAGGCTGCGATAAAGAAATTCTGGGGATCCACAATCCAAAAGGAGCTTGCAGACAAGGGCATAACCGCCCAGGCCACTCACCCGAAGAGCCTTTCGGAGGAGGCGCCTCTCGCATACAAGGACGTGGAGGCTGTGATAGACACTGTCCACGGCTCAGGCATCTCCCTCAAGGTCGCAAGAATGGTTCCTGTTGGAGTAATAAAGGGGTAAGGCTTTAAAATATTTACATCCGTTCTATTTTCATGTCCAAAGCAAGAAATCTGTTTACAGATTATAATGGAACATTAGAGCCCAGATACCTGGAGATACCGCTGGCATATGAGCTCTTGGCTTATCATAAGGAGCAGGGAAACTTTTTCAGATATATGGACTTACTAATTCCGCAGCAGGCAAAATGTGTGCTCGGTTTTATTGGTGGCGACAACCATAAGCTTCTTAGAACTTACGTGACCGGAGTCCTCAAAGGGGAGGATAATTTTGTTATAGAAAAAGCTACGGAAAGACTCCAGCTAAGGGAGACAAAGGTTCCCAGCCTGATGAAAAAGCTGCTTGGGGAAGAGAGGATTTTTGGAAGACCTGACCCGAGGGCCATAGAGCTTTTCAAAAAAGCAAAAGAAAACGGGATGGCTACCGGCATATACACTGCGGCGCTTCTCGAATTTGCAATACCTGCCTTGAAGGAGGAAGGATTGCTTGGATATTTTGACCACATTGAAGGCA
Organism: uncultured archaeon; assembly: GCA_964353635.1. GTDB lineage: Archaea > Aenigmatarchaeota > Aenigmatarchaeia > QMZP01 > QMZP01 > JAPLVB01. The sequence continues at coordinate 2,677 of CAYGVS010000014.1, read as the reverse complement.
ATGGAATTCTTTACAAAGACTCTAAGGTGGATGGTTTTAAAGAGAATGTTGCCCCCGGAAAAAGGGGGTTGAGCTCTTATATTTCAGGGCTAGGGTTCGATCCTTATGAAACAGCATTCATAGACAATGAGGACATAGAGCCACTCACTCAGGTCGGCATGGGTATTGCTGCGCCGTCTGCAAGGCAGCGCTTCAAGGACGAATGCAGTGAAAGAGGGATATATACACCGGGAAGCTGGAAGGAAATAGCGGAAATGCTGGGATTCAGGGGAGACTGATATTCAAGAGCCATGTCAGTTAATTAAGCGGCGCTCCAGTTCCTGTATGTTCCTCAAGAGTCTCTGCCTGTCCTGGTAATATATCTCCTCATTCTCGCATGACTCTTCATAATCCCTTATAACGCTTTTCACAAATCTCCTATGGCCGGGAGTCTTTTCAAGCAGTTCGTATCCTTCCTTGAGAAAGCATTTCTCTTCTTCGGTCAGGATTTCCCAGTCAGCTTCCATGCATGTATAAACAAATTCAGTAATGTCCTCTTTATCCACTTTCGGCACACTGAAAGGGACAAGAAATAGCATTGCCGGCTCATCTGAAAATATCCGGGAATACGTTTCCATAAAAATATAATGCCGGCAGAAAATTTATTGATAGCATGTGCCAAAACAAGCCTTTAAATCCTCCATACAATTCCTTATCATGCTCGGCTACTTTGAGCTTATGAGGCCGAAGAACTGCCTCATGGCAGCTTTCGCGGTCCTTATAGGAAGCTTTCTTGTTCTAAAGCTGGACGTGTTTTTTGTGTGGCAACCCGTTGCAGTGGCCCTGGCAGCAGCCTTCCTGATAACAGGAGGCGGGAACGGGATAAATGATTACTTTGATGCGGAGGCCGATGAGGTGAACAGGCCCGGCAGGCCAATACCCTCAGGGAAGGTCTCAAGGAGGAGGGCGCTGGCTTTCTCGCTTGGCCTTTTCCTGCTTGGCATACTTTTTGCCGCCTCCACCAACTGGCTTGCCTTCGGGATAGCGATTTTCAATTCCATACTTCTCATCATTTATTCTTGGAGCCTGCAGCACAAGACTTTCTTTGGAAACTTTACAGTTGGGTACCTTACCGGGTCCACATTTCTTTTTGGCGGGGCTGCTGTTGGGAACATCCAGCTTCCCTTGGTTTTCGGCCTGCTTGCAGGCCTCGTCACGGTCTCAAGGGAGATATTCAAGGACTTGGAAGACATAGAAGGCGACAAGAAGACGTTCCTGAAAAAGCAGTCTTTCACGAAGAAGCGCTTCATGGAGAGGTTCATCGTGACTGATGAGGGCGTGGTGCTCAAGTACAAGGAGAAGACGGGGATAATAACCTCCATAGTTTCCCTGGGAATCGCCATAGTCCTTTCACCCCTGCCCTTCACTCTAGGGCTCATGGAATTCAACTACCTGTTTTATATGCTTCCCGCTGATGCTGTCTTTGCAGCCTGCATAGCCTTTTCTATAACCGCGAGGAAAAAGGAAGACTTCACAAGGATGAGGAAGGCGGTAAAATACGGTTACTTCCTGGGGCTGCTTGCCTTCCTTGCAGGGATTCTGATTTTATAAATAAAAATAGCAATGAGCCCGCTGGGATTCTCGCACCAAAAACTATTATGAAAGTTATATGCTTCTATTGTCTTGTTCAGGTAAAGATTTTTGGCATCCAAAGGCTTTTGATTTTCGACTGAAGGCGTCTCTTGACGCCTTCTTTCTTTCGTTCAAAAGCCTTTGTATCGAACCCAGATCACAGGATCCGCAATCCCGCATTCTATCCGTTTCTTGGAAGTTGACTCTTGTCAACTTCTGTGCAAATCCGTTGAACTACGGGCCCTATTGCAGAATTAATTCAATCTCATCCTTATTAAAATTCACGGAAAAATCCGAGCGCATGCTATCAGGCTTGCCTTTCTTAAGCATAATCCTTATGTAAGGCAGGTAATCCCTCTTCACGACCCGCGTTGAGGTGTGTGCGGCTGCGCCGATTTTTTTGCACATGGCATCCATCCCTGCGCGCCTGGCCTTGGTCCTTCCCATCATTATGATTTTTTGGGGAGCCTGGTACATCATGAATCCATGATGCGGGGCGTGGGATTCCCCCTTCACCACAGAGATCCCGGATATCATGTCGCTCATGACGGCCTTCAGCCTCCAGTTCTGCTGCTTCATCACCCTTCCCCTTATTATGTCAGCCCTTGACATGAGGTCATACGCATCAGCCAGCCTTTCCATCGGGAACTCAAGGGGTATATTGTTCTCGATCCACCAGAAAATCTCGTCCGCATCCTTGTCAGCGGACTGGATGGCGCGCCTAGAGGCAGCTATGCTCCTGGACTTGAATAGCGTGGGCAAAATATCGAATATGGTGGATTCCCTTTCCCTGTAGCCAAGCGCTTCCAGGTCTTCTTCTGCTATCTCCTTCTTCCCCTCTGCAACGGTCTGCAGGTCATTTATGGCAGAGCGGAGGTCTCCCTGCGACCATCTAGCCAGGCTCTTGAGGACTGCCCCTTGTGGGGCTATGCCTTCCTTCTCACATATCTCCCTGAGCCTCTTCTCGAGAGAGGCTACATGGACCTTTGAAAGCTTGACGGGCTTGACGTAAGGCCTAAGCGGTCTCAGCTTCTGCGACCAGGGGTCATTCGCTATAAGGAACACG
>CAYGVS010000013.1:0-28606 GCA_964353635.1 uncultured archaeon | reverse complement strand
GCCTTCAAAATAATGCTTTATTTGTTACAACCGGCGGCAACGTCGGCATCGGGACATCTGGTCCGGGGGCGAAGTTGGACGTAAGCGGAAATATCCATGCCACCGGCGATATATGCACAGACCAGGGAGGTGGAAAATGTTTGAGCGTTAGCAGTGGTTACACCGGAATTTTATGCGGATGGTGTTCACATTTTACGGGAGGCAATATACTTTTGCAAACCTGCCAAGGATTGAATGTATGTGACGGTTCTTGTCCGGCAGGGTATCACTGGGTTAGACATTCAGGTCTTACTATATACGCTTGGCTTGGGGATTCGCATTGCGCCAAGGACTAATTAAACAACATGTCTTTTAATTTAAAGTCGGCAGGTTTCACAAGATATGAAATCAAGGCATTCTATCAAGCTTTGAACCTCAGAATCCCCGCAATCCCGCCCAGTTCTTTCAGCTGTTCGCCCCTCTGGGTTTCTATGGATATCATCTCGACCTTTGTGTTCATCTCCTCCGCTGTCCTGATTATGTTCTCTGTTATCTCTTTCTCAGAGGTGACTGCGAGCCTTGAGTTGCATTCAGGGCACCTCTGCTCGTCTATCTGCCCCCTGTTGACTATCTTCTCCGACTTGAATCCGCAGTTCTTGCACTCGAACCCGGTCCTCACCCAGTCGAAGGCCTCGGATAGTAAAAGGGTCTCCACGTTCCCTGCCTTGAGGGCCTCCCCGGTCTGGATGAGGCCGTAGACGGCAAGGCCAGAATCCTTCTCGAGCTCGGTGAAGAACCTGTCCAGGATCCTCTTCTCCTTTATGACAGAGGCCTCAGCTATCAGGTCCTCGGCCCTATCCACAGCCTCCTTGAGGCCGTACTCCCCGGTGTAAGCTGTATTAACCGTGCCGAGTATCTTGGCCTTGAGGGTGTACTCCAGGAAATCGCCTTCCGCGAAATCCTCCTTTATCGGTCCCGGCCCCGCTATGATGATTCCGATGAGTTCCGGCACCTGCTTGAAGTTGCTGGTCGCGACCTCCCCCACCTTCTTGAGGAAATCGTTAAGCAGCCCCTCGCGGATGCGGGCATATCTGTTGGCGCTCCATCCTCCGGCCTTGGTCTTCCCCGGGACGATGGAGTCCATTCGCTTTAACATGTCCAGCCTCTTGCCCCTTAGCATCCCTATCGCGGCGTCGCCCTTGTCCACCACGATGACGCCGTACACCTCCCTCTCCCTCACCATCTCCTTCAGAGGATCCAAAACGAAAATCTGGTCGCACCTGTAGAGCCTGGTCCTGACAGGCTCATGGGGCTCCAAAGCCCAGAGCTCTATGTCCGCGACGCCTTCCTTGTCCGAGACGTTGCCTGCGAATATGACGAGGCCCTTCTCAGGCGTCTGCTTGTAAAGCTTCAGGTGCTGCGTTATGCTCTCCAGGGCGGAAAGCACGTTCTTCCTCACGGACTTGCTCTTTATGTTCTGTGCAGTGGACTGCTCAGAGCGGATCTGGTCAACCACCTTCGTCAGGTTGAATCCCGCAGGTACGTAAACGCTGACCAATTCCGTGTGCCTTCCCCTTATCTTCTCCAGCTCGGCTATCATCGCCTTCAGCTGCTTCTCCACCGAAACAGGCTTTGCCTGCTTCGATCCCGAATCTTCCGTGCTGTCCATACATATCAGGCAGCTGCCGCTGCCTCCTTTCCGCAAGCGCCTGTCTAATAATTGGAAAAGGGCGCTTTAATACAGGACTCACAGCTTGGTTTGCGTGCCGCTGCGGGTGATTTTTATAGTTCCTTATTATATATATTAATTGTTGCCTATGGAAAGAGTCAAAACATGTATACAGGGGCTTGACGAGCTCATGGGCGGTGGCATACCCAAGACCCAGCTTGCGCTTCTCACCGGAACGAGCGGGACAGGCAAGACTATGTTCTGCACGCAATTCATGTACAACGGCGTCAAGAAGTTCAATGAGAACGGAGTGTACCTGTCCCTGGAGGAGCCCATAGACTCGATAAAGGAAAACGCAAGGACCTTGGGGTGGGACTTCGATTCATTGGAGAAGACAAAGAAGTTCGCTTTCATACGCTACGACCCCTTCCATATAGAGGAGGTATTCTCAATGCTTGAATCCACTGTCCGCCAGATAAAGGCTGTGAGAGTGGTCGTTGATTCGGTCTCCGCCATAGGCCTTCACATAAAGGACAAGACAGAGCTAAGAAGGATGATATTCAATCTGTCCCTCATACTGAGAAAGCTCGGATGCACCGCACTGATAACATCAGAGATTGTACCAGGCAGCAAGGGAATATCAAGATATGGCGTGGAAGAGTTCGTCTCTGACACCGTCATCGTCCTTTATTATGAAAGGCTGCAATCCACTTTTTCCAGAGCCCTCCAGGTCTGGAAGGTCAGAGGCTCGGCCCATTCCGAGAAGCTGCATCCCTACAAGATAGACAACGACGGAATCACAGTCTATCCAAAGGAGGAGGCATTCATAAAATGGTAATCAATCCAAAGAAAAGCAAAAGAAGCAAGATTGGCCAACAAGATTATCCCTCATTCTCCATGTCCGAGCCCAAGGGGATTGTTGCCATCCCCCCAATTTCTGACATAACCCGTGTCAGCATCAGGTATCCTCTTATAGAGCCCTTCTCTTACGCATTCATCAAGTGGGATTCCCAGGGAAAGAAGCTATTGTACACGATAGAGGAGCCCAAGATGGAGGCGGATGACACAGGCACGATGAGGAGAATTGAAGAGGCCTTGGTTGAGACCATCGATGTAAAGATGTCGATGATAAGAAACAGGGAGGAGGCGATTGCCTACATACAGGAAAAGATACAGAAGGTCTTGGACGACATGAACCTTGTCCTTCCTTCTGAAAGATACTCCAAGATCGCATACTATATAGTCAGGGATTTTGTTGGGCTCAACGAAATCGAGCCTCTCATGTTCGACCCTTTCATTGAAGACATTGGATGCAGCGGCCTCATAACGCCTGTTTACATCATTCACAAGAAGTTCGGCTCGCTGGAGACCAACATAGCCTACACAGATGATGAAAAGCTGTCAAATTTTGTGATAAAGATAGCAGAGAGATGCGGAAGATACATATCCTATGCAACCCCTCTTCTTGACGGCAGGCTTCCTGATGGCTCGAGGGTGCAGGCATCCTTCGCCAAGGATGTCACAACCAAGGGACCAACCTTCTCGATAAGGAAGTTCAGGAAGAATCCGTTCTCCCCAGTGGATCTGATTAACCTCAAGACCGCCTCTCCTGAGATGATGGCATACATATGGCTGCTTATACAGCATAATTTCTCCATCATGATTTCCGGTGGCGTGTCAACCGGCAAGACGAGCTTTCTCAATGCCCTCAGCATGTTCATACCAAGGGAGCTTAAGATTGTCTCCATTGAGGACACAAGAGAGATCAACCTCCCACACGAGAACTGGATTCCTTCTGTATCCAGGGAGGGCTTCGGGATACCTGATGCAACCGGCAGGAAATACGGAGAAGTCGATCTGTTCGACCTCCTGAAAGAGAGCTTCAGGCAGAATCCCGATTACGTGATAGTAGGAGAGGTAAGAGGAAAGGAGGCTTATGTCCTCTTCCAGGGGATGGCATCAGGACACGCCTCTTTAGGGACCATACATGCAGGTTCCCTCGAGGATGTCATAAAGAGGCTGGAAATGCCTCCGATAGAGCTTTCCCCATCCCTTGTTGAATCCCTTGACCTGATTATCATCATGACCAACGCAAAGGAAAAGGGGAAATCCTCAAGAAGGGTGAAGGAGATTTCCGAGATCCAGTCTGTTGACGCCAGCACAGGCACAGCGCACTCAAAGAAGATATTCGTCTGGATACCCTCGGACGACATATTCAAAGACACCATCGAGGAGTCAGACCTGATCCAGAAGATGGCCTTCCAGGACGGAGTACAGAACCAGAAAGTGCTGTCAGAGCTGAATGACAGGAAGTCTGTGATGCTCTGGATGCAGAAGAACGACATATCGCACTTCGAGAATGTGTGCTATGTCATAAACCTTTTCTACAAGGACAAGCCTTCAGTGATGTCCTGGGTGAAAAGCAACAAGAATCCCTTTGCCAAGGAGAAGGTTTTTCCAGTGGATGCAAAGTAGCTTTTTCTAAGATCCCGGATATGTCAGGTGAAGGAATGCTATAAAAAATATATTAGCCAAGGGCACTATTATCCAAGTCACTAAAAACATGAGGTCTGTTGCAGCAAGCCCCATGATATCCCCTCCGATGACGCTCATGACGCCGAGCACAACTATCATCATCAACGGAGCGGACACAAGGACAGCGGTGTATGCATCCGCATAAGTGGAAAGCGTCTTCACATAATTCTCCCTCTTTATCCTGTACTCGAACAGCGCGCGGTTCGACATCTCCCCCAGGTATTGAGTAAGGTTCCCGCCCTTTTCTATCGTGCTCTGTATGCCAAGGAGTATCTGCTTGAAAGACGGGGAAGGAGTCCTCTGCGCGACATTAGAAAGGGCGCTCACGGAGCTCATCCCGAAGGTCTTTATGTTCCTCACGACAAGGTAAGCCTGCTTCGATATCTCCCCGTATTCCTTGAAACCGGTGAGCAGCTCGAACATGAACTCAGGGGGTATCCCGGATGAGGAGATGGCCACCATATGGGATAGCGCGAACGGTAGGTTGTTGTCTATGGAATTGCGTATCTTTGCGGACCTCTGGACAGGATAGATGTAGAAGGCAAGGAAGACCATGGAAGCGGCCATGACAGGGATGAATATGATTATGTAAATGTATGTCAGGAAATCGAATGAGATGAAAAGGCCCAACATGATAACAGCAAGAAGGGATATGGAGTACACAATCAAGGTTGTTAGAAGTATCATGGAGACCCAGACCTCAAGCAGTATGCCTATGTTGGCCCCGATGAGGTGAGGCCTGAGCGCGGAGAAGCTGCCAGCCAGCTGCCTGGCCAACCCTCCAAAGAGCTTCACAGAATACTTCCTGTAGAATTCAGCAATGCCCATGTATATTATTTAGTGCTCAGGGAGTTAAAATAGCGTCTTCATCAGTAACTTCTGCCATGATAGCAGCCAAGGCGGAATCGATTTCCTCTTCATTTGTAACATATTCGAGGCATTCCTCAAGGATGCCTCTGTAGATTTCATCAAAATCCATTTCATCAGAGCTCTTGTAGGTGGATACCCTTCCGGTCCATCTGCTGCCTTCAAAAACTCGGTCCGGGTTATTTTGGATTTCAATGCCATCGGCCTCACGGCTAAGATAATTAAAATCCAATTCCGGTCCTGAGAAATAACCAGTCATTCTCAGAGGGGGTGCAATTTCCGGGGAGATGATAGCGTATGCCATTTTTATAATTTATTATTTTTTTAATCCTTTTTTCTTGAATCGCCTATTTATAAAGCTTAATAAGTCCTCTTCTTCCTGACTATGTTCCTGTGCCTTGCGCATGCAGGGCATGCATGCATCGTGCTGGAGAACAGGTTCAGCTCCCTGCGGTCCCTGTTGCCAAGCTCCTTCCTCAGAAGGGGGTCTGTGATGCTGAATCCCTTTATGACGGGGAAGGTTTTGTACTTGGGCACTTTCCTTCCGCAGAAGCTGCATGTTATGGTAGACTCTCTTCCTCTGGTTTTTGTGTGGTGCCAACCCCTTTTGTACGCCTTGATTGCCATAAATCAACCTTTCTTTATTATTATATCCAGGTGCTTAAATAATTCTGATTTTTGGAATCAGCATGATTTTTTGCAGAACTAGTAAGCACTTATCCACCGGTTACGCCTTTGCTTCCTTATGAATCGGCCTGAGCTTCTTGGACTTGCACAGCCTGCACTTCACCTTTCCGGCCTTCACCCTAGGCAGATCTGCCCTTATCCTGCCGCCGCACTTCATGCATATGAACACGCGGTGGAACATCCTCTTCTCGGCTTCCGGGAACTTGTTCTTTGCCATGTTTGCACCATTTGCATTGCTGAAATCTATTATATAGCACAAGTCTAATTTAAATAGCTTAATTTCAGCCCAATCTTCTTTAATCCAGCAGCGACTGATAGAGTATGGACAGCCTCCGCCGCTGCATCGTTCTGCTTGACAAGCCCCTAGGCCCTACCAGCCTGGAATGCGCGGAAAAATTACGCAGAATATTTTCCGCAAAGAAGGCAGGGCATTCCGGCACCCTGGATCCGGGAGCGACAGGCGTCCTTATCATAGCGCTGGACGAGGCCACGAAAGCAATGCCTTTGCTTATGGGCCTCCCCAAAGAGTATGAAGGCGTCATGCACATCCACAGGGACTTCTCTCGCGATGAGCTGCTGAAATCTGTCAAATCCCTGACAGGAAGGATTGTGCAGAGGCCTCCTGTTAAGTCGGCAGTCTCCCGCAAGCCCCGCGAGCGCAACATCTATTCATTCGAGATTACTGGAATCTCTGGAAGGGATGTTTCTTTCCGGATAGGATGCCAGGCCGGCACATACATCCGCAAGCTCTGCTCTGATCTGGGGGAGAGGATGGACACTCAAGCCCATATGAAATCCCTCAGGAGAACGAAGGCAGGGCCATTCTCCTCTGAAGAATGTGGCAGTTTTGAACAGCTTGAAAAAAACCCCAAAAAATATGTCATCTCCATAGAAAACACCATGGAGAGAATATGTTTGAAAAAGATTTTTGTCAAAGAGAATTCAGCTCCGAAAATCCTGAACGGCTCGCCTGTCCTGGTCGATTTTATAGAAAAGGCCGACAAGGGAATAAGGAAAGAGGAGCGCATTGGGGTTTATTCAGGCGGAAAAATAATTGCGCTCGCAACAGTCAAAGAGGATGTTTCTCGGGGCGTGAAAGGCTCTGTGGCGAGGACCGACAGGGTTTTCAGGATTTAATTCACCACCAATTCTTGAAAGCGGAGAGGGAGAGTTGAACTCCCTTGCGCCGCTCTGCAGGCGGCTGCGTAGCCGGTCCGCCATCTCCGCGTTGTTTGATGGAAAGTGTCCTATGACAATTCTCGTTATTATAAAATAAATAGTATTAAAAAGACAGCCGTGAAGCGGCTATTTCATTATCCTGGACAGGACCAGGGCAAAGACGAGCATCATGACGCCGCCTCCGATAAGGAAGAGCCCTATAGAGTCCGTTACATTCACGCATTCATCCACTTCCCCGTTGCAGTTGTCATCAAGCTCGTTGTCACATATCTCCCTGACAGGGCCTGTGCCACCTGTGCAGGCCTGGGACCAGATGCCGTTATCGCAAACCTTCACCTGATTCTTGCAAATCCCAATGTCCGGGCAGGGCCTTGTCTCCCCTGCAGTGCAGAAGGTAGCCCTCTCAAGCGGGCTTTGCGCCTCTACCACATTAATAATGCTGGCTGATACCAAAAAAACCATCAAAACAGCTGCTATACACCAGAAATCCTCTTTCATAACCTATTTAATTATGATTTCCATCTATTAATATGCGAATTCCAAAAACGGACACCGTGCAGTTCATCATAAAGGAAGTCCTGCAGGAAAGGAAGGTCACCTCGCAGAAAGAGCTTGCAGACCTTGTCAACAGGAAGCTTAAGAAAGTCGATACGGCTTACTCTATTTCTGAAAGGAGAGCAAGGTCAGCGGCCCTGCAGATAGCGCAGGTGAAGGTTTCGACATTAACAAAGAAGGGCCAGCCTCCGAAGAAGTGCCCCTCATGCGGGCATTCCCTGAAAAGGATATACACGAAAAACCTCAAGGGAAAGAAGCTTCTTGTTAGGCTGGTCTGCGCAAAGTGCAGCTATACGGGTAAGGAAAACAAATGGGAGCCTCAGAGGTACAGCTTTGAGCTGAAAAGATAAGCTACATGATGATTCCGCTCACTGAGCCGCTGGATGAATACACCATCATTTTGTCCTCATTAAGGTATCTCACGCCGACAGAAATCGTGTAGGCATCCCCGGCTTCCTTGGGGGAGCATTTCTCAAGTCCAGTGGAAAAGTATGCAGAGCCGCCAGGCTCCAGATGCGTGGGGTCCATGGTTGATAGAGGAATCGAGTTTCTTTCTTCACCGCATTCAGCGGTGACTGCATTTATGGTCATGGGGCTTGTGTCATTGTTTTTTAGCATAATGGAGAAATTGCCCTGGTAGTCATAATTCCATCTCTGGATATAGAACCCATCGAATCCTGTCACGGCACCTCCAGACTCCTGGGGACTGAGCAGGCCAAGCCAAGGAGCCATATAAATCAGAGCGATAGCCGAAATGGCTATAGGAGCCGACACGGATATCGCGGCTTTGAATACAGGGACTTGATGCAGCCTGCAAAGCCCCATGCCAATCAAACAAGCCATCCAGGCCAAGATGAAGATTGCGGACGATTGGATTATCATCTGGGTAAGGCCGGGCAGCAGGAAGCAGAGGAGGAAGGCTGGCCAAAACAGAAGGGTCACAGAGAAAGAGTATGCAAGGGACTTGTAAGTCTGCACGAATCCCCTGCTACCCCTAAGAATCCAGACAAACGCATGGGCAATCCCGGATGCGATAAAAGTGAAGGCAAGCAGGATGAAATAACCGAAGAAAAGACTGATTATGCCGGCTTTAGCCAGCTCCGGAAGCATGATAGCTAAGTAATTCAGGAAGGATGTCTCAAGGAAATTGGTGAGGAAGCCTACTGCAAAGAAAATCCCCACAAGTGCTATTGTAAGGTGGATGAAGGAAACCGCCCCATAGAATTTCAGGGAGTTCCCAATATCAGGCTCCTTCCTGACGGACTCAAAAAGCGCCCCAGGCCGAACTATCGAGCTCCCGAGCTTCCAGAAGAATCCAGGGCTTGCTGGCAGCTCCTGCTTGGCTGATGCGGCCTTGGGAGCAGCTGGGACATAAGATGGAGGAAACACACTGAGGGAAATCTCATAGAAGGCAGCATCAACCTCTTCCTTGTACCAGCCTGCCTGAAGCAGCGCATCGTAAATCTGCTGCTTCCTGAATCCGGCATTTATCTGCCGCCTGATGTATTCCATCAAATTGGGGTCAGCAGCCATGAGTAATATTTATTTCCCGATTAATAAACAGAGCAGCCACCGCTCTTTATAACGCTTTCCTGCGGGATATCACCCTGTCCAGCGAAACCCTGAACCAGTATGAATAACTGTCAGGGTTCTTCTTGACATCTTTTTCCAGCTCTCCAAGCGAAACCCATTTCCAGCCGTCAGCCTCTTCAGGATTGGGCCTGGGCTCGCTGTCATATTGCCCGAAAAAAACATGGTCCAGCTCATGCTCCGTGAGGCCGTTGCCGAACCTTACCTTGTATATGAAGCTGAAAACCTCCTTCAATGGGACATCGAAGCCCATCTCCTCCTTCAGCCTCCTGTGCACAGCCTTGTCCAGCGACTCCCCGACTCTCGGATGGCTGCAGACAGTATTGGTCCACAAGCCACCGCAGTGGTATTTCGATGCCGCCCTCCTCTGAAGGAGAAGCTCGCCCTTTGAATTGAACACAAAGATGGAGAATGCCCTGTGAAGCTTCCCTTCCTCATGCACCTTGAGCTTTTCCCCTGAGCCCATCTCCCTGTCATTCTCGTCGACAAGTATAATCTTCTCCATGCAAGCCTCCAAGAAGCCAATCCCGCTAACTTTAAATATCATGTTATCATTATTTAAGTAAACGAATCAACCGTTCTTTGTGATGTCAAATGGCAAAAACACTGCTGACCGCGATGGTTTCATGCCTTTTTATCTTGACCGCTGCTTCTGTCTCTGCATCGCCTGTTGGCGTATCAATCGACCCAGCCATCCAGACAGGCAGCCTGTATTCCTCCATGAAGTTCCGGATGACAATTGAGAACAACCAGGACCATGAAGACATCTTCCAGATGGTTCTGTCCGGCCCTCATCTGGAGTGGTTCATGCCAGCTTTCATTGCAAAAAGCATCCCGGCCCACTCATCAGAGAGCTTTGACCTGGTCTTCTATCCGACAGGCTCTGAAAGCGGGGCTTTCGAGTTCACGGCAACTGCAGCATCGGCAAGAAACCCGGAGGTGAAATCCTCTGTCAACCTCGGGATAATCATTCAGTCTGGTTTGGTTGTCAAGTCCTTTGAGCCTGTCGCCTCAGGCAGCTCCGTAAGCTTTTCCCTTGTGGTCAGCACCCCTGAGGAGAAGACAGTGGCCGGCAGGTTCCTGCTGAAAGACAGCGCAAGAAGGGTGGTGTCTTCATTGCCGTTCACTTCGACAGCGAGCGGAGAAAGGGAAATCAAATCCACTGCAAAATCAGTTCTTTCAGGGACCTACACAGCCGCTTTTGAGATAGCTGGAGCTGAATCCGACAGCAAAGCCACTGTAACCATCCAGCCAGTAAGGCATGTCATGCAGGCAGTCCAGGAGAACGAGGGCTGGTTCGAGAAGCATGTCATAGTCTCTGTCACCAACGACGGCAACTATATCGAGAGGAACTATGCCGTTACCCAGGAGCTTAAGGCAGATCCCATGACAGGACTGATGACGAAGCCGGCAGACAACTGCGTCCAGCAGGAAGGCGGTATGGCATGCACATACATAATCACTGAGATAAGGCCTGGCGCAACATCCTATGTCACATATACAGTCAGCTATTGGCCTGCTCTCTACGGGTATCTGCTGCTGGTAATCCTTACAATAGGCCTGGTCATTTATTCTTTCCTTCGCGTGACAACCCCGCAGATAGCCAAAAGGTATTCGCCAAAGGGAGCGAAAAAGCACAATATTTCCATCCACCTGAAGAATCCTTTCTTTCACACTCTGGGCGAGGTCGTAGTGAAGGACACAGTCTCGCCCCTGGCGCAGGTGCTTCACGACGAGATTGAGTCCACAAGGCCGGTTGTAATAAAGAATGAGGACGGCAGCACAGGCCTCATCTGGAAGCTGGGCGAGATGAAACCAAGGGAAGAGCGCATCCTGCAGTACAAGGTACGCTCCCTTGCGAAGGGGGCTCTCAGGCTGCCTGGCGCCCAGATAAAGTTCATAACAGGCAAAAACGACAGGAAGATAAAGCTTATATCTAATGGTATAACCCTGCACTAGATCTTCCAGAGAGGATTCCGGTTCATCTTTCTGCGCATCTCGCCTAGCAAAAAGCTTAGCTTTCTGTTAAGATTCCTGCTCATCCTTCTGAAAACCATATAGTCAGATTCCATATCTGCCCATTCCTAAGGCTGAAAAAGCAAAATCCCGCGAGGGAGATTCTCAGCAACACAGTTAACCATTCGACTGGTTAATTGTGTATATCCTTTTCTTTTGGATAAGGCCTACACTTTTCTTTCGGGAAAGAAAAGGGTTGGCTGTTGAACTCCCAACCCCACGGTTGCTGTCGAACACATGCTTCCGGTTCTCACGGGATTCTCAAGGGGAATCCAGTAAAAGCCTACAGCCGTGTGCTCTGCCATTGAGCTATCGCGGGAAGCCCTGGTAAGAAGCGCAAGCGGAAAGCCGGCCTGTGCCAACTTCATCCTTTTTGCGCCTTCAAACCATCTAACAATTTTGTTGCGAATGGCTTTAAATAACGCTTTTTAAGAAAACACTCCAAATAATATCATGAAGGAGCTCAAGGCAATAGACCTAATGTCCCTCGGGAAGATATTCGCGGTCGTTATGGCAGTTTTCGGTTTCTTTGCGGGAATTGCCGCTGCCATTGGCATGTCATCTTATCTTGGCGTGGCCGGGGTCTTCGGAGGAGTGGCTTCCATTATTGTGATGCCAATAGTGTTCGGCATTCTCGGCTTCATAATGGGAATTGTGGAGGCATTCGTCTACAACATAGTCGCCAAAAGGTTCGGCGGGGTCATGCTAGATTTGTAGCTTGGCTGATTTTATCTGTGCACAAGGATTTGGGAGCGGCAGCCTTATTCATCTATTCAGAATTCGAAAGCTGGGGAAGAGCTTTCTGAAACATTTTGAGATACGTATCCAAGTATCTTGCAGAAAGGTCAAATGCCTGTGCATATGCTTTGCCTTCCACAGTTCCGCTGTATGATTTGACAGTTTCTTTGCAGCCATTAGAGTCTATCCTCATTCGTTTTAGGATTTCTCCTATATTCCCAAATATAGGCTCCAAATCCACAAGAATGAGCTCGCTTTCCCCGTCCAGCTTTGCATGCCCTTCATCCAAAGGGGCAGTGCAAGGATTCCCGGAAATATCAGTGGATGGCTTATAGACTCGTTCTTCTCCTATCCTATGAAAAAGCAGATAATTTTTCCCTGGCTTTTCTGTCATGATAAGAGAGTAGGAATAACTTTTATAATATAATATGTACCCTTAATGGGAGCTGATTAAACACTTGAACAATCATACGACATCGAGCAGCTTCCTGAATATCATGGAGCCTGGAAATATGATTATCAGGTACCACCAGAACCAGCTGAGCTCAGAGCCTATGAAAGGTATGCTCAGGGGAGATTTCGCCACTATAGCATGGAACTGGATTTTATCCCCAGGCACGGCGTTCACCTTCCAATCCATTCCTTCGAACATGAACGTGGAGCCTTGGGCAAAAGTCTCGTCCTGGGAGAACTGACCATCAAGATTCAGGTCAACCTTGGTCACATTGGTCGTAGATTCGAACTGAACCTTGTGGACAGCGCCCCGGTAAGCGAATTCCAGGGTCTGGTTGCCAGAAAGGGGGACAGTCACATCGCCATACAAGGCGCCTATCCATCCTATGGCCAGTATGAATATGATTAATGAAAAAAGCATGGGCCTCATGTTGTGGCGGAACTGCCTCTGGCTGGCTTTCAGCATCTCGCTTGAATATTCATTGACCTTCTTCAGGTTCCCTGCCTTCTTGGCCTCGCTCATCTTACTCTTGAAGAACTCCATGTCCTTCTTCGCCTTCTTGAGCTCCTTCTGGTTCGCAAGGAACTTCGAGACAAGAGCTGAAAGTATAGAAAGGCCTAATGCGATTAGAAGTATCTCCTGGTAAGGTAAGAGAGCCATAGGATCACTCGCTGCCCATTATCTTCCTGATCGCCGGATGCATGTCCTCCATGTGCTTGGCTGCTATATCCTCATATAAGTTATAGATTATAAGGGTGGCAAGAAGTATCCCTGTTCCTGTGCCAAGCGCATTGGTGAAGTCCGCAAAGGCCGCCAGCGCGCCCACGGCAGCGGCCCCAAGCACAGCAAGAGGCATTATGTACTTCCCAAGGACACTCTCGATTATGCGCACATCCCTCCTGTATCCAGGTATCTGCATCCCAGTCGAGTGTATCTGCTCGGAAACCGTGCGCGCGTCCATCCCTGCTGTCGTCACCCAGAAAATGGAGAATATCACGGAGCCTGAGACCAGGAATGCTAGGTAAGTGAACATCCTTGCAAGGTCGATGAGCGGGACAGAGACAAGGCCGGTAAGGCTTGCAGACGTCGCGAAGAGGTACCAAGAGAAGCCTCCGATGACGCTGAATACGAGCATTATGGTCATAGGCCTCCTCTTTGCAAAATATGCCACAAGTATTCCCAGAAGAGCAAATGCTCCTATGAAAATCATGTATCCCATAATTGCCTCGCTGTTAGGTGGGGTAAGATAGAACAGCACGCCTCCCGTGACATGGCTCTGGCTGTCGAACTCCGCTATCCAGGGTGCACTAGCAGATAGGGACCTTCCAACCAGCTGTATGTTCGCGAGCAGAGCCGCAGTCAGAATTACAGGGATATTGGACGTGTAGAAGAACTTGAGAGGCCACCGCCTTCCGAATCCCCTTATGGAGCCGAAGGCAAGCGGTATCTCAACCTTAATCGCATTGGCGTAAATCACGATGAAGAAGACTATGGCAGTGGCTATTATGGGCAGCAGGGCTAGGAATGCATCCATAGGTAATCCCTGGCCAATTTTAGTCAGAGCGTAAGGAATTATTCCCGCAGGTTCAACACTTGCCGTGGGGAAGGTCCCTGCCTGCGTCAGCGGATTGAAGGCTCTGACCATTATGGTCTTGGCCACGCCAGCCACAATGAACAGGCTGACCCCAGAACCGAAGCCCCATTTCGAGACTAGCTCGTCCATGAACAATACAAGCACCCCTCCCATAGCCAGCTGCCCAATCACATAAAGCGCTAGGCCCGGCTGTGCAGGTATGGCTCCCATTAAAACGTAAATGCCTGCCTCCAAAAAGGAAAAAACTATTGCCAGCAGCTTCTGAGTCCCCTGGAATAGTATCTTCCCTCTTTCAGTCCTGAGGTCCCATCCTATGACCTTGGACCCCACAAGCAGCTGCAGAATGATGGATGCTGTGACTATGGGTCCAATGCCCAGCGTCATAATGGAGCCGAAGCTGGAGCCAAGAAGGATCTCAAGGAACCGCAGGTTCTCGAAATTGGTCTGGGCAATCCCGTAAGCGGGTATCTGCGCCAGCATGAAGTAAATGAGAAGTACAATACCTGTCCACTTGAGCTTCTGTTTGAAAGTGAGTTTCTGGACAGGCCCTCCTACCCCCGGGATCCTTTTGAGGAGCCCTATATAACCTTCTCCGCCAAACATCATCAATCACTTGCCAAATATTGAACTGTCTATTTAAATTGGTTTATGGGTAGAAGGCGATTTCACATGTGGCATGCAAGCAGCCTTCAATCACGAATCCAAATACAATTGGAATTTCTTTAGAAGGCATCTGTTGTCGCCTTCAGTCAAGCTTCAGCCTGAGATTCCTTTCTGCAGGGAGCTCATCCCTGCGAAGCCCTCATGCGGGGCAGGCTCGGCTTTCTGGATTTCGCTCTTCGGCATGGAGGCCAGGGTCCTTATCCTGGGGAAGACCTTCACATGGTAGCCCGATGAGACCTTCTGGATGAAGTCTGTCATGGATTTCCTGTAGTCCTTGTCAATCTCTGATAGCCTCTTTGCAGCCTCGCCTTGCAGCACCTTGGGGTCTATGTACCTCGCCTTGGTCTTCACAAAGAAGTCAAAATCCTGCGGAGAGTTCACTGCGAAGAACTGCGGATTGAGCAGCTCCAACTTGCCAGTCACGCTGATATTCTTTGAGTACCTGAGCTTGTTGTAAACATCCATGTCAGTGAGCAGGAAATCCTTCTCGCTTATTATCCCGGCCTCCATCCCTGATTTGAACGCGTCTGCGAGTATCTGGTAGGAGGCGGCCTGCGTGGGACTCGCCCAGAACCTCTTCGAGCACTCCATGAAGCCGAGAGCCATCTTCTTGGCGACAACGGCATCATCCACCAGTATCTCTCCATCCCTGACCGCAAGGTGGTCCATGAAGACCTTTACCTCATCAGGCTTGCATATGCCCAGGAGCACGCTGTCCCTGAAAAGGTAGTCCAGCCTGTCCGCGCACAGGTCCGGAAGTGGCTTCTCCAGGAGGAAGAAGTTCCCCATCTCCAGGAAGAGCTCAGGCTTTATGTCATTGGACTGCGCAATCTTGGGAATCTTCGAGTTCATGAACATCTCTTGGAACAGGCTCTCATGGTGCTCCTGCTGTCCCTCCTGCCTGTAAAGGTAGTCCACAACATGGGAGAAAGCGGTGTGGGAGATGTCATGCAGCAGCCCGGCCATCTGCTCCTCGATCCCGGCACCCAGCCGCTTCAGGAGATAGCACACCCCAAGGGAATGCTCGAACCTGGTGGTCCTCATCCTCGGAAGGATGAATTGCCAGGTCCCGTACTGGTTTATGCCTTTGAGCCTCTGCACGGGGCTGGCCATTATGGTCTCAAGAAGCACAGGCTCCGAGATCTCGAACTCGCCATAAGCAGGGTCAGAGAACTTCATAAGAATTCTTTTGCTAGCGGATTAATAAAATCATTATTTCAGTATTCCAATTTCTTTTCATATTGTGAAGTTATTTCCAAAAATTCTTTCTCTTCAATTGGCATGTTAGCATAATTGGGAATCTCCCAGTCTTGGTGCTCTTTGAGACGTGAAATACTGCTGATTTCTCTATTTTGCTTAATAAACTCGAGCATCAAATTAGAAATTCCATTTGCAGAAGAATGGTACAATGGCATTTTCAGTTTGCCATCCTCAAAAATATAACAGGTTAGCAAGTTGTGAAACTCCGGACGCTCCGGGCAGCGAGATCTGAATATTAGTGCAAAATATTGATTACTCATAGAAAAATTATAGAAATAAGCTTTTTATTCCTCAACAACAGCCTTCCCGCCGGCCGCTTCTATCTTTTCCTTCGCCCTCTCCGAGAATTTTTTCGCCTTTACTGTCACGGCCTTCTCCAGCACGCCCTCGGAAAGGACCTTCTCATACCCGAACTCAGAAGCGTCGATCTCGCTCTTGTCTGTGAGCTTTACCAAATCCCCGATGTTTATGGCTTTCTCCCTGTCCCTTATCCCCCTGCCTTCGAGGGACTTGAACCTGGGGTCCTTGTCATATCCCCATCGCTTGAAGAACGTCTTCTTGTGCTTGAACCTTCCTGCGAGGCCACAGCCTCCGCGCGAGCCGCTGCCCCTCCTCTTCTTCTTGGATCCGTGTCCATAGGTGGATTTTCCCATCATCTTCACTTTTTTCTTTCGCTTCGCAGCCATACATTCACCGTTATTGAATTTCCGTTTGAAGGTGGCCGCGCCACCTTCTTTCAAAACTATATCATGCGCTTTAAGAGCTCGTTTATCTTCTCTCCCCTGTATCCAAGGGCTCCTCTGGGGAAAAGCACCTTTGTGTGCTTGTATCCCTTTGAGGGAGGCGAGAGCCTGAAGACAGGCTTGATGCCTGTGTCCTTCGCAGCCTTGCCTGAAAGCATGAGCTGGGCAAGCTCCTTCACATAATTCTCGTCTGAAATCCTTTTATCGCCTGCGAATCTGCCCCTTTTCGCGATGAGCTTCTCAAGGGTCTCCTGATTTATCTCTCCCCATGTCACGAAATAGGCAGCCTTCTTGGCCATGCCCTCGAAATTGGGATTCTTGGGGACAATGACGCAGTGATTAACCCTGTCAAGCCTGAGCATCCTGAGAGTGTCTTCAATATCCCTGTTGATTCCAACAAGGCCCCTCACCCTTATCACAGCCAGAAGAGGACTATGCTTTTCAGCATGCTTGGTTTTTTCTTCATGCTTTGGCTCTTCAGCAGTCACTGGCTTCGCTTTCCTGGCCCTTGGCTTCTTCTCAGCCCCTAAGGCTCTGGGCTTCCTTACCCTGGGCTTTTTCTCTGCTGCATTGGTGGGAAGTTCAGTATCCATTACAATTCACCCTTGGTCATGTTAAGGCTCTTGAGGGCATTGAAAAGGGCATACACAAGGTTCTGCCTTGTGGATGTCTGTCCCCGAGTCTTGACCCATATGTCCTTCACGCCTGCCAGCGAAAGAACTGTCTTGACAGTACTGTTCGCAACAGTGCCCGTCCCCTTCGGCGCAGGCAGAAGCCTGACAGAAATCGAGCCGTATTTTCCCATGCTCTTGAATGGTATGGAGTGGTCTCCTCCGCAGCCGCATTCCCAGGAGCCGCAGCCCCTCCGTACCCTTATGACATTGATCTTTGCCTGCTCTGTGGCCTTCTCTATGGCAATCCTGTGCTCCCTTGAGGATGCCTTGCCTATGCCGACCACTCCGTTCTCGTTCCCGACAACAATAAGCGCTGTGAGCTTGAATCTCCTTCCGGATTTGTGCATCCTCGCAGTCCTCTTCGTGGCAGTCCTCCGTATTCCGCCGCCTTTTCCTGGGCTGCCTCCTATGTATATTATCTCTTCCTTAAGGCCGGGCACAAGGTGGTCTACTATGCCGCCTTCGAGGATCAGCTCCCCTGACCTGAGGACATCATCTATTGTGGCGTATTCGCCTTTGAGGACCTTGTTCCCCAGCTTGGTCCTTGGTATCCAGGATTTCCCTCTTTTCTCCTCTTTCTGAAGCACTTCTTTGACTACTTCCTTCTCGGCTTCCACTTCTATTACCTCGTTTTCTTCTGCCATTTATCTCAAACCTTTTTTGTATACTGCCGCTCACGCATGAGCAGCCGATTCTCCTTTGTATCTTCGCCTTCTCTCGATTTTGCTTAGCCTGCTGAAAACTTCATTAGATTTTGCATAGTTCTTTTTATAAGCATTTAAAGCGCATTTCCAGGCCTCTTTCAACAGCCTGAGATGCGTCGATTTGAGCGCTTCATAAAGCAGATACAGGTCAACGGCCTGGTCCTCTGCCTTCGCTGAGATTTTCCCCAGCCCGAAATCTATAATATAGAGCCTGTCATCTTTAAATATCATATTAGAGGTCGTCAGGTCGCCGTGTATTATGCCTGAGGCGTGCAGCTTCCCAATCGACTCGCCCATCAGACTGTAAACCTTCAACCTCTGGGCCTTCAGCATGCTGTTAAGCGAGTCCTTCAGCCTTTCCCCTTCAATCCATTCCATTACAATCTTGGATTCCCTTGCTTCCAGTATGCTGGGAGCGCTGACGCCCACCCTTCTTGCCCTTATGATGAGCGATTCCTCCCTTCTGGTCCGCTGGGAGCGGATCCTCTCGTCCAGCTCCTTATAGCGGTATCCCTTTGGAACCCTGTTCTTGACCAGGACCTTGCGGCCGTCCCTTTCCTCAAGGCACAGCACAGCCTCCGCTCCCCTCTGGATTATCTTCATAGGGAATTCTTGTTTCACGAGATTTAAAACTTGCGGAGAAGAATAAGGCATGTGGCCAAGGAATTGGTTCAATAGAGCTAAGATAGCCATAGGCCAACCGGAAAAGAAATACGCACAAGAATCAGGAATCCCTTTAGGCTACTCAACGCATGACTATGTCGGCGGTTCTCCTCTTCTAAGGAAGCTAACAAATGAAGAAATCTCGGAAAGGCGAGAAAAGGTCGAGAAGTCGCTCCAGAAGTATTGAGCCTGAGTAGGAATTTAACCCGCCAGAGCCAATAATTATCCATGTATGAGATACTTTTTGATGCCCTGCTTGTTGGTGTGGTGTCCTTTGCCATCCTGGCGGTTCACTCCAAAGACCTTATCAAGTCAGTCATATTCCTTTCCGCTGCAGGGGTTTGCACAGCCGCAGTGTTCCTTATCCTGAACGCGCCTGACATAGCGATAACCAAGGCCGCTGTGGAGGCAGGGCTGAGCACCGTGATATTCATCGTGGCGATACAGAAGACCGAGCGCTTCGAGAAGGAGTCCGGAAAGCCGCTCAAGGAGGCCAAGCCATGAACCAGAAGGTCAAGCTCTCTATCGGGCTCGCATGCATCATCATAATATCCGGATACATGGTTTTTTCTGTCACGAGCCCTGGATTCAACGAATGGCCCGGAAAGGAGATCGCGAGCTTCTTCATAACAGAAGGATGGAAAGAGCTTGCAGCCACTAACACGGTGACCACGATAGTCTGGGAATTCAGGGGATACGACACCCTTGGCGAGGAGACCATCCTCTTCACATCAGCCATGGGCATATTCGCCTTGGGCTTCGGGCTTTTTTCGGTCGAGAGGATATCCGGGATGAAGCAGGCGTCAGGCGAAGCTCAAGAAAAGCCCCAGGAGGCATCAAAATGAACGTTATCATCAGGACCGCGGCCAGGGTCATGTTCCCGCTCATCCTCCTGTACGGGATATATGTGGTCGTTCATGGCCATACCACTCCCGGAGGGACGTTCTCAGGAGGCTCCATAATGGCAGGAGCCTTCGTGCTTTTCACTCTAGCTTACGGGATTCGCAAGACAGAGACGGAACTGAAGGAAAGCATCGTGGAAGTGCTTAAATCAGTAGCCGGGTTCGTCCTGATAATGCTCATACTTTTCGAATTCTTCCTTAGGGCAGCCTTGGTGCCGACGGAAAGCCTTTTCAGCCTGTGGTCCGGCTCCTCCCTCATGTTCTTCAACATAGTCGGAGGCATAATGGTTTTCACAGGGCTGCTGATGGTATGGTACACTGTGGCAAAATCAGACGAGGATTGACATGATATACGAAGCTTACTTTGCTGCGTTCGCCTTGATGGCTCTAGGGCTTTTCTGCCTGGCCTACAAAAGCAACCTGATAAAGAAGGTCATGGGCCTTGGGATACTGAGCAACGGGCTGCACATATTCTTCATCGCCATGGGCTACAGGGACGGCTCGATCAATCCAATCATAACCTCCGAGAACATCCAGTCATTCCCTCTTTATTCAGTGGACCCGGTACCCCAGGCGCTTGTGCTGACATCCATTGTGATAGATGTATCGGTTACAGCCCTTGCGCTGCTGATCATAATCTGGATATACAGGAGGTTCCAGTCAGCAGACTCAGGCGAGCTTAAGCACTTGAGGCATTAGAAACTTAAACCTCCATGATTAGTTGATATTATGTCCGCGAATGGGAGCAAGGACGGCGTGCAGGAAGGAATGACCTTCAAGAAGAAGGACTTCTCTGAATGGTTCTCCGAGGTCATTGCGAAAACCGGCCTCTCTGACATAAGATACAATGTCAAGGGCTTCATAGTTTTCAGGGAGTGGTCAGTCCTTTGCATGGAGGAGATGTACAGGGCTATGGAGAGGGAGCTTCAGAAGAAGGGGCATCTCCCCGTATGGTTCCCAGCACTCATTCCAGAGAAGAACTTCAAGAAGGAGAGCGAGCATGTCGAAGGCTTCACCCCCGAGGTCTTCTGGGTAACAGAGGCAGGAGGGCAGAAGCTGGCGGAAAAGCTTGCCCTGAGGCCGACCTCCGAGACAGCCATGTACATCATGTATTCCAAATGGATACGCTCCTGGAGGGACCTGCCCCTGAAGCTTTACCAGCGCTGCCAGATCTGGAGGTATGAGACCAAATCCACCAGGCCTTTCATACGCAGCCGGGAGTTCCACTGGATAGAGGGGCATGATGTTTTCGCCACAAAGGAAGAAGCAGAAAACCAGGTAAAGGAAGACATGGATACCACAGAGCAGGTCATGCACAGGCAGTTCGGGGTCCCCTTCATGTTCTTCAAAAGGCCTGAGTGGGACAAGTTCGCAGGCGCAGTTTACACCTGTGCAGCAGACACGCTGATGCCTGACGGGAAGGTGATACAGCAGCCATCAACGCATTTCCTTGGGCAGAACTTCGCAAAGGCATTCGATATCAGGTTCATAGACAAGAACGAGAAGGAGCAGACCGCATGGCAGACATGCTACGGCCCTGCCATCTCAAGGATATTCGCCTCTGTGATCGCGATCCACGGAGATGACAAGGGGCTTGTCTTCCCTTTTGACATAGCCCCTGTCCAGGTCGTGATAATTCCCATTCCAAAGGCCGGTCAGGAGGAGAACGTCAATGCCAAATGCGAGCAGGTGAAGGCCCTTCTTGAGAAGGAAGGTCTGCGCGTGCGGCCGGATTATTCAGAGAACAAGCCAGGCTGGAAGTTCAACCACTGGGAGATGATGGGCGTCCCGCTCAGGATTGAGATCGGCCCAAGGGACATGGAGAACAGGCAGGCCGTTCTCGTGCGCAGGGACACCGGAGAGAAGAGGACGGTCCCTGAAAACGAGATTTACCATGCAATAAAGGAAACAGGGCCTTCAATAACCCAGAACCTCCTGAAAAAAGCCGACGAATGGTTCAGCTCGATGCTGCATCAGGCACGTGACATGCATGAGCTGGAAGCGGATCTAAAAAAGGGCGGCTTCGTCAAGGTGGGCTTCTGCTCCCGCGACAAGGATGGGCACAAATGCGCAGAGAAGATAAAGGAAAAGCTGCATGCAGAGGTGCGCGGCACCAGGCCGGACACGCATGAAGCCCCCATAGGGAAATGCATAGTGTGCGGGAAAAAAGCCAATGCAGTGGTTTATGTGGGAAGGCAGTACTGATCAAATGTAGACTGATTTCTGGGGAGAGATTTTTTTGTGCTTCCTGTTAGAGTGCATCCAGAGCGCGAGGACTATCACGATTGGTATGGCAATCACTAGCATTGGGACAATGTCAAGCGTTGGAGGATTCTCAACGGCAGGAGTCTGGGGGCTGCTATCGATGAAGCTGAATTCCTTGTAAACCTTTGTCTCTTCGAACCCGTCTTTCCACACAGTCATGTTCACGATGTATTTGCCCGTTTCATTGGAAACTACTCTGTTGGGGAAGTTTATCTGGTAGCTCTTCCCGTCCGGAAAGGTGAGCACTGCCGAATATGTTATCTCCTTCTCTGAAGAGTTGTAATCGATATAGGCTGACTCATTCAGCAGGAAGGCGCCCTTCTGGACAGTGCACAGCAGGTCTTTGCATGACATCAGGGTGACGTTAACCTTTTCTGCATGGACGCCCCATGCCATCAGCGCTGATGCCAGGAAAAATGCCGTGACCGCAAGATGAGCTTTCATAAATCTAAATGGGGGAGAGAATTTTTAAAGGCTTTGGGAACTCAGCGGAAGAAGGCTTAAGGCACGAAATTGAGACTGTCACCGAGCGAAATCTTATATACATAAATGCAATATATCTGCTTGTGATAAATACCAGAATACTTCTAGAAAAAAAGTACCGCGGGCTTTCAGGAAAATACAGTCTCATGGCTTGCTCCCTTCCTGACAGAAATGCGATTGCGGACATACTTGATATCCGTCCCGAAGCCCTGAGGTGCGAGCCATGCAGACTCGAGGACTCCATCCCGTACTCTGGGAAAATGTCAGTCAGCTTTTCCTATGGTTGGCTTGAAAGAAACCCTGAGATGGGGGAAAAGCTACAGCACTTCGCGGACAGAAGGGGATGGAGGATAACGTTCGCAGAAGGCTCAAACGGCTATAATGGATTCAAGCCGCCTTCTGAATGACCTGGATTCGTGCAGCATTTTTAAGCTATCCGCTCATTATTCTCTTAAGTGAGACAGATGGACCCTAAACTGAAAGGCAACCGCTGGGAGAAGGAGTTCGAGGAGGAGATAAGGCAGGCGTGGAGGAAGAACCGGGTGTTCGCCTTCCATCCTGACAGCAAGAAGCCCATTTTCTCAATAGACACGCCTCCTCCATACGTTAATTCCCCTATACACATGGGGCATGCTGCCACTTACACCATTATGGATTTCATCGCGCGGTTCAAGAGGATGTGCGGGTTCAATGTGCTGTTTCCCCTGGGCCTGGACAGGAACGGCCTTCCCATAGAGGTCGCCACGGAGAAGAAGTTCGGCATATCAATCAGCAGCACACCCAGGGAGAAGTTCATATGGAGCTGCAAGAAGCTCCTTGAGGAGTCCAGCCTGGAGTCCCTTGAGTCATTTTACAAGCTTGGCCATTCCTACAACTCCTGGAAACCCGGGGACAAGCTTGGGGATATGTACTATACAGACTCCTATGATTACAGGACCCTCACTCAGGGGACCTTCATAGACCTCTGGAAAAGGGGGATGTTATACACTGACAACAGGACGAATAATTACTGCCCGAAATGCCAGACCACCCTTGCAGATGCAGAGATAGAGTACAAGGACATGCAGTCCGAATTCATCTATGTGAAATGGAAGGTGAAGGAGACAGGCGAGACTGTGGTCATAGGCACCACAAGGCCTGAGCTTCTTTGCACATGCGGAATGGTCGTGTACAACCCGGAGGACCAGAGGTATAAGCACCTCAAAGACAAGCATGCAGTAGTTCCTTTGTGCGGAAAAGAGGTCCCGATAAAGCCCCATCCTTACGCAAAGATGGACACGGGTACAGGCCTCATGATGATGTGCTCCTTCGGGGACTACACTGATGTCAGGTTCTTCAGGGAGGAAGGGCTCGAGCCCGTGTATGCAATAGGCATGGACGGAAGGATGAATGAAGCGTCAGGCCCCCTCAAAGGCATGAAGGTCGAGGAGGCCAGGAAGGCAATGGTCCAGAGGCTCGAGCAGGAAGGCCTTGTGGAGAAGAAGGAGAAGACTGTGCACAGGACTCCCATATGCGAGAGGAGCAAGACGCCCATCGAGTTCATTGCAATGCCTGAATACTACCTGAAGCAGATGGAGCTAAGGGAAGAGCTCACGAAGAATGTCGTGAACAAAACAAGGTTCTTCTCCCCAAAGTCCAAGCAGTTCCTCCTTGACTGGATGGGCTCGCTCACCATGGACTGGGCTGTCTCCAGGAGAAGGTACTATGCCACTGAGATACCACTCTGGTACTGCAAGTGCGGGGAGACTATCGTGCCCCCTAAGGGCAAATATTACAGGCCCTGGAAGGAAGCCCCTCCTGTGAAGAAATGCCCCAAGTGCGGAGGCAAGGAGTTCCGCGGCGAGGAGAGGGTTTTTGACACATGGTTCGATTCCTCTGTCTCTCCACTGTACATACTGGGATATGGAAGGGAAGCCAAGTTCTTCCAGAAGGCTTACCCATGCTCTCTCAGGCCGCAGGGAAAGGAGATAGTGAGGACCTGGCTTTATTACACTCTCCTGAGATGCTACCAGCTTACCAGGAAGCCCGCATTCGAGAACATATGGATACATTTCCACATACTTGACAGCAAGGGGATTAAGATGAGCAAATCCCTTGGGAATGTCATCGACCCAAAGGAGGTCATAGAAAAGTTCGGCGCAGAGCCCTTCAGGGCATGGTGCGCCCTTGAGGGGAACATTACGCTCTCCGACCTCAAATGCTCCTTCGACAGGATTGAGGCAGGCTCCAAGTTCCTGACAAAGCTCTGGAACGTGGCCAGGTTCATCTCCATGTTCGAGCCTGTCACTGAGAAGGATGCGAACCTCACTGACCTGGACAAGCTTGCGCTTTCCGAGGTGGCAAGGCTGGCTGCTTATGCCAGGAAGGAATATGAAAGGTTCGATTTCCACAAGCCATCCGCAATGATGAAGAACTTCATCTGGGAGTTCTTCGCTTCCAACTACATTGAGTTGGTGAAGAACAGGGCATATAACCAGGAAGGGAAGTTCTCCAGGGAGGAGCAGAACGCAGCCATATATACCCTCCATAAAGTTCTTGATGAGATCCTTCTCGTATTACACCCTGTGATACCCTTCATAACGCACAGGATATACAAGGACCTCAGGGGCAAGGACATAGAGGAAGAGAGCTTTCCATCGCAAGCGGCAGGCAGGTCGAAGCTCCCGTTTAGTGCTTCGGATTTGATGCAGCTCAACGGGGAGATATGGAAGGCCAAGAAAGACCGCAACCTCTCCCTGAAGACCGAGATAAAGCATGCCACCCTTCCAAGGAAGTTCAAATCGATAGATAAGGACCTTGCCCTTTCCCATTCGATAAAGAGCCTTAAGTGGGATGAGAAGCTCGAGCTGGCCTTCTGAAGTGGGAGAAATTGTGGGAAACCTTTTAAATATAGGGTTCATATTTAAGGATATTGAACGCGTTAGGAGCGTTCTTAGGACAGGCAGCTGCATTCAAGTCATCAAGGCTGTCAAAGGTTAGGTAAGCAATGCCACTGAATAAGTTGAAGTTTCTCGATTCGGAACTGAATCAGATAGACACGGAGCAGCTTGACCTGAGGATATCTGAAGGCTCAGATCAGGCCAAAGAGATTAAGGAAATGAAGAAAGATGGCGTGTCCTTAGAGGACGTCAAGGCCTCTGAGTAGAATCAGCCAGCTTCTTTTAAATTCCAGGGCGAAATATAATCCATGCTCGAACTCGTTTTCTTGGGCACAGGCTCAGGCATACCCAGCAAGAAAAGGAACCCGGCAGCCATATGGCTGCAGTACGAGTCAGAGTGCATGCTCTGGGACTGCGGGGAGGGGACGCAGCGCCAGCTTATGAACGCAGGCCTGAACTTCATGAAGATAAATAGGATATTCATTACCCACTGGCATGCTGACCATTGGGCGGGCCTGATAGGGCTCATGCAGACCATGAACCTTGAGAAGCGGAAGCATGCATTGGAGATATATGGCCCTGAGGCAGAACGCTTCGTCGGTGACATACTTGACCTGGATTACTGGGGACCGAGGTTCCGGATAGTTGCAAAGAACGTCCCTTTCGAAGGTCATGAGCCAGTCCAGGTCCTGAAGGAAGAGAAGTTCAGCATCTTTTCAATACCAGTGCAGCATACTGTCCCTGCTGTCGCTTATGCGCTCCAGGAGGTTGATTCCTGGAACGTTGATATAAAGAAGGCTGAGAAGCTATATGGCCTCAAGCAGGGACCACTTGTAGGCAAGCTCAAGGAGAAGGGATGGATAGAGCTCAAAGGAACGCGGATAAGCCTTGAGGATGTGGGCATCCACAGGGCGGGCCTCAAGGTCGTTTACTCAGGCGACACGAAGCCGTGCCAGAGCCTTCTTGCGCTTGCAAAGGGGGCTGATCTGCTCATACACGACGCCACCTTTGCGGAGGAGGAGGAAAGCAAGATGCACAGCGGGGCAAAGGAAGCGGCCCAGCTCGCGAAGAAGGCAGGTGCCCACAAGCTCGCCCTTACTCACTTCTCCCGCAGGTACCAGGATGTGCGCGAACTGGAGCGGGAAGCCAAGAAGGTGTTCCAGAACACCATAACGGCAGAGGATTTCATGCGGCTGAAGCTTAAGAAGTAGAAAAGTTTATATACAAGCAATCACTACTAGATGATAATTAATGTGATTAAATGGCATACAAGGCTGGGCGGATAGTCACGCACAATAAAGAGAATTTCAAAACAATGTGCGAAGCCCTCAAGAAAAGCGAGCATGTCAAATGGCACTATGAAACGCTGGGCAGCATGTATGCAAAAGACCGGAGAACACCAGGCAACACGGTATTCTACTGGGAGAACAAGGTCACAGACGAAAAAGGGACAATAAGGTACGAAAAAAAGTGATACCATGTCAAACTTCAGCTACATAACCAACAGGGTGCTGCAGGACAAGGCAGGCCAGGTGAAGGGCAGGATTGCCATAAGGGTGAGGACCAGCTCAAACACCGCAGAATACAATTATACATGCCCCGAATGCGGGGACCAGAGGCAGGGCCAGCAGGAGTTCCAGAGGCCCCTCTCAGTGCGCTGCTACAAGTGCGGCTTTTTGATGAAGCTCTCCAAGCTCAAGGATGAGCTCAAGAAGGAAAAAAAGAAGGCAAGGGATTCTGTATGAAGCCCTTAAAAAGCTTATTCTTATTGAAGGTTCATGAAAATATTAAGGGAATTTCACTTGAAAGGGGCGCTTGAGCAGCATAATATGGATTTTCTGCAAAAGATACCTGGAAAGCCAGAAATCCTCTATTCCCCAAAAGAAAAAAAGCTAATCGTGGAAGGCAGCGAAGATGCGCTCATGGTAGTCAAGAAATACCTAAAAAGAATAGACAATTTCATCTACTGGACAACATAATCAGGCATACTCTGCGAATTCTTTATTACCCCAAATTCCTAATAATTAACCATGAAGAGAATCCCTGTGGTGCCTGTGCCGATGGAGAAGGCACAAGAGGCCAGCAAGCACCTGCTGAACTGGGGAGAGTTCTTCTCGAACATGTTCCCTGGCCTGGCCTTCGAGCTGGAGCAATCCGAGTTCCGCTTCGAGCCCAGGGAGTGGGTTGCCCTTGCCCTGTTCACAGCGCTTTTTTACTTCTCCATCCTGTTCACAGCGCTTTTCGTCGTACTGGTGGCGATAAGGATTGAGCTCACCAGGATGATGCTGGTCACGCTGGGCGCAAGCTCTGTCATCGGCCTGGTGGGCTTCATGTACGTGATATTCTACCCCAAGCTCTATGTCAACAGGAAGGTCAACCAGATTGAGAAGAACCTTCCTTACGCCTTGCATCACCTGCTTATAGAGGTGAGGTCAGGCGTGCCGCTCTTCAACGCGCTGGTGTCCATATCCCAGAGCAAGTACGGCCTGCTTTCAGAGGAGATGAAGAGGGCGGTCGAGGACATAAGCACTGGAAAGTCCGAGATAGCGACGCTGGAAACGCTCGCAAGGAGGAACCCATCCCTTTACTTCAGAAGGGTGATGTGGCAGATCGTGAACTCGCTCAAGTCAGGCGCTGACATAGGGAACACAATGAAGCAGATAGTGGACAACTTGGCCGAGGAGCAGAGGGTGGCCATAAAGAAATACGGCTCGCAGCTCAATCCGCTCACGCTGATGTACATGATATTCGCCGTGATATTCCCCACGCTTGGGATCACCTTCTTACTCATGATATCCTCTTTCGTGGGCATAGGGATTGACCTTCAGCTCGTGCTCATAGGCATAATACTCTTCCTGGTGATGTTCCAGTTCATGATAATAGGGCTGATAAAGAGCAAGAGGCCGGTGGGAGTCTGAAAAGGTTCGCTTTTGCAAGGGAGGCTGCTTTCGCCTGCGCAGGAGCGCTTATCATAGCCTTCAATTTCCTGTTCGTGCTCGATGCAGTCCCCCTTCTGTTTCCTATACTGAACGTCGTGGGCGGCCTTGTAGCCGCAGTCCCCATTGTGCTGATAATCTATTCCAGGTACAGGACAACAAGGGAGATAGAGCAGCAGTTCATTGTCTTCGTAAGGGACCTCACCAGCTCAATCAACTCGGGCATGACCCTTCCCCTTGCCCTGAACCACTGCTCAAAGAACAACTACATGGCCCTTAGCCCTTATGTCAATGACCTGGCTGCGCAGGTCGACTGGGGGATACCCTTCAAGAAAGCCCTGGAAACCTTCTCCAAGAGCATAGGCTCCATGCTTGTCAGGAGGTCCATCACCACCATAATCGAGACCTACAAGGTCGGGGGGAAGATTTCAGACACGCTCGAGGCGATAAGCAGATCCCTGGTGACAGTGGAGAACCTGAAGAGGGAGCGCTCCTCGGAGATTCGCTCGCAGACAGTCACCTCTTACATGATATTCTTCGTCTTCATATTCATCCTGATAATCCTCCAGAG
>CAYGVS010000012.1:12593-28774 GCA_964353635.1 uncultured archaeon | reverse complement strand
ACACAAAGGATGATGAGAACCTCTGCTCAATGAGCTTCAACAAATTCGAGGACAGAGTACCAAGAATACTCGGTGTTGCAGACAAAATCAAAAGCGAGCAGGGAAGGACTGTAATTTATGCAGCAAACATAACCGCTCCTGCTCATGAAATGCTGAAGCGCGCACAGCTCGTGAAGGACCATGGAGGAAAATGTATAATGATTGATATAATGACAGCAGGCTGGAGCGGCCTCCAGTACATAAGAGAGCAGAATCTAGGAATGATAATCCATGCGCACAGAGCCATGCATGCTGCTTTTACAAGGAACCCAAAGCACGGGATCTCCATGCTTGCAATAGCAAAGGCTGCGAGACTGTGTGGTGTCACAGCCCTGCATGCTGGCACTGTGGTGGGGAAGATGGAAGGCCCCAAAGAGGAGGTTGTCCAGATAGACAGCTTCCTGAAGTCAGATTTTTATGGAATGAAAAAAGTCATGCCAATAGCATCAGGTGGCCTGCATCCAATGCTAGTTCCTGACCTCCTGAAGATTCTGGGAACAGACATGGTTATAACCTTCGGTGGCGGATTATGGGGCCATCCGGGAGGCCCGGAATCAGGCGTCCGCGCCATCAGGCAGTCTGCGGATGCTTTCATGCAGAAGATTCCAATTCAAGAGTACGCAAAGAGCCACAAGGAGCTTGCAGAGGCGCTCAAAACCTGGAAATAATGTTCTGGTAGCATGGAAACGAGAAAAGCATTCAGGCTGGCCATGATTCCCCTCCTGCTCCTGGCTTTCTATTCAATGGGATTCCCTCTTGAATATCTCGCCCTGCTCGGGATAATATTCATCCTTCTGGTGCTATTCAGGGACGCCTTCTACAGGAAGATTGACGGCTTCCTGACAAGCAGGATTCCTTCACTGGAAAGGCTGCCCTCCTGGGCAAGGAAGCTCATACTGATAGCGATATTCATCCTCGCGTACTTCCTGATTAAGCAGGTCCTCTTCCTCTCACTGGGGCTCGCAGGCTTTGACATCGAGAGAATCCTGGCAGATTTAATAAACAGGACAGCGGGATAATTTCCGGAAAATCAGTCCTCGAAAACCTTCTTTGCTTCTTTCTCGAACATATCCCACATCTGGAAGTTCAGGGCCTTCGGGTTTTTCTGCCTGATGAGGCTGATTGCCTCCACATCTATCCCCAGTGCAGTCTTTCCTGAGAGATATCCAATATCCGGGCACACAATCCTCCCTGGGTTTGACCTGCAGTCGCAGAACTCGGTTATGTTCTTCAGGGCAGTTATGTAGGCTACATTCTCTTTTGGAAATGAGTCTATAACCTGCTTCGCTGCCTCTGAAAAAAGTCTGAATGACTTCTCCAGGCCTTCAGGCCTGTTATTCAGGGCTCCTGTCATACACACCTGCACGCAGCGGGTGCAACCTGAGCACTTCTTCTCCTGGAGGACGAAATTATCATCCGAGACCTTGATGGCTGTGCAGGGGCAGACGTTCTCGCATGCTTTGCACCTCTTGCATCTCTTTGGGTCATGGACAGGTTTGGTTGGGCTGTGTATCTGGCTCTTGGATTCCTTGTTCACACAACCCATGCCCAGGTTCTTTATCGCGCCGCCGTATGCTGTTATACCATGGCCTTTTCCGTGGCTCAGCACCATAAGGGAGTCAGCATCCAGCACAGTCTTGGCAATCTGGAAGCCTGCTTTCTCCACATAATCCTCATCCCTGGCAATGACAACAGGAAACCCGCCGAAGCCGTTCTCCTTAGCCACCTTCATATAGCCTTCCGGGGTCTCGCGCGGGCCTGTGTAAAGGCATGTGGTGTCAACAAGGAAAGGCTTGCATCCATCCCCCTTGAGCTTGTCCAGGACAAACCTGACATCCTCCGGTGAGATGTGGGTCTTGTTTCCCTTCTCTCCCATGTGCACCTTCACCGCAACCCTTCCCTGCAGTCTTGGTATCGGGACATCTGAAATCTTCTGGTAAAGCATAACATCACCTCGTTTTCAAATCAGATAATATAAGATGGCTAACCCATATAAATATCACGATGGTGGTATTTTGCAGCTATGCGAAATAAGGATACATGGCCGCGGGGGAGAAGGCGTAAGGATGGCCGCGCACGTGCTTGGAAGGGCAGGATTCCTTTCGGGCATGAAGACGCAGGACTTTGCGATGTATGGCGCTGAGAGAAGGGGCGCACCTGTCGCTTCTTTTTGCCGTCTTTCCAGCGAGGGCATACTCACAAGAGGCTACATTTTCAGCCCAGATTACGTTATCGTGCTGGACCGCACGCTGGATAGCGCTGAATGCCTCAAAGGGCTGAAGGAGAAAGGGAAGGTCGTTGTCAACTCGGATAAACCTCTCAAGCAATTCCCCAATGCGGTTTTTTTGGATGCGACAAAAGTGGCAATGGACACCATAGGGAGACCAATCCCAAACATAGCCATACTCGGGGCCTTCCTCAAGATCACAGGGCTCCTCCCGCTTGAAAACCTCAAGCAGGCTGTCAGGGAAGAGATGGCTGGAAGCCATCCAGAGGCCATAGAGGGGAATATCAAGGCGTGTGAACAATGTTATAATATGCTCGATGGACAGAAGGCGGCTTCGCCACCTCCAATCTCATACCAGTCAGTTAAGCGAACTTCAAAGTGAATGATATGCTTGGATTCATTTTTGGTTGGCCGAGGAAGATAAGGAAGCTCAGGAAACGTTGGGACAGGCTACGCGAGAAGAGCCTGAAGAAGAAGGGCCTTGTGAAGAAGACTGCGCTGGAAAAGCTGGACATGATAGAGCAGAAGCTCCGCACCCTGGAGGAGCAGAAGATAACGAGGCTGGACAGGAGCCGCCTGGCACGGGAGATAGAGATAGACCTCGCGGAGATAAAGGCCATGATGGACAGCACCCCTGACGAGATAATGCAGACGCAGAGGCCGATTGCCACTCAGCAATCTGTGCAGAAACAGTAGAAGATTGTGCAGGCTTAGATTTTTTCAATATCCTCAGGCCTTATTATAGGCTTCTTGAATAGTGAGGTGTCCTCAGCCAGGCGAGGGCATGCACAGTCCACTAAACAGTCTATCTTTAAGCCAAGCAATTTTTCAGGAGTGAACTCCCCCGCCACCAAAATCCATGCTTTCCGGCCTTTTTTCTCTAGCCCTTGCTTTGCGTTTTCCGCAAGAGCGAGCGAGCCCTGCCCCTGCTTTGTGGATAAGAGAATCCCGAAATTGCGGGAATCCCGGGCCTTCTCCAGGCTGGCTGCCCGGATTTTAAGGAGCCTGAATTTCTCCTTTTCCAGGTTCTCTAACTTTCCTGACTCGAAATCCAGGAACAGTACAGGCTTCTCCACGTTTTGTGCTATCCCAAGAGGGTGGAACTTACCAGAGCCAAGGAAAAGGAAGCAGTCTGCCTCGTGTTCGCAAGCCTTAGCGGCTGAGTGGTCACAGCCCACGACCTGGCCTGGATATTTGGCTATCTTGGGCTTGCCTATAAGGACGGCCTTGCCTTTGGATTCGAGGAATTTTTTCGCTGGCTCTAGAGAGTCCAGGAACTGCAGTGTGGTAAGAAGGCAGATTTTCCTATATGGTTCGAGGCTCTTGAGATTTTTTTCCAGAAGAGGGACAGGGTCGAACTGCATGCGGAATTCCTCATAAATCACAGGGACCTGTGTTTTTCCAAGCATCTCGGAGTGGCCCATATGCACAATAAGATCGCAAGACAGGGATTTGGCTTCCCTGTCCAGGATATCACAAGCCCCATAGCAGGTCTCCATGGAGAGAAGGATTTCCGCCCCGGATTTCTCCAGAGCTTGCGCTATCTCCAGAGTCTGGGTCTTGAGGCCTTCAGGAAGCTGCACAAGAACCCGCCTGGCCTTCCTCTTCCTTATCCCATGGACGAGGTTTTCGCAATCGGGCATATGGAAATAGTTGGCAAGAGGCTTTATATTTGGGCTAAGCTAAAATATTATGTAAATGAATACAACTCCTTGCTCTCCAGTTACTGAAAAGGAGCCTCTAACAAGAAAAGGCTTCTGCATAGGAGTGGAGTACGCAGGCAACAGGATTATTTCTCAGCATAGCTTTAAGAGAGAGTACCCTTCATGCGAGGACAGTAGCGGAATATGTCCACAATGCCTTGAGGTTGCAATGGTAATAAAGAAATACGAAAGGCTTTTCTGAGGCATTTAAAACCTTGCAGCCAATATTATTCCCATGGAAAGGAAAAGCGACATCTCTGGGTTTCACAAGCTCCCAGCCAAGAAAAGGCTCGAAATCGTGAAGAGGTTTGCAGACCTAACAGGAGAGGAAGCCAAGCTCCTTGAGAAGACAGGAGCCCTGGACGGAAAGACAGCAGACATGATGATAGAGAATGTTGTGGGAACCACTGAGCTTCCCATGGGCATAGCTACCAATTTCCTGATTAATGGGAAGGATTACCTCATACCGATGGTGATAGAGGAGCCTTCTGTGGTCGCAGCCGCTTCCTATGCGGCAAAGCTCGCGAGGCCCGGAGGAGGCTTTACAGCAAGCTCTGATGAGCCCATTATGATAGGCCAAGTCCAGCTTGTAGGCGTTAAGAACCCAGAGAAGGCGGCCAGGGACATAATCGCAAAAAAGCAGGAGCTGATAAATTATGCCAATACTATTGACCCGTGCGTCCTTGTGAAATTCGGCGGAGGAATGAAAGGCATAGAGGCTAGGGTGATTTCCACCCCGGTAGGGAAGATGGTGATAGTGCACATTCTGGTGGACTGTAGGGATGCCATGGGAGCCAATGCTGTGAATACGCTTGCTGAGACGCTTGCTCCCATGCTCGAGGATATATCTGGAGGCAAATCCAGGCTTAAGATAATATCCAATCTTGCTGACAGAAGGCTCGCTCGTGCTAAAGCCATATGGAAAAAAGAGGTCCTGGAAAAGGCCTCCAAGGGATCGTTCAAAGGAGAGGACATCGTCAACGGCATAATAGAGGCGTGGGCATTCGCGTTCTCAGATCCGTACAGGGCATCCACCCACAACAAGGGGATAATGAACGGGATTGATGCGGTCGTGGTGGCCACTGGGAACGACTGGAGGGCCATAGAGGCAGGCGCACATACATATGCTTCCATCAGGGGAAGATACACATCCCTCACAAAATATTCAAAGGACAAGGACGGGAACCTTGTGGGAGAGATAGAAATCCCAATGGCAGTGGGGCTTGTCGGAGGCGCCACCAAAACACACCCCATAGCCAGAGTTGCTGTCAAGATTCTTGGAGTGAAGACAGCAAAGGAACTTTCTGAGGTGATAGCTTCCGTGGGCCTTGCGCAGAATTTCGCAGCCTTGAGGGCACTGGCAACAGAAGGAATCCAGCGAGGTCATATGCGATTACATGCCCGCAACATAGCTGTCATGGCAGGGGCCACAGGAAATGAAGTGGAACTGGTGGCCTCTAAGATAGTGGAAGAGAAGAAGATCCGGGTGGACAGGGCGAAGGAAGTCCTGGAAGAGATCAGGAAGAAGTAAATTAGGCGATTTCTCAATCACTTCTTCCTCTTGTGCTCCCCGACCTTGTGCCTCATTGCATGCCTGAGACCCATAAATGGTGTGACGTTCTTTTTCATGTCAGCCTCCATCTTGGCTCTGAGCCTGCGCATCGCCAGGCCTATCCCCGCGAACAGTGCACTGAGGACAAGCAAAAGCATGTCAAGTATTGTGATATCCATCAACTCATCTCCTTTGATACTGGTAGGCTGGAGGGGTGCGGTTGGAAGGCACTGTTCCTAAACGCAGCTTCTGGACATTCTTTCCAGAATCAGGCGGCGAGGGCTTCATGAGGCTTTTTGAAGAGGATCTCTCATCCTTGAGCTCTTTGACAGACTCAGCAAGAATCTTCATGGATTCCATCATCGGTGTCATCCCGTCCTTCATGGCCCTCTCTATGGTTTCCATCCTGGACTGCAGGCTCGCGATGGACTCCCTGTACATGCGCACCTTGTCATCCAGCTTCTCCACTGATGTCGTCTTGTCCTTCTGCGCCTTCTCGAACATGTTCTCGATTGCTGAGAGCTTCTGGCTTATGGAAGACATGCTGCCGTTGACAGAGCCCATGCTGTCCCTGAAGCCTTTCACCTTCTCCGGGAAATCCATATCCGTATCATCATCAAATTCCAGGTCATCATCAGGCATGGGCCTGAACACCCTTCTCGGAAGCGGTGGAGGCTCCAGTGTCTGGCGGCTTTGATGTATAGGCGGGTTGAATCCCTTCTCGGGTTCGGCTTCCGGCACCATTGCCTTCATGGTTGCGATTTCGCCCACCACGCTCTTCAGCGCGTCAATCTTCTGGTAGAATAACTCAGCGTTCTTGGACTCCTGCTGCATCTTCTCAAGGGATGCGTTGATTTTTGAAAGCACTGTGTCGAACGTCTTCTCATGGCTGAGTATTATCGTCTTGGTGTCGTTCAGCATGCCCAGCCTCATGTTCTTTATCTCCACATCCTTCTTGTCCAGCCTCTTGTCAAGGCCTTTGGCTATCTCTGAGAGCTCCTTTATCTTCTTTTCCAGCATCCTTACGGATTCTGAGTTCTTTGAGTCAAACTTTGATATAAAGTACTCTGCGGCAGCGGCCTTTTCCTCAGATTTCCTGACTCTCTTGTCCATCTCCCTGAACTGCTGGCTGTTCGCCTCGACCAGCTCCTTCACCTCTTGCGCTATCTCCGTGTACCTCTTCTTCCAGACCTCCTCCTTCTCCTTTAGGTTCACTATCCTCTTCTCGATTTTATTGTATACGTCCACCATCGCGCATCACATGCTGATTTTACTCTGTTTCGCCGTCTTCCTTGAGCAGCTCAAGTATCCTTTTCTGCTCATCCTTCCATGACGCAAGGCCTTGCCTCAGGCCGAGCATCTCATTCTTCATCTTGGACATGTCTTCCGTGGAGGGAAGGGACACCATGGCCTTTATCCTCTCCTCGGCAGACGAAAGCCTCTTCTCAAGCGCTGCCTTGGAAGCGGCATCATGCTGCAGCTGCTTCTTCAGGCCAGCTATCTCTGCGGTGAAGGTCTTCAGCCCGGACTCCACGGCTTTGAACTGTGTGGAATAATCCCTCTTCTCCGAGCCGAGCAGGGATTCTGCCCTGTAAAACCTTGCGTCCATATCCTTTGAATACGTGCTGGATTTCTCAAGGCTTTGGGAAAGCAGCTGCATCTTGGAAACAATCCCTGCTATCGAGGAATCCACTGCCTTAAGCCTGTCCGCACTAAGGGATTGAGATTTCTTGAGCTCTACCTCCACGGATTTGGAGAACTCACCGAGCTTTGCAATGGCCTGGTCAGTGGATTTGGATTTCTCAATGAACCTCATCCTCTCCGCTGAAAGAGCCTTCCTTTCTTCAGCGAGCTGCGAAGCCAACTCTCCTGCCTTCTTGTCCACGCTGTCAGAGATCAAGCCCAGCCTTGCTGAGAGGGCTTTTTGTTCAGCTTTTATCTCCCTCCCGAGCAGGCTCCTTGTCTCTGCAAGGGATTTTTTCTCGGAGGCCACTTGCGAATAAGCATAATCTATCTTCTTCTCCAGCTGTTCGTCAAGCACTTCGAGCTTCCCTGCAAGCGTTTTCTGCGAGTCCGAAACCTTCCTGTCCACGTAGGACTGCACTGCTGAGATGGCCTGCTTCTCGATCGTCATCTTGTCTGCGACTTTGGAAAGCTTCCCGTCAACCTTTTCGGAAAAATCAGCGATCCTGGATTCAAGGGTTTTGGCCTGTTTCCTGGAGTCAGCATCAAGTCCTGCCTTAAGCAATCTGAGATCCTTCCCGACCTTCTCCTCAAACTCTTTCCTCAGGGTTCCCATTTTATTCTCCATTCTCTCCTCATGCAGCCCAGCCTTCCCAAGCTCTTCCTTGAGCCTTTCCAGTTTTGCATCGATGCGGACTGAAGCGGACTGCGCTGCACCTGCAGCCGCGATGTCAGCATATTTCCTAGCCTCCATGAGGCCCTTCTCTATCTTTCCTTCCTCTGCGTCAATCCCATCCAGCTTCCCGCTTATGGCAGCAAGCTTCCCTTCAATCTCCTTGGAGACTGATTTCATCCCGGAGGCCACGAGGCCTTCCGAATATTTCCTTGTTTCTGCCAGCCTCTTCTCAAGCTTCGCGTCCTCAAGGTTTATCCTTTCCAGCTTCCCGCTTATGGCAGCAAGCTTCCCTTCGATATCCTTTGAAACGGATTTCATCCCTGCAGAAACAACATCTTCTGAATACCTCTTCGCTTCAGACAAGCGCTTCTCAAGCTTCGCATCCTCTAGGTTTACTCTTCCCAGCTTACCTTCTATTGCAGCAATCTTGGTTTCGATTTCATTGGAGGCAGATTTCATCCCGGATGCCACGAGGCCTTCTGAATACTTCCTTGCCTCTGCCAGCCTCTTCTCTAGTGACTGGTCTTCCAGATTTATTGAAGCCAGCTTTTTGGATACTTTCTCGAGACCGAGTTCGTATCCTTTTTTAAGGCTGGCTTCCCTGAGCTCAGCTGCCTTCTGGGATTCCCTTATCTTCTCTTCCATCCTGGATTCGCTTTCTCCTATATGGTTTCCAAGTGTCTCTATCTTCTCAGTCTCCTTGGAAAGCATCTCCTGCACATGAGCATGAATAGCACTCTCTCTTTCCTCAATCATCCCACTCTGCTTCTTCTGGCTCTCCTGCTCAGCCAGCCTGAATCCTGCGAGCCTGGAATTCACATTCTTCTCTATTTTCAGGCTGCTTTCATCCAGGCCTTTTGAAAGCCCCCTTATCCTGGAATCGATAAGCTTCAGCTGCCCTTTCTTATCAGACTCTGCCTGCCTCTTGATATGAGCCAGATTCTTCACAATCCTTTTTTCGAACCCCTTCCTGAGTGAATCAGCCCTATTCTCGAACTTGTTATCTTCAGAATTCATCCTCACCAGTCTTGCATCCATTGTGGAGAGCTTCCCGTCAAGCTGGCTGGAAAGCGATTTCATACCAGAAGCGACGATGGCTTCAGCATGCTTCCTGCTCTCTGAAAGTCGCCTCTCAAGGGATTCATCTTCCAGGTTTATCTTTCCCATCCTCTCCTTCAGCTTGGCTATCTTGCCTTCCATGCTTTCGGAGAGCGAGGCTATCCTGGAACCGAGCTCCTCTGTGCGGCCTTTCACACCAGTATCCATCTCTGTTTTGAGCGTCCTCAAATCCTTCCCGATTTTATCCTCTAGGCCCTTCCTCATCACCAGCAGCCGCTTCTGCAGGGACTGCTCTTCCAGGCCTGTCTTATCAAGCCGCTCATTCACCCTCTCGAGCTTCCCGTCAACCTTTCCGGAAAGGTCCGCAATTCTGGATTCAAATGTTTCCGCTTGCTTCTTCCCGTCAGCATCAATCTCTGTTTTGAGCGTCCTGAGGTCCTTTCCAATCGTGTCTTCCACGCCTTTCCTGAGGCTGGCAAGCCTCTTCTCCAGGTTTCTGTCTTCCGTACCAAGACCGTCAATTTTCTTCTCAATCCTCTGGAGTGCAGCATCCTTCTCTGCAAAGAGCTTGCTTATGCGGGAGAATTCCTTCTCCATCTTCAGCCGCTCTGACTCCATGGCCTTGGGTATGCTGCTTTCCACATGCGAGACAATCTCCATATGCCTTGTGTCCAGGCTCTGTAGGTGCTTCTTTTCCCTGGATTCAATAAAGGCCTTGAGCTCGTCTATTCTTTGGGATGCGAAGCCCTCTGCATGCTTCCTCTCCTCAGCTAGCCTCTTGCCCAGCTTCTCCTCATGAATTGATAATGATTTTAGCCTGGTCTCAATCTTCTCTGCCTGCTCCTTTTCTATGTGCTCTTTGAGCTCCTGTATCCTCAGGATGGCGCTCTGCTCTGCCTGCTCCCTTGCAGAATCAATATCCTTGCCCAGCTTTTCCTCGCGGAGCGAGAGGGTCTTGAGCTTCGTCTCAATTTTCTCACTCTGCTCCTTTTCTATGTGAGCTTTAAGCTCCTGCATCCTGGAAAGGGCCACCTGCTCGGCATGCTTCCTTACGGAATCTATATCCCTGTCCAGCCTGGCCTCCCTGAGCGAGAGAGCTTTGAGCTTGGAGTCTATCTCGTCGACTTGCCTTCTGTACCTAGCCTCGAGCTGGCCCTTCAGATCAGCCGCTTTGTTTCCAAGATTTTCCTCAGCCTGCCTCCTGAAAAGCGATAGCCTCTTCTCAAGCTTGTCATCCTCGAGGTTTATTACATCAAGCCTCTTCTCCAACTTGCCTAGAGAGGATTCCAAGCTCCTTAGGACTGCCTGCTGTCCCGAGAGCCTCCTCTCGGATTCTGTTTTTCCCAAAGAAAGGCTTTCTGCCTGTTTCTTTAGGCCAGCCAGGCCCGCATGCAGCTGCTTCACTGAAAGGCTTGTTTCGGAGAGCCTTTTCCTGAGCTCCTCAGAGCCTGCGGCGACCACGGTTATGGAATCGTTCGCGTCATGCAAAACCTCTTCGCTCGCCTCTGTTATCTTGAGGCTCGCCCTTTCCTCAAGATTCTTGAGCCTGGATTCGAAATGGCCCTTCAGCTCCATTATCCTGGACTCCAGTCCGGAGTCCTCCTTGCTCTCTCTCTCCTTTATTCTTTCCAGCGAGCCCTTCAGGAGGACTATGTTATTGTTCACCTGCCGCAGGGACTTCTCAGCCTCCAGAACACGCTTGCTTACCTCCTGATCCCCTGCAGCCATCTTGCCTAAAGAAGAAGAATGAGCCTTCAGCTCCTGCTCCACAATGGTGAGCCTCTTCACCTCTGACCTTAGCTCTGAGAGCTGGCTGTTTATGGGAGCTATCTCCTTATCCACGAAATCCAGGATCTTCTTCCCAGCTTCCTCATAAATGACATATGCCTCTGAGAGCTTCTGGCCCAGGAAGCGGGTCCTCTCCACGAGGAAGGCCCTGTCCTTCTCAAGTTCCTCTATCACCTTCTTCTGCCTTTCAGAATTCCTCTTGAGCCTTTCTATGCCAGAGCCAAGCTCATCAATCTCTCTCATCCTTTCAGCTCTCCAAGAAGCTCGTTTATCTTCACTCTCTCCCTCTTTATCCTCTCATCCACATGCTTCTTCTCAGCCATTGACTGCCTTATGATGGTATCGTACTGCACCCTATCAGCAGCAGCCTGCGCCTCCATCCTTGATTGCGCTTCCCTGAAGGATTCTATCTCAGTCTCCAGCCTCTTCACAACGGCTACAAGGTTGTCCCTTTCAGGAAGCCGCTTCTGAAGGACCTTCACAGAGGCATCTGTTTCAGAAATCCTCTCCTTGAGCAGCTTCATATCAGAGATGGCCTTGTCCAGGAGGGCTATGTTATCAGAGACCCTCTCGAACTTGGATTCGGCTTCCTTCATGTCCCTCTCCAGCGCTATCGTCCTCTCTTTGTCTCCAGTTATCTTCGCGTCAAGGGACCTTACAGAAGCCTCGAGGCTTTCTGTCCTCTTGGCAAAGGTTTCCTTCATGTCTATCACCCTTGCCACGGAAGCCGACTGATCGCTCAGCTTCCTTGACACCTCGTTTATGACGGACTCAAGCGTCTTGTGCTTCTCTCTCAACGCGGCCGAATGGTCCACGTTCTTCGCAACTTCCTTCTTGAGACCCTCTATGTCATAGAAGAATTTCCTCTCGATGTCCTGCGTCTTCTCGCCAATCCATTTCCTCAGGTTCTCCGGCGCCTCGAGCTCCTCCATCATCTCCACTGTCTCCTTGTCTTTTTCCACAAGCGCCCTTGCCTTCTCATCAAGCATCATGAGATGCTTCTCAATGTCCTGCATCCTGTTCTCGAAAAGTTCCAGGACAACCTCCTTCACGTTGGCCTGTATGGTCTTGGGTGAGGCGAACTCCTGCATCTTGGCGAGCTGGGCCTGGTACTTCTCCATCGTGCTCTCCATCCTCTTTCTGATGTTCATCTTCAGGATTTCAAGCCCCCCAAGGAATCTGGCCTCCTCTTCCGCGAACTTCTTGTATAGCTTATCCTTCTCCATCCTCAGTTCTGTTATGGTATCCCTGAATTTCCTGAGCTCCCTTATCTCCCCGTCAAGCAGGCTTATCCTTTTCTCAAGCTCCACTGAGAAATCCCTGTTGGACTTCAGGCTGTTCACAATGGGCTCCACCCTCTTCCTCATCTTCCTGTTCACGAGCTCGGGGACTATCTCCTCTACCAGCTCCTCTGACGAGAATATGAGCTTCTTGAGCCTCTGCACGTTCTCCGTGCCGAGCTTGTCGCTTATCTCCCTGTACATGTCCTCCAGGTGCTTGAGCTTTTCCAGCTCCTTTAGCTTATCCTCTGCAGAAGAAAGACGGTACTCGACCTTCTTGCTCATGATGTTAAGGGAATTGGTCGTTGATTCAACAGCCTTGCGCACCTCGTTCAGCTCGCTCTCAAAATCAACCTGCTCGCCGAATGATGCAAGGCCCTGTGAGACAGTTCCTGGTTGCTTCGGCTGGTAAAGAGGGCTACTCAACCTCTCATTTATCTGCGCTATCTTATCACCCAAATCCTTCAGCTTCTCCAGCTCCTTGAGCTTGTCCGAGATCTCACCCAGCTTGGGATCGACCTTCTCCTTCATGAGGATTGCAACCTGCTTCTTGGCCTCATCCTTGTCTTTTGTGTTTGAAACGTTCTCCTCCAGCTTCTTGAGCTTGGCATCGAACCTCTCCCCCAGGTCCTTGAGATTATCTCCTAT
This sequence comes from uncultured archaeon, assembly GCA_964353635.1. Taxonomy (GTDB): domain Archaea; phylum Aenigmatarchaeota; class Aenigmatarchaeia; order QMZP01; family QMZP01; genus JAPLVB01. Next base: position 16,119 of record CAYGVS010000012.1, on the reverse strand, counting down.
GGCTGCCTGGATGGCCTCTGTGTCAGGCTTATCAGTGGATATCTGCTCTATTATGTCCGCCAGGCCCTTGCTCTTCTCCGTCAGCTCAGCCTTCTCCTTTTCCAGTTGCTCTATCTTTTTCCTGCTATCCTCCTTCTCCTTTTCCATAAGCTGGCCTTCTGCCATATTCTCTCCCAGAAGGCGACTTTCGGCTGGAAGGTGTCTCTTGACACCTTTAGTCCCCTGGTCACCTTCCATCTACACAGTCTTTAATCCTTTCAGTCACCAATACCTTTTATGAGCTTCTCTATGACAGCCTCCTGCCTGTCCATCCTTGACTGGACATCCAGCAGCTTGGAGTCGATGTGTGCCATTTTGCCTTTGAAATCAGAATTTATAGTATGCATGTCCAAGTCTTTGGACACATCAGCCATGCTGAACCCTGGCAGAAATCGATAATAGTGCATGCGTTCCTGATAGACGCTGTTTATCTTGTAGAATTCATACGTCAAGAAACACACCGAACCTACCAGAGCTAAGAATAGGGCAAGCTCGAGCATAATAAGATATTGGAACGGTAGTTTATTAATGAATTTATATAAATATAATAGTATAGTTATATTAAAAAAACAGGCAAAAAAAACCCCCTCCAAAATATGGTGTCAGAGCGAAATCGAGGGGGGTCGCTAGCATAACCCCCTAGGAAGCAGATATATATAGTATGAGCATATAAATAGTATTAGGAAGTGGTACTCTTGCCGAAGCTTACGGATTACAAGAATTTCTGGCTCATCTGGCTCAGCGCCGCGGGAAGGCCCCAGGGCGTGTCGCTTTTTTCCATACAGAATGACTGGGGAATAAAGACCAACTACCTTTACCATGAGGAGGCCGGGATTGGCAAGCCCTTGTACATTGCTATGATAAAAGATGGCTTCCTTGAAAAACAGGGAAAAAAGATAAAAGCAAAGTTTGAGTGGATCCCGAACTTCATCAAAGAAAGGTATCAGCCTTTGGGGCATGTGGACTACTGGATACCTTACCCCCTCATAAGCTCCAAATGGCCACAGGTGCAGGCCTTCATGGAGAAGAATGCCCCCCACCTCTTCGACCCAAGGAACATAAGGATTCTTTATAGGGGCAACAAGGACGTGCTGGGAGATTCAGGCCAGCACATATTTACTGACGTATTCCTCTTCATCCTCTTCGAGAACTTCATAATATTCTGCAAGAAGTACAAAGCAGAGATAGTCTTGAGAATCCTGATTACCACCTTCTCCGTGTTCGCTGACAGGGACATGGTGAGCTACATAAGGCAGTTGCATGGCCAGATAAGCAAGGAGGCCCCCTTGCTAATAGGGGATGAGGCAGAAATGAACAGCCTGATGGCTCCTTTCAATTGGTAGTGCAAAACGTATGAAATTTGACTGGGTAAATTTCACAGGGAAATATTCGGCTTATTTATTGCTACGTGCAAAAGATAATGCAGGCCTTAGGGCTTGCGCACGCCATATGGCTGGAAAGGCTCCTCTTCGGTGGTTTCAGTGACTCGCATAATAGGCATAGTCTCCGGGAAAGGTGGAGTTGGAAAGACCACCCTTGTCGCCAACCTTGGTGCAGCCCTGGCTTCCAGCTACAAGAAGCGCATAATAATAGTCGATTGCAATGTAACCACCTCCCATTTAGGCCTTTACCTGGGCATGTATTACCATCCAATATCGCTGAATCAAGTCCTCAGGGGAGAGGCCTCCATGGATGATGCTCTATATGACTACACCATACCGGGGCTGAAGATAATCCCGGCATCTCTTTCCCTTGACGAGCTTAAGGGCGTGGACATAGGAGAGCTGAAATACAAGATAAAGGACCTTTTTGGAAAGGCTGACATGGTCTTCCTGGACTCTGCGCCAGGTCTTGGTAGGGAGGGCATGGCCACGCTCAGGGCAAGCGATGAAATCCTTTTTGTGACAACGCCCTTTGTCCCGCATGTGATAGATGTGATAAAATGCTACCAGATAGCGAAAGAGATCGGAGCAAAATCACTGGGTATCGTTCTTAATATGTCCGGGGAAGGAAGGCATGAGCTCTCCCCTCAGGACATAGAAAAGTTAGTGGAACTCCCCATAATCTCTGCAATCCCGAGAGATAAGCACATACTCAGGAGCCTTGCATCAAAAATCCCTGTTATTGACCTGAATCCGAATTCTGCATCCGCAAAGGAGATAAAGAAGCTGGCTGCTGTGATTATCGGAGAAGAATACATCCAGATAAAGCCAAAAAGGCTGAGAAGGATAGTTAGGGCGCTCAGGCTTGGAAAATAGATTGTGGACAGAAGGCGTCAGTAAACGCCTTCAGGCAAGTAATCGCATTCATTCTTAGCGAATGTTTATACATTACTTATTATTGAGAAAACCCAATTATCTTATAGCATTCAAAATCAGGGAAAAGTTCTAGCGATTGGGATGAAAGCAGGTGCCAGCACAAAAAAAGGCGAAATAGCAGTATTCGTGATTCCCGAGAAGGAATACGCTTCGCAATTAAGGAGCATAATCTCCTCAGCTTCTTCTTCCTACAGCAGGATATGCTATGTTTCCCTGAACAAGCCCTATTCGTCTGTTTTGGACAGCATAAAGAAAAACGGGGCAGACCCGAAAAAGTTCTTTTTCATAGACTGCACTGAAAACCAGGCGGATGAAAAGGCAGGGCAGGTGGTCAATGTTTCTTCCCCGAAAGCCCTTACGGAGATGAGCATAACAATAGGCAAGGTGCTTGAGATAGGGAAGATAGAGGCCCTGATTTTCGACTCCCTCTCAACGCTGCTCGTTTATGAGGATCCATCTACAATAGTGAAATTCACGCATTCCCTTATATCCATATTAAGGTCCAAGAACGTGAGCGGCTTCCTGATGTGCGCAAAAAGCGGCCAGAGCGAAGCCATCATAAAGGACATATCCATGTTCGCGGACAGGGTGGTGAGATAACGGGCAAAAAGAACGAAGACGCAGCGGTGCAAAAGAACGAATTATCCCTGAAAAGCGAGGACAAATTCAGGGCAATCTTTGAGGGAGCGAATGACGGGATACTTGTAGCTGATGCCAAAACAAGGAAATTCATTCTCGCGAATTCCAGGATATGCGAAATAACAGGCTACTCCCAGAAGGAACTGCTCAAATTAAGCGTGAACAGCATACATCCCAAAAAAGACTTGCCTCACGTAATCAGCGAGTTCACGAAACTGCTGCAGAAAAAAATAATCACTGCAAAAGACATACCCGTGCTGAGAAAAGACAAAGGAGTGGTTTACTGCGACACCAATTCCAAGATTGTAAAAATCGGCGGCCGGGAATGCCTGGTGGGATTTTTCATGGACATAACCGAGCGCAAGAAAAAAGAAGAAGCGCTTAGGGAGCGCGTGGAGAAGCTTCGTCTCAAAGCCAAACAACTTGCCATAACCGCCAAGGAAAAGGAAGATGTCCGTCTCAAACTGGTGGAGACAGCCAAACAACTTGCCATAACCGCCAAGGAAAAGGAAGATGTCCGTCTCAAACTG
>CAYGVS010000012.1:0-12493 GCA_964353635.1 uncultured archaeon | reverse complement strand
GTGGAGACAGCCAAACAACTTGCCATAACCAACGAAAGATTAAAGGAACTTGACAAAATAAAAGATGAATTTTTATCTATCACTACACACGAATTAAAAACACCTTTGGTACCAATAAAATCCCAGGCACAACTTCTTTTAGCAGGTGACTATGGAAAGCTTAACAAAGAACAAACAGAAGCAATAGAAATGATATATAAAAACGAAGAAAATCTTAATGTATTAATCAGCGAAGTTCTCGATATTACCAAAATTAAATCCGATAAGCTTAAACTTATTCTGGAAAAAGTCGATTTAAGCAAAATAATTACTGGCTCAGTCGATGACCTGAAGAGTCTAGCTGAAGAAAAGCATATCACTATTTCGCTGTTGCCTTCCCCGGAAATGCCACAAATAATGGCTGACCAATTAAGGATTTCACAAGTAATAAAAAATTTGCTTGATAATGCCATTAAGTTTACTCCAGAAAATGGAAAGGTCAGTGTTGAGGTCAGGAATATAAATGAGGATATCACGGTGATAGTTAAAGATACAGGCATCGGCATTAACCCTGAAAACATAGGTAAATTATTTACGCCTTTTTTTCAGATCCAAAGTAATTTGAGCAGAAAATATCGCGGCACCGGACTTGGGCTGGCAATCTCCAAGGGGATAATTGAAGCGCATGGCGGGAGGATTTGGGTTGAAAGCAAGGGAGAGGGTAAGGGGAGCACATTCATATTTAGCTTACCTATTAAAATATGAAGTTAATTTTTTTATTAATTAATTAAAAAATATAGGAGGGTTTAGTTATGGCAAACAAAACAGAAAAGATGAAGATTCTTCATGTCGATGATGAGGAAGACACATTGAAGGTAGTCAAGACAATTCTGGAAAAAGAAGGCTTTGAAGTTACAAGTGTGAATACAGGGGTTCGCGCATTGAAGGAAATCAACCTGGACGGCTTCAAACTATTGATTTTCGACATAATGATGCCTGATATGTCCGGCTGGGATCTTTTCAGCCGTATAGGAAAGATTAAGCCTAATCATAAAGTCGTATTCCTGTCTGTTCTTGAGATATCAAATAAAAGAATAAAAGAGCTAAAGGATGCAGGGGTCAAGGACTACATCAGAAAGCCTTTTGACAGGAACGATTTTGTTGCCAGGATAAAAAAAGCAATAAACAGCTAAATTTACGATGGTAAAAATGCCTGCAAAAGAGGAAAAAATGCCTGCAAAAGAGGAAAAGCTCCGACAGAGAATTAGTTCGCTCAAATTTGAAAAATCTCTCTTGTCAGATGCTTACTTTCAGCTGAAAGATACACTCAGTAAACTGAAAGAGAGCGAGGAAAAGTACAGGAGCATGACGGAACTCGCGCCTGACGGGATAATCTCCGTTGACATGAAAGGGATTGTCACCTCATGCAACCTTGCCTTTTTAAGACTCACCGGCTATCCCAAGGAGCATATCGTAGGCAGGCATTTCTCCAAGCTCCCCACGCTACATGCGTTCGATATGCCAAAATACATGAAACTGCTTTCCTCCATTGCGAGGGAGAACATTCCCGAGCTCGCTGAGTTTGAATGGACCCGAAAAGACGGATCCGTCCGCCTGGGCGAGATCCGGATGGGTATGATAAAAACAGGCAATAAAGTGACAGGAATACAGGTATTACTAAAGGACATAACAGAGAGGAAGATTGTGGAAGAGGAGCTTAAAGAAAGCGAGGAAAGGCACAGGATACTTTATGAATCCTCACGGGATGCTATCATGACGCTTGCTCCTCCGAGCTGGACGTTCACTTCCGGAAATCCGGCAACTGTAAAGCTGTTCGGCGCAAAGAACGAGAAGGAATTCACCTCCAAGGGTCCGGGGGAGCTGTCGCCGGAATGCCAATCCGATGGAACACCTTCCTCAGTGAAGGCCAAGAAGATGATTGAGAAGGCCATGAAAGAGGGTTCCAACTTCTTTGAATGGACGCACAAAAGGATAAGCGGCGAAGACTTTCCCGCAACAGTCCTGCTTACAAGAGTGAAGCTTAAGGACAAGACCTTCCTGCAGGCGACCGTAAGGGACGTAACAACGCAGAAGAAGGCTGAGGAATCGCTCAGGGAAAGCGAGGAAAGGCACAGGATACTTTATGAATCCTCACGGGATGCTATCATGACGCTTGCTCCTCCGAGCTGGACGTTCACTTCCGGAAATCCGGCAACTGTAAAGCTGTTCGGCGCAAAGAACGAGAAGGAATTCACCTCCAAGGGTCCGGGGGAGCTGTCGCCGGAATGCCAATCCGATGGAACACCTTCCTCAGTGAAGGCCAAGAAGATGATTGAGAAGGCCATGAAAGAGGGTTCCAACTTCTTTGAATGGACGCACAAAAGGATAAGCGGCGAAGACTTTCCCGCAACAGTCCTGCTTACAAGAGTGAAGCTTAAGGACAAGACCTTCCTGCAGGCGACCGTAAGGGACGTAACAACGCAGAAGAAGGCTGAGGAATCGCTAAGGAGTTCCGAGGAAAAATTTAGGGCCATCTCCGATAACGCAGCGGATGGAATATTAATAGCCGATTTGGAAAGCAAGAAATTCCACGACGGTAATAATGCAATTTGCCGTATGCTTGGCTATAGCAAGGAAGAAATTAAAAGTTTAGGGGTCATGGATATCCATCCTCAAAAAGACCTTCCTTATGTTATGGATCAATTTGAAAGGCAGATGAAAGGAGAATTTACATTATCTCGGGATTTGCCCATAAAGAGAAAAGACGGCAGTGTTTTTTATGCTGATGTTAATGCAACAACCATCAAAATTGCTGAAAAAGTATATCTAATGGGGTTTTTTCATGACACCACCGAGCGCAAAAAAATGGAAGGAGACCTCAGGAAGAGGACAGAAGAGCTGGAGAGGTTCAACAGGCTTGCTGTCGGAAGGGAGCTTAGGATGATTGAGCTGAAGAAGAGGATAAAGGAGATGGAAAGCAGAAAAAGGAGGGATTAGATGCCAATAAAAAAAAGCATTAAAACAGACATGCTCATTTTTTTATTGGCCCTGACCGCAGCATCAATAAGTATCACTGCTTATATAGGCGTCAATTCAGTCAGAACTGCGGGATATGACATCCAGCAAATCACTGCCGCTGCCCTCAGCACCCAGGCGGAGAAATTCCTGCCGCAGCTTGCAGAAGAAGCAGCTAACAAGAACGACATTATCTTTGACAGGATGCAGAGGAATGCAGGCAGTTTAGCGGCATACACAGCAAACATATTCGATAATCCCGAGTCATTTGCAAGGGAAAATTACTGGAAATTCGATGAACATATCTTTACCGGGGAGCATGGGCAGCACCTGAACGGCATGAACGATACATCTTCAGTATTCATATCAAATCATATTGCTATCACTGATGACTTAAAAAAAAGGGTAGAGCTAAGTGCGTATTTGGATTATGCATCCCCAAAATTTCTTGAAAACGAGCCCCACGCAGTTGCAATTTGGTGGACAGGCCCTGAGGGTGAAGCAAGATATTACCCCAATATAGGTCTCGGGAACATAGCGCCCCCCGATGAAAAAGTTACCGAAGAGATTTTTTTTGTAGTAGCCAATCCAAAAAATAATCCAGAGAAAAAAGTTGCATGGACGCCTGTATATGACGATCCTGCTGCACAGGGGCTCATGATAACTGCGTCAGCACCGATTTATACTAAAAAAGGGTTCCTTGGCGTGTTAGGCATCGATGTAACTTTGAACATTATCACCAAAAATATTGAAGAATACAACCCGATAGAGAATTCTTATTCATTCCTTATTGACAAAGAGGGACGCGCCATTGCGCTGCCCGAGAAGGCATACGAAGACATCTTAGCCAGAGCGCGAATGCCAGGGGAATTTGGAGCGAATCTTAACAATGTCACAAACGAATTCAGCCCTGTCATAAGCGAAATGAAAAGAGGCCTCCACGGTTTTCAGAGCATAAACGTGGGCAATAAAGAACTTTATATCGCTTATGCTCCTTTAGAGGGCACAGGGTTCAGCCTTGGCATTGTCACAGAGAAAGCGGTTTTGCTAAAAGCCGTTGGTGATATGCAAAAAGCAGTGGAGGATTCAGCGCAGAGAACGATTTATTTCCTCATTCTGCCTGCAGGCCTGTTGATCCTTGTTGCTGCATGGACCGTTGGCTTTTTCTACATCCAGAGAATAATCAATCCCATAAAAAAGCTGACGGAAACGGCCGAAGAAATATCCAAAGGCAATCTTAACGTGAAATCGGATATCAAATCCAAAAATGAAATAGGGCAACTTGCTTCTACATTCAACCAGATGACAAAAGATTTGAAAAAATCTCAGGAGCAGATAATGGTACATTCTGAAGAGCTTGAAAGCACTGTCCAAGAAAGGACATCAGAGCTTAACGAAAAGGTTAAGGAACTCGAGGGGAACAGGACTGCCATCCTGAACATGATGGAGGATGTGGACAGCACCAACAAGGAGCTCGTGAAGGCGCAGGAGAAGCTAAAGAAGAGCTTCACCGAACTCAAGAGTCTCGACCAGAATAAGGACACTTTCATATCGATAGCGGCTCACGAGCTCAAGACGCCAATGACCGCCATACATGGGTTCGCCCAGCTTCTGGAGAACGAGAAGGTCATAAGGGATCCCGAGTCGCGGAACAAATACCTGAAGATAATAGAGCATGAGGTGGAGAGGCTGGCCAAGCTCGTGACAGAAGTGCTGGACCTTTCAAGGGTGGACCTGGGAATAATAAAATTCTCGATAGAAGATGTGGATGTCGCAAAGATTGCAAATGAAGTGGAAGAGGAGCTAAAGGAAAAGGTCAAGTCCAAGAAGCTCTACCTGAAATTCATGAAGGAGAAGCACCTTCCCACAATCCAGACGGACAAGGAAAGGCTCAAGCAGGTGCTCATAAACCTTGTTGACAACTCGATAAAATACGCGGAAAAGGGTGGGACCACTGTGGACATAGCCAAGGAGAAGGACTTCCTCAAGTTCACCATTGCCGACAAGGGAATAGGTATACCAAAGAATCGCTATGACAAGATGTTCACAAGGTTTTACCAGGTGGAGAACCCGCTCACGAGGAAGGTAGGAGGAAGCGGCCTCGGGATGTCCATATGCAAGGAGTTCGTGGAGGCACTTGGCGGGAAGATATGGTTCGAGAGCCGTGTTGGTAAGGGAACCACGTTCTTCTTTACTCTCCCCATCAGGTCGAGGATAGCGGAGGCAAATAAATACCAGAAGCAGAATAATGATTAGGGACGGAAACCCCATTTCGTTACAGAAGCCATGTAAGTGGATTCCTTAAGGGGGACCGGAGACAAGAAATGACATTAAAGGACGATATTAAGGGGATATTCAGCAGCTTTTTCGAGCCCGAAGTTGCCAAGCAGGTTATTTGTCTTTTTGTATAATAAACCGATTTAACCGAAATCCATGGTCTTGTCAGCGAACATGCTCAGGTCGCTTATAAGCTCCTTGCTCTCATTTTCCAGCACGGGATTGTCTTTCATTATCAGGAATAGCTTTATCACGTCTTCACCCCTTTCCAGCGTGAGGCTGTGGGCGAACTTCAGGATGGGGAAGTTCTCTTGGTATACAAGAAGGTTGGAAAGGGTGTCAAAAAGGAGGACAGTGCAGTCGTTCTTCTCTATCGCCCATTCAATGGCGTTCCTAATAGCATCCAGGTCCTTGGGAGAATCCAGGAATATGCAGTCCTTCCTTGGCTCGGGCTTCCCGTAGTGGCTGCTTAGGACGTCTATGAAAAAGAAGAAATCCGTGTTTATCTTGCTCCTTTTCAGCTCCGCAATCACATCCTTGTACGGCCTGCTCACGCATACATAGCAGATTTTGCTTCCGGCCTGCTTGACGGAATTCACCATGTCACAAAGCCGGTTTATGTACTGCTCCTCGCTCAGGAGCACGAGAAGGAACTTGTTAACAGGCACATGGCCTTTTTCATGCGATTTGCGGAGCATGTCCAACAGGTCTATATGGGCTTCATTATTCTGCAAGGACAGCACGCTCTTTGAAATCCCCATATCCGTCCCGCTCAAATCCATCAAATCCATAAATCTCTATTATTTTTGGATTATATAAACCATAGATAAACATTTGTCAAAAATGTTAAAACATTAATATGTGCAGGTCTGACCAGAAAGCGAACATTTATTAAACCCGAAACCAATAATATACTAAGATGGCAAAGAAGATAATGGTAGTGGATGATGAGGAGAACGTGCTGACCCTTGTCAAGGCCGTTCTTGACCAGGAAGGCTTTGAGGTGACAGCGGTTCCGAGCGGCCAGGACTGCCTGAAGAAGCTCAAGGAAGCGAAACCGGAACTTATTCTCATGGACATGATGATGCCTGGCATGAGCGGCAGGGAGACCGTGGAGAGGATCAGGGCAGACCCGAAGAACAAGGCCATCAAGATAATATTCGTGACAGTGGCACGGTTCTCGGAAGTAGGGAAGGAGACCCTCGGAAAACTCAAGGTTTCTGATTACGTGACAAAGCCCTTTGACAACAAGGACCTTGTGAAAAGGGTCAAATCAGCCCTGAAATAGATTTCTTTCAAATCTGTCAAACATGCTTAGCCAAAGCTTTTTCTCAGCTCGATTCTTTTTTTCAGGATTAATTATGCAATTATTATACAATTTGTCTTTATGTTTAAACATTATTTTATAAACATTTATATAATAAATCCATTCAGCTAACTATGAGCACAAGAGAGGGAAAAAAAGCATTTTTTTTCTTAACAAGGGAATTCTGGTCTTTCATAAGGGTGGAAACCTGCCTTTTCATATCCGGAACAGCTGTCTCAGGCTATCTCCTCCTGAACCAGCCTTCTCCCATTCTGGCAGCGCTTTTCCTTTCAGTCTTCTTTGCATCGGCAGGAGGATATGCCTATAACCACCTCGTGGACAAGGAAGAAGACATAATAAATGACAAAAAACTGAATGTGTTTGTCACGAATGGTCTGGGTATGAAAATAACCATAGCCATGTTCGCAGTTAGCGTTTTTTCCTCGCTATTTCTCCCCTTTCTTTCTCTGCTTCTTGTTGTCATGAGCATGCCAGTGATAATCGCATACTCCATATTCAGGGTAAAGAAAAAATTCCTTGCCAAGAACCTGTACACAGGCCTGACCATAGGCCTGGCCTTCATGATAGGGATTTCTGCCAAAGGAACTATGACAGCAGAAACGCTCCCTGTTCTTTTCACGGCTTTCTTATTCGGCACCCTGGCCAACATGATGGGGGATATAAGGGGATATACGGGAGACCTTGCAGCAGGGGCAAAGACGCTGCCAGTCGTAATAGGGAATGATGAAACAAAAAGATTTGTGCATTTCATGTTCCTGGGGTTCTCTGCATCCGTCCTCATCTCAAAATGTTACCTCTTATTCCCATTCGCGCCGTTTGGGATTTTAACATCCCTCTTCCTTGCCACAGGCAGGCACAGGTCGGCAAGGTATTGCGTGCTGTCCTCATTTGTCGCATTTTCCATATATCTGTTGTTTGAGCCTTTTGTAGGCGGTGATTGAATGTGTGTTGTCACTTTTGACTGGGAAGAGAATGACGCGCATGAGAAAGTAAGGGCCTTCCTGGAGAAAAGGAGGCTATGCTGGGCAGTGGTGGAGGTTACCAACGCATGCAATTTTAATTGCGTGTGGTGCTATGCAAACACGGGGCGGAAATCCGGAATAAAGAGGGAGCACATGACAAAGAGCAGGCTGGATTGCCTCCTCAAAACACTTTCTGAAGCAGGAATCATGCAGATCACGCTTTCCGGAGGGGAACCCACTGTTTATCCCCACCTCAAGTATGCTGTCAAAAAGGCAAAGGACATGGGCTTCGTGGTCCACATGAACACCAACGGCTATCTCCTCACGGACAAGCTGGCTATTGAGCTGAAGGAGCTCGGCCTTTCCCAGGTCCAGATAAACATAGACAGCTTGGAAAGCAAAAAGCATGACTACATACGGGGCAAGAAAGGCTCCTTCCGGGGAGCGGTGATGGCGCTGGAATCCGCAAAGAAGGCCGGAATAACATGCGTTTCCCAGACTGTTGTCACAAGGCACAACGAAAAGGAGATACGCAAAATATTCCAGTTTGCAAGGAAAACCGGGACGCACAGATGCAGGGTCTGGGACATGATGCCCTCCGAAGGATGCGGCCTTGAGAATTCGGACATAATGCCTACTAATTACGTGAAAACCCTTGAAGAGCTAATCTCGTTTGCAGAGGAGACAGGAGCCAGACATATAGAGGTGGGTGAGCCGCTTTTCCCCTTCCATAAAACCAAAATCCCGACATCCCACGTTTCCTGCGTGGCATCTTCCGGAGTGCTTACTAACATCTCAACTAACGGGGACGTGTACTTCTGTGTGACCCAGAGAAAGCCCATGATGAACATCTTTGAGCTTAATGGGACAGGCTTTCAGGAGGCATACAAAAAGAGGCTGGATGAATTCACCTCAGGCTTTTCCCTGCCCGCAGAATGCGCGACCTGTGCCTCATCGGAAAGATGCAAGGCGGGATGCCATACCAGGCGGGAGCATGCAGGGGGGCTGGACTACTGGTGCACTAATAAGGGTCAGTCATCTTGAATAAATAATACTCAGATGCCTGTTTCTTTCGTATTTGTTCTCTATCCTGTATCCCTTGTCAATGATCCAGAGATAGCCCAGGATCGCCCTTATGAGGAAATCCCAGTTGTCATTCCCCTTCTGCGCACCATACGGGGGGCCTGTTATATCCACCTCTATACTCCCATCCCTGATGGCTATCTTCACGATTCCCCATCCCATGCTTTGCAGCAGGGTCTTGAGGAGGAGGAGCTTTTTTTCTTTGGTCGCCTCGGATGTCACCATTCTCCTGAAAAATTCATGGGATATCTCCTGCACCCGCTCGAGCAGCAGGCCATGGTTGCCTATTATATGGAAGATTGTGTTCTCAACAAGGTATACTGGCGCTCCCCTGAATATGACTCTATTCCCTTTTTCCAGCTCGAGTATTTTTTTCCTGACGGCATATTTCAGGTTCATCCCGCCTCCTTTCTGGGGCCTGTTGAGGTTGTCATATTCGCTTTTCGTCTTCCCTTCTATTTTGACCTCCCCACCTCCTACCTTGAAAACATAGACGCTGTCTCTGCTGGCCTGCCTTATTCTCACTATATCCACGCTCCCGTACAGCGAATTGAGTATCCCCATGAACAGGCCCACGGAGAAACCGTTATTACCGATCACCCTTGTTATGGCCTCGTTCTTCGTCCTTATGGTCACAGTGTCGCCTTTCTTCTCGATGCTGAAGTCGTCCATAAGACCTATGTTCTTCCATGCCTTCTTCATGGCCACGTTCAGAAGGGGAATGGGGAGCTTCTTCATGGCTGGTGGAACCAGTACATCAAAATACAGGAACATCCATTCCCGCCCCGCGGAGAGCATTTCATCCCTGAAGCCTGACTTCTCGCATTCCTTCACGTAATTTATGAATATGTCGCCGAAAAAAAGCGTCACCCTTCTCCTCCTCTTTATGTGGTATCTGGTGATGATTCCCCCATAAAAAGATTCTATCATACCCTTTCTCAGGAACTCAGAGAACTCCATATTTAAATCTCGCCATTTTGCATAATAAGGATTTAAGATTATCCTTCATGATTATATGGGATACATGTCAAGCAACTCCATTCTTGTGAAGAGGATACTCAAGAGGCTAGAGACTATAGAAAACGAGCTCAAGAGCATCAACAGGAAGCTCGAATCGAAGCAATCTTAGTTAAATCACTTTTGTTTCCTCAAGCTTGAGACTTGTGTTATTTATCACGAATTCGTGCGGCACCTTTGCCTCGAAAGACGAGTATCTCATCTTGTGTATGGACAGAGCCCTCATGGGCTTCTCCTCGAGGTCGAGGAATGACAGGCTGATTACGCCGTCACACTCGTACGCCTCCCCGTTGCCGCTGTCTATCCTCTCCTCATCAGCCTCGCAGATGACCAGGCCGCATCCCGCGCTTCTGAGGGATTCAAGGATCTGGGAGAAGTTTATCCTGTAGATCCTTGCCGTTTCGGCGAACATGAGCATCTTGTTCGCATTGTCTATCACGATCCTGTCTATCTTGGGGTATTCCCTTATCAGAGATACGAACATCTTAAGGTTGACATCGCTGTCGCTCAGGCCTATGTACTCTATGGCAAGGTTCTTGCCCAAGAGCTTCTCCACATCCTTCATTCTCTCGATTCCCTTACACGCCCTGACTATCTCTTCTTTTGTCTCGCTGAGGCTAACATAGCAGCACCTTTCGCCTTTTCTGGCGCCCTCGAGAAGGAAGTTCATCGCAAAAAGCGTCTTTCCGGTTCCCGGGCCTCCCGAAAGCAGGACTATTGTCTTGTCCGGGAAGCCTCCGCCAAGCAGCTTGTCAAGCCTCTGAAGGCCTGTCGTAACCCTATCCATCGCTCTCTCCTCCAAATACCGGTATGCCGTTCTTCCTTCCATGAAGCCTTGTGAGAAGGTAGACAGAACCGTTCAGCCGGAATATCCTTCCGGAAACCTTTTTGTCCATCTTCTTTACATCCAGCCCGTCCAGGATTTTTTTTGGGAGCATCAGTCTGCTGCTGTTGCCGAGCTTTCCTGTGGTAAGAAGGTGGTTCATGAACTTGGAGCTTATCGGCACGATCATCAGGTCAGAAGTGGACTGCTTCAGGAACTCGTACTCCTCCCTCGAGATGTTAAGGTTGAGGGATATACCGTCCTTTTTTACGTCTATGAAGTTCACATCAGCCATGGTTTATATGTCCTTCTGAATTATTTAAACTTTTCGGTATGCCAGGCTTTGTGCATAAAAGGTTGATTTTGGTCGACTTCATGCACAGAATGCCCTATTTACACAAAGCGGGTATGCCGGATATTTTATGATGAGCCTGATACTACCAGTTGTTTATTTTGCTATTAAAGTACATAAACATGTCGGACGTTTCATGAATTCGGCCTTGTGTTTAAACCTCCATATATCCAGCCTTTAACAAAAGTTAACTTTTATATCATAAAAACAATAATATATAGGTGGTATTAATCGCGAAGGCACCAAAAACAAGAAAGAGCAATCCCCACATGAAACAGAAAAAGGCTTTTAAGAAAGATGTACACAGGCAAAAGCCTTCTTCCAGAAGCGGTTTTTTTGATGTTGATAAGATAAAGAAGGCCGTGGAGACCGAGATTAAGAAACCTCAGGCCCTGGAAGATGGCAAGCAGTACATAAAGACCGGGATAAAGGGGTTTGACGGGCTTTTCGAGAAGGGCATACCGAAAGGGAACTCCGTCCTTGTGGCCGGAGGAGCAGGCTCTGGCAAAACAATAATGTGCCTGCAGATACTTTCCGAGGCCGCGAAGATGGGAGAAAAATGCCTATACATGAGCTTTGAGGAGTCCGAAGAGAGGCTGAGGAAGCACATGAGGGAGTTCGGATGGGGCCCCGATGAGCTGGAAAAGAAGGGCAAGCTTCTCATAAAGCGGTTCAGCATCTTTGACATAGCCAGGTCCATAGACGCTCTGCTTGCCAAGAAGAAGGGCGAGCTGCTCATAGATATAAAGCCGCTTATACTCCCTGAAGGATTCAGGCCGGACAAAGTGGTCGTGGACTCCCTGAGCTCCATAGCCTCGGCCTTTGACGGGATGGAAAATTACAGGAGCTACATAGAGCAGCTGTTCAGATTCTTCGAGGAGATGGGTACCACCTCGTTCATGATAACAGAAACGAAGCAGATTCCCACAGTATTCAGCCCATCCGGCATGGAGGAGTTCCTGGCTGACGGAGTGATAGTCCTGTATAACATTAGAAAGGGCGACATCAGGGAGTCGGCCATAGAGGTCCTCAAGATGAGGGGAGCCAAGCACAAGAAGAAGATAGTGGCCATGCAGATAACAGGACGGGGGATAGAGGTCTATCCTGAGCAGGAGGTCTTCGGCGGGATAGACAAACCCTGAGGAGAAAAGATGCATATATTTCCAAGAAAAATCGCATGTAGCCTCGTTTTTCTGTTTTTGCTTTTTCCCACATTGGCAAAGGCCGTGCCCCCGGACGTAGTCCTAGTCTCTCCATTACCCAATGAGGTGTTCAACTCTTCAAATGATATAACATTCACGTGTAACGCCACGGATGACGGCCAGATGCTCAACCTTACCCTGTTCCACAATCTGAATGGGTCATTCTCGGCAAATCAGACAGAGCGCTACGGGGAAGTTTACTTCGACTATAACACGAACTTCCTCTGCAACTTTAACGGCAACCTGGAATGCCAGGCCTCGGGAAACGGTTCGCCTCTGGCAAACGAGTCACTGGATTTTCAGGACGGAAAATTTTCCCAAGGCATCTGGATAAACGAGACCGGGATCCTCAGATATCAGACCTCAGGCAACTTCGACAGGAACCAGGGGACAATAGAATTCTGGATAAGATCGGAGAGTGATGTGAATAATTACAGGGGATACATCTTCGATGCA
>CAYGVS010000011.1:0-31742 GCA_964353635.1 uncultured archaeon | reverse complement strand
TTAGTGATGGTCCAGTTAAAAGGATACGTATCCTCAACGGCATAATATGTGTCACTTGTTGGTGCGATGGATACCGTCAGGCTAACCGATATCACCTCTCCCGGGCTGACTGAGGTCTTCGAGATGGAGCGGGTTACTGAGGAGGCCTGACAAGTAGATATGATTAATAGAAATGCTATCGACGAGCATAATAGCAGATTCCTGTTAATATTACCAGACCCGAAACCAATCATATTTATATTATTGTAAAAAAACCTTTAAATTAGAAGATATTAATAAATTCAAGTCTGGACAGCCCCGTGGTGTAGTGGTCAAGCATGCGAGCCTCTGGTGTCAGACCTTTTTTCAAAAAAGGTCTGAGATCCCAAAAACCTTTACCCACAACCATGTTGTGGGAATAAATAAGGGTTCGGAGAGAGCTTGCGACCGCGGTTCGAACCCTGAGCCTTTTCTTCCAAAGAAAAGGCTAAGGCTCACCCAAAAGAAGGGTGTTCACAGTTATCCGATAAAACGGCTAGCCGTGAATGAAAACGAAAATCCGCGCGGGGCTATTTTATTTTCTCTAGAGGCAAAAACAAATTCCAAATCACTGAAAGAGCTTACGTGTTTGCGGAGCCTGCAAACGAAGATTCCGGAGGCCTGCCTGGTTTTCAAGACCAGGAAAGGGCCTGCAGTGAAATGGGGGAGAACAAAGGATAAATAGCCTCCTTTTAACACCATCTTATGGCGCAATATGACTTAAGGGGGCATCACCTACGCAATTTAAAATTGTACCTCAGGGACAAGAATGATAATCCCGTGAATATGGGATATTTCTCGAAGATTTTTTCGGACAAGATGAATTCTATACGGATAATTGATTCAAACGACCCGCTGTGCGGTAATTGTGATTCAGCGGGCTCTGAATATTGCACTTTGGGTGGCAAAAGGGTAAGCAAGAAATTCACAGCCGGAATGGACAGAAGGATAGCGGAGGCCTTTGATTTTCATATCGGAGACTGCATCCTGGCAATAGACGTGGTAGAGCCTCTCCTGGGACTGCGATACCTTACTGGAATAAACCCGGAAAAGTTCTTTGGGAAGTAGCTGCTCCAGAATTTATTTAATCGATTCAATTATTCCTCATGGCCCGCATAATCCTCCATGTGGATATGGACTCGTTCTATGCCTCGGTGGAAGAACTCCGCAATCCTGACCTCAAAGGCAAAGCCATCGTGACCTGCATGTTCTCTGGCCGGACAAAGGACAGCGGAGCTGTGAGCGCGTCGAACTACAAAGCCAGGGAGCTTGGCATTCGCTCAGGCATGCCAATAAGGGCAGCTAAGAGCCTTGCTAAAGGCAAGGATGTGGCCTTCCTCCCATCCGACAGGGAATACTACTGGGAGGTCTCCTCCAGAGTCATGCAAATACTCAGGAAGGAGGCTGACTCTTTTGAGCAGGTGAGCGTGGATGAGGCTTACCTGGATGTTTCAAGGAAAGCAAAAGGCGATTGGGTCAAGGCAAGGAAGACGGCCGAGTCCATAAAGAAGGAGGTCCTGGAAAAGGAAAGGCTTACATGCTCCATAGGTATCGGCTCCAACAAGCTCGTGGCCAAGATGGCCTCAAAGGCGCAGAAGCCTGACGGCCTTACCGTTGTCAAGGATTCCGAAGTGAGGGGCTTCTTTGAGAACATCCCGCTCTCCAAGCTGTTCGGGATTGGCCCCAAGACACTGGCAGGGCTGGAAGCCCTTGGCATAAAGACAACAAAGGAGCTCTCTGAGCATGACTTTAAGGAGCTTGAGAAGGCTTTGGGGAGCAGGAAGGCAAAGGACCTTCAAGACACAAGCTTAGGAATCGATGACTCAGCTGTGGAGGAAAAGGAGGCGCAGCAGATATCAAGGATGGCCACGCTCAAGAAGGACTCTGATGACCCCAAAGAGATTATGGAGAAGATAGAGGAACTCTCAGAGGATGTGGAAAAGGATCTTAAAGAGGCCGGCCTGCACTATAAAACCATCTCGATAATCCTGATAGACACCCGGCTGCAGATGCAGACAAGGAGCCGCACCACCATAGAGTCATCCAGCCTCAAGAAGAACCTGGATATAGCCGGTGAGCTGCTAGAGAAATTCCTTTCTGGCAATCATGAGTCAAAGCTCAGGAGAGTGGGCATAAGGGTCTCGGGTTTTTCTCAGAGGAAGCAGAGGACGCTGGGCGAATTCCCAAAGGCTTAAATATTTCCCCCACAATTATTTTTATGGAAAGCCTTACCAGGATTGTTGGCTGGTTTTGGTATCGAAAATATTAGCATTGGCTTTCCCTCTCACTTCTTGGAAACAAGTCCCTTCTGAACCTTTCTGAGCGCTAATCCGGAATTGGGCTTGGCAATCTGCTTCGAAAAATTCCTGGAGTGAGCCACAGCTTTAGCAATGGGAGCGTGGCGCCAAAAGGCGCTTTCGCCTAGGGGAAGGATTGGTAAGAATGAGCAGAAAAACATTCAGGGCGGTTCCTGGGATGGAAAAATACATGTCAGACAACAGCATATACAAATGCCTAATTAGGCAGGAGAAAAAGCAAATAATCCAGGAGGAAGGCGGGAGGCCATTCGACCTGCATGACAGGGCGTACATGGCAATGACAGAAAGATATGGGATGCATAAAGAACAGGCATAAATCAGGGGAGAAAAAGGAAGCAAAAAGTCAAGCGCAAAAATATAAGCCTTAGGTTGATATATATTATATGTCAGGCAACGCCGGACGTATATCCAGGAAAGTTGCGCTTACTTTTGACGATGTCCTTCTTGTGCCATCCAGATCAGGCACCCTTCCCAAGGATGTTGACGTGTCCAGCAGGCTGTCCCGCAGCATAAGCCTGAAGATACCCATAATCAGCGCTGCAATGGACACGGTTACAGAGAGCGGCCTGGCCATTGCCATGGCAAGGTCCGGTGGAATGGGAATCATCCACAGGAACAGCTCTCCTGAAAGGCAGGCGGAGGAAGTAAGGGCTGTCAAGAAATCCGAGAGCTGGATAATTGAGAATCCCATAACCATCTCTCCCGGAGACACCATATCCAAGGTGCAGAGCATAATGGAGAGGAACAGCGTCTCAGGACTTCCTGTCGTTGATGGGGAGAGGCTTGTGGGGATAATCACTCACAGGGACCTCATGTTCAAGACCAACCTGAGCCAGCCTGTTCAGGACGTGATGACGAAGGAGCTTGTCACAGCAGGAGAGAACACGAGCGTTGAGGAGGCCATTAGCATCCTGGACAGGCATAAGATAGAGAAGCTCCTCCTTGTGGATAGCTCGGGCATACTCAAAGGCATGATCACAGTCAAGGACATAATCAAAAGCAGGAAGTTCCCAGATTCCTCAAAGGACAGCGAAGGCAGGCTCATGGTGGGTGCTGCGATAGGCCCATTTGATTTCAAAAGGGCGGATATGCTCCTGGACGCAGGCGCTGACATCCTTGCCATTGACACAGCCCACGGCCACTCAGAGAACGTCATAAGAACAATAAGGCAGATAAAGAAGGAGTATGACGCAGAGCTCATTGCTGGCAACATCGCGACCGCAGAGGCCGCAAAGGAGCTCATCTCCGCAGGCGCTGACGCGATAAAGGTTGGTATAGGCCCTGGCTCGATATGCACGACAAGGATAGTCGCAGGCGCTGGTGTCCCTCAAATAACAGCGATCCAGGACTGCGTCTCAGCCGCTGACGGGCAGGGCGTTCCGGCAATCGCTGACGGAGGGATTAAGTATTCAGGCGACATCGCCAAGGCGATCGCAGCAGGAGCTTCCATTGTCATGATAGGCTCGCTTTTTGCAGGCACAGAGGAGTCGCCTGGAAGGAGCGTATTCGTAGGTGGAAGGAAGTACAAGAGCTACCGGGGCATGGGTTCGCTCAGCGCGATGCAGGAAGGCTCTGACAGGTACGGGAAAAATGACAGCGGGAAATTCGTCCCCGAAGGCATAGAGGGCATTGTGCCTTACAGAGGCACTGTATCCGAGACGCTTCTCCAGCTTGTCGGAGGCCTGCGCTCCGCGATGGGCTACTGCGGCTGCAGAAGCATTGACGAGCTGAGGAAGAATTCCCGGTTCGTGAGGATAACCAAGGCAGGCCTCAGGGAATCACACCCGCATGACATCACCATTACCGCGGAGGCTCCAAACTACTGGAGGGAGGAGCATTCCCAATCCGACAAGTGACTTATTTTACGAATGTAAAATATTGGAAAACCGCATTGCTGCACAATACTTAAAAAGAATATAAACTAGCTCAACGAAATAATTTATCAGCATGGATAAGGAATTCTTAAGAGCATGAAAGTTGCGTTTACATTCAACCAAAAAAAAGAAACTGATTCTGGCCTCCCGGATGAGCAGGCTGAATTCGATGCTCCGGAGACACTGGAGGCAATAAGGAAAGCCATTGAGTCCCATGGGCACTCAGTCATCATGATAGAAGCTGACGATGATGCGTTCCCAAAGCTCCGCAGCTCAAAGCCGGACATGGTCTTCAACATCGCTGAAGGCCTGAGGGGCGAATCCAGGGAATCCCAGATCCCGCTTTTCTGCGAACTGCTCGGCTTGCCTTACACAGGCTCAGGTCCCCTGACCCTTGCCATCACGCTGGACAAATCAAGGACAAAGGAGATACTCAGCTATCACGGCATACCAACGCCCAAGTTCCAGGTCTTCAAGAATCCGGCAGAGCCCTTGAAGAAAGGGATGGGCTTCCCCCTTATAGTCAAGCCTCTGAGCGAAGGCTCAAGCAAAGGAATCACCAACGACTGCCTTGTCAGGAACCAAAAGGAGCTCAGAAAGAAGCTCGCCAAAATGACAAGGGATTACAGGCAGCCTGTGATTGCAGAGGAGTTCCTGGACGGAAGGGAGTTCACGGTAGCCATAATAGGGAATGGCAACCCAGAGGTGCTTCCGATAGTGGAGGTCTGCTTCGATAAGGTCCCTGGAGAGATAAACAAGTTCGACTCGTACGAGATGAAATGGATATATGATGACCCGAAGAGTGGCATGCACATCAAGGATATGGTGAAGTGCCCGGCAAGGATTTCCAGGAAGCTTGAGAGCGAGATAAGAAAAGTCTGCACGGAAGCTTACAAAGCATTGGGCTGCAGGGACTTCTGCAGGATGGATGTGAGGCTTGATAGCAAAGGCGTTCCGAACATACTCGAGGTAAATGCCCTGCCCGGGCTCATACCTGACCCTGAGGAGAATTCAAGGTTCCCCAAATCAGCCTATGCTGCTGGAATGACATACAATCAGATAATCGCAAGGGTCCTCGAGGAAGGCATGAAGAGGAATGGCTTGAACGCAAAGCCAAAGAAAGGTAGAAAATGAATAAGAATATGACGCTTATTGGCAGGACTCCCAGCTTGAGGGTTGGCATAGTGTACGACAGCGGGGAGGTTTCCTGCAAGAGCAAGTACGATTCCATATCTGATGCAGGAGTCATGGACGAGGTGAATGCAGTCAGGCAAGCCCTGGAAAACCTGGGCCACAAGGTCATGCTCATCCCGATAGGAAGAGGGCTGAAGGAGCAGAGTCATAAGAGAGTGGTCTCCAGGCTCAGGGCTGACATGAGGAAAGCCAGGCTTCATGCAGTTTTCAACCTTTGCGAGACCTTCTGCGGAGACGCCAAGCTGCAGACTATCACTACACGCATCCTGGAGGAGATGAATATACCCTATACAGGCTCCTCAGGAAATGCGATAGACCTCACCACTGACAAGACCAGGACCAAGCAGGCCCTGGAAAGCAGGGGCATACCCACCCCAAGATTCAGGATATTCTCCTCAGCCAAGGAGGCCTCCGCCGAGGGCCTGAGATTCCCGCTGATAGTCAAGCCGAACTTCGAGGATGGCAGCGTGGGCATTGAAAAAGACTCTGTGGTTAGCACCACCCAGCAGCTCAGGAAAAAGGTCTCCCATGTGATAGAGAATTACAGGCAGCCTGCCATAGTGGAGGAGTACATAGACGGGAGGGAGCTGAATGTGGCTGTATTCATTAACAACGGCTCGACAGAGGTCCTCCCCATCTCCGAGATAGTCTTCCTGGACTATCCCCAGGGCATCCCGAAGGTGACAAGCTACACAGCCAAATGGATACAGGACAGCGAGGAGTACAAGAAGACCGTTGGAGTGTGCCCTTCGCAGCTGCCTGAGGAAGTGGCGGAGAAGGTAAGGTCCATAGCGCATGATTGCATAAAGACAGTGGGCTGCAGGGATTACGCAAGGGTGGACATGCGGCTTGACTCAAAGAACAAGCCCTATGTGATAGAGGTCAATGCGAACCCGGATATCTCTCCGGGAGAAGGCTTCATGCGCTCATTCTCATGCACGGGCCGCAATTACGAGGATTTCGTGCGCTCTGTGCTTGAATGGACCCTGGAAAGGAAGGGCTAGCTATACCAGCCCTTTCAGGTAATCCAAGAGCTTCGGGTGCAGTGAAGTCGTGAAGTATTTATTGGCGTCCGCGGGCTTAATCCATCTTAACTCCTTGAATTTCTCTCCAGCCTTTTCTGCACCGCCAATGACCTCGCAATAATAATATATCGAAAGGAGCTCCCTGTTCTCAGGATAGGTCTTGGCGAAAACGATCCGTTTGACTTCCACTTCAAGTCCGGTTTTGATTTTGATCTCATGCCTCAGGTAATGCTCCAAGTCCTCCCCATAGGCAGGCCTTCCTCCAGGGAAACCCCAAGTAAGCTGCGGCAGATATGGGTCATCCTCCCTTCTGCCGATTAGAATATGCCGGGTCTTTGGATTGATAACTATACCCAGAACATTCACCAGGAACACGCCTCTTTCAAAGCCAGACCAATCCATAATATGATATAATTGTGAAGATATTTAATGCTTTTTAAGAAGGTGCATCGCTTATCTAGCGCCCCTGGCTCAGGGTTTCGCTAACCCTTTTCAAATATATATCCCAGTTTTGAGCATGCTCATTTGGATCTTTGAAAGAAGGATTGCCTAAACATTCCAAGGTGCATCCGCCGCAAAAGTGAAGGTCATCCCTCTCTCTGACGAAAACTTTTTGCGCCTCTACCTGGTATCCCTTAGGCAGGCTGCAGTATTCCGGGAAAATCTTGATTTCTTGCATCTCAAATGATTGGCATAAAGCTTTAAATGCCTTGTTGGCAGGTCCTTCCGTCACTTGGCAGCATCCAGTACAGCCTGCAGGATAAGAGGGTTCTCCTTCTGTTCGAAGTGCCCCATGCCTCTTGCCATTATCACTTTGGCTCCCAGCTGCTGCCTGAAGACCTCGCCGTACTTGGGAGTCACGTAAGGATCATCATCAGAATGGATTGCAGTAAAACTCTTGCAGTGTGACCTGACCTTCTTCCAGTGAAGCGGCTCTGTGAAGAATGAGCTTATCTCCCTGAAACCAAGGCCCTCTGAAAAGCCTGCAACAAGCACAGCGCCCCCAATCTCCTGGTGCTCACCAAGCGTTTCCAGGTATCTCAGTATTGTTATGCAGCCAAGGCTGTGCCCCACAAGGAAGCAATTATTTCTGGGGATTTCCACAGCTGCTGAGAGCGCTTTCACCCAAGCCTTGGGCTCAGGCTTGCTGGGCTCTGGCATCCTGACAGATAAGACGCTAAAGCCCTTATGCTCCAGCTCCTCTTTGAGCCAGGGGAACCATCCACCTTCAGGCTTCCCTCCCCACCCATGCACAAGAAATATCCTATCCATCCGGTTCACTGTTGAAAAAATCATTGGCATGAGTTCTTTAAATGCTTATAAGCAAGTTCTTGCATCTTTTAAGATGGCCAGGAACGACTGCCTTGACTGCGTTAAGAACGATGAAGATTGCTGCAGCTCCTTCTATTCCAGGTTCCTCACCATCGGCGATGCAAAAAGGATATCCAGGCGCACAGGCAAGAGGCCATCATCATTCATAAGGTTTGCAGAACTGAGCGAGAACGACAGGAAGACCGAGCTATTCCTGAAGAGGCCGCATGGTTATTACTATGACCTCGCCCTCGGTGGCAAGCTCCTTCAGCTCAAGGCGCTGAAGGATGGCTCATGCTTATTCTTCAGCAAAGGCTCCTGCAGCATATATGCATCAAGGCCTCTTATATGCAGGGTGTTCCCGTTCTGGTATCACAAGAATGGCAGGATAATCGTTGACAATAACGGGGTCGACTGCCCCTTAGTATGTGGGAAGGAACCCCCCAATAGCAATCCCTCAGCTTCCAGGATAAAGGAAGGCCTAAAAAGGATGGGATGCAGGAAGGATGAGATGGAGCGCCTCCTCTATCAGTTCAGGAAGGAGATGGAAGAATACAGAAGAGGCATCATCCCTTTCGTCCAGAAGAACGGGCTCTGACTTATTCCAGTCAATAAGACCATTGCAAATAAATCCATTAAGTCTATTTCTCTTCCAGCAGAGTGAATCGTGGATTCCGGAAGTTGCGCAAGAAAGAGGTCTCTTCGCTTTTTTTAGATCGTCCAATGATATATTTCCCGCCATCCTTGACAGGTCCGGATGTCAGCCACGGACCAACCCCTTGGGTAAACTCACAATCAAAAGATTCGATATCCATGAATTCCCTTAGATCGTTTACATCATAAATTTTCAATCTTCCGATTACATAGGAAACATCTGCGTAATTAGGCAGGTAAAAATCCTTTCTTACATTTTCACCTTTCAAATTCTGTCCTGGACTTGAACTGTAAAGCAGAGTAATCTTTTTCATATGACGATAAATAATAGAAAATGTTATATATCTATGCTGTGAGATGGCTCAATCAGGCCTCGATTATACCCCAGCCTATAAGCCTCCACCTTCCCAGAACCTGCCTGCTTATTGCAACCTTATCGCCCTTCAGTGCGCACACCGGAAGCTTAAGGCCCACCGCAATCCTGCTGCCCTTGGATGATGAGACCACGCCCACTGTCCTGGCTGTCCCCATGGTGAGCATCAGTGGGTCGTTAATCTTTATGGGCTCCACTTTCAGCTCCTCTCTTGAGCCCACGACCCTCTCAAGAAGGTGGACGTTAAGGTTGAGCTGGTATGCAGGCTTCGGCAGCTTCCCTGGCATGCCGACCACGTTCCCTGTCATGCTGTCTGATTTGGTCCAGTAGGGGTCCATCTCAGTGGATATGCCAACCAGCCCTCCAGGCCCCGCTGTCTGCACATCCCTCATGGCCTGCTGGATGCCCATGACCTTTGTGACGATCGGATGGAACCTGTCCTTTATCTTTATTCCCGGGCAGAGCTCGATTATTTCACCCACATTCACTACGCCTTCAATGATGGAGCCCCCGATGACTGCACCCCTGAGCTTGTCTATCTGGGTCCCGGGCTTGTTTACATCAAAGGATCTTGCCACCAGCATCTTGAGCGGTTTCTTGGGGTCTCTGGCAGGCGTTGGGATGGCCTTCTCTATAGCCTCTATGAGCGCGTCAATGTTTATGCCCTGCCTTGCAGACACAGGGATGATGGGGGCATTCTCCGCAATCGAGCCCTTTATGAAATCCTTAATCTGCTGATAGTTCTTCATGGCCTGGTCCTCTGTGACAAGGTCAATCTTGTTCTGGACTATCACTATGTTCTTTATTCCAACAATCTCCAGTGCCTTGAGGTGCTCCCTTGTCTGCGGCTGCGGGCACTGCTCTATAGCAGAGACAAGAAGAATGGCCCCATCCATGAGGGCTGCGCCTGAAAGCACTGTGGCCATGAGGGTCTCATGGCCAGGAGCATCCACGAAGGACACTGTGCGCAAAGGCTCGCAGTCCGAGAAGCATCTCTGGCATTTCGGTGCCCTGGAGTACTGCTCATGCCCCTTGCACTTGGGGCACTTATAGAAAGTGGCCTCTGCATACCCGAGCCTGATGGTTATCCCCCTCTTGACCTCCTCAGAATGAGTGTCAGTCCATTTCCCAGTGAGCGCCTCGGTGAGGCTGGTCTTCCCATGGTCCACATGGCCCACAAGGCCTATGCTCACCTCAGGCACAAGAGGCTTCTTCTCCACCTTCTGGGCCCTCTTGGTCTTCTCGATGGCGAAAGCATCCTTCGATTGTGGACTGAAGGCGGAGCCCTTGCCTGAAGGCGTCTCGTGACGCCTTCCTTCTTCAGTTCCACCTTCTTTCATCTGCTCTTTCTGCGCCGCCTTCTCCTTCTCTGGCTTTTTCATTTCCTTGACTTCAACCACCAAAAAATTCTCTTAAGGCGATACCGCCTTAGCTCATAAGCGCATGCGCTTTTGGATAGTCTATATAGCGCATTCAGCTATAAATGAGTGAGCCCAGGGGGAATTCCGACGATAGCGAGCAACGATATCGTCTTCGAACCCCCGACACTCGGGTTTCTTCTGTCATCGAACCTCTTAACAACACAATCCGCTAATTTATGCAAGGTTCTAAGCACGCTTTTAACGTGGACATTAAAAGCCTCACCCGGCGACTGGAAAGACAGACGATTCTGGATTGAAGGCGGTTTGCCGCCTTCTTTCTTTCAATGCCTGTCAATCTATCGTATGCCCAGCACCGACCGATGCTCTACCAGGCTGAGCTATGGGCCCCATTCTGGAAAGAAGGCGTCTCTTGACGCCTTCAATCCATTTTCTATTGTAATACATAGTCGCCTTTATATAATATCCTTCGCCGGCTTCCAATATGGGAAGTATATGCTTATAAGCAATCCATACCTGTTTCTAATTGTGAGCCTTTGAATCCGAAGGCAGGCGATTTGCATGATTCAAGACGAAGACGAAGATGACGGGGACGATGACGACGAGCAGGATGACGAAGAGGAGCCTGACTGGTGGAAATGATATCCTGAGAATCAGATTTTCTTTTTACCAAGCTTAACAAGCCCGGGCTCAAGACCTACCGAGCCCCTGTATCCGCATTTCTTGCAGGAATACATCTGGCCCACAGCCCCTACCACAGCAATCCTCAGCTTATTCCCGCATTTAGGGCATTCAAGCTGCGTTGGCATACTTGCAAGAGGGGTGTAATCCCTCTTTCGCTTCTTAGGCTTTGCCATACGCCTTGGCCGGGATTTCCAGTATATCCCTTTCTTGGGATAAGACCTACACCTTCTCTTTCTGGAATGAAGGCGTCATAGACGCCTTCCCTCTCCTTTCGAAAGAAGGGGTTGGTGTTTGAACCCGGGTCATGAGAGTGACAGTCTCATATGCTAGACCGCTACACTACCAAGGCATGATTAACCAATAGATAGTTACTTGGTTTATATATTTATTTGGCATCTCAGAAAACGTCCATGAAGGTCCTGCAGAACCTCTTCCTTGCCACTGCAAGCGCGGCCTTGCCATATTCGGTGAGGCTGTAGGTTATGACCTTTCCCGTTTTCTTCTCGCTTATAAGGCCCGCTTCCTTGAGAGCCTTAAGGGCCGGGTAAATGGTCCCAGGGCTTGGCTTTTCCCCTTTCCTTTTCTCCAGTTCAAGGGCAATCTCCTGCCCGCACATAGGCCTCTTTGAGAGCAGAAATAGCATCAGGAAGGAAAGCATCCCCCTCATGTCGCAACAATACCTGTGATGCCTGTTTCCATGCATATGACTTACCTAAACTGAAGGAGATATGGTTTTCCACATTCATCCAAGTATCCTGTTATATATTGGACGACCGATATATTTAAATATAACCTCCACATATATTATATATCGTACATACGATATGATATAATTCTGAGAAGTGACGGTTTTAACCCACGAAAGAAGGAAGGCGATTGCAATCGCCTTCAATTGAGAATGAATCCGTCTGTCCAGAATCGGAGGTGATATTATGCACGGATATGGGTATTGCGACTGCACTCCTTGGGAGTCTCTCACAAAGAAGCAGAAGATCGAGATGCTGACAGAGAAGAAGAAATGGCTTGAGATGAAGACGAAAAAGGTGTCAGAAGCGATAAAAGACCTGGAAAAGGCCAAATAGATTTGGAAAGAAGGTGGCTTTGGCCACCTTCGAATAATCCAGGTTATGGTTGAGCCGGCAATTGGTTTCAGGCCGGCCTTGCAATTTTTCTGGACAAGAGGTGAAATCATGGATATTTCAAAGAAGCTTGAGAAAAGCGAAGGCTTTGGGGAAATTTTCTCCCTAGTCAAGAAGTCCGTGGATGATGTGATCCAAAGGAGAAGGGACGGCCTTATGCTGGCCTTGCAGTACCTCCCGGAGAACATCGGGGCATACTATGGACTGGGATCCAACTTCATTGTGATGAACAAGTCCCTTTTGGAAAAGGTTGCTGCTTACCAGGACAAGAGCACCCTGAAGTCCTACATTTACTACATTCTCATGCACGAATACCTCCATTCCCTAGGCTTCCTTAATGAGGCCCTTGTGCATGAGCTCTCTTATAAGATATGCAAACAGATTCTAGGCGAAGAGCACGCCTCCACGCAGATAGCCAGGAGAGGCATAGCTTCTGTCATTCCCATCGACCCAAGGCCCAAGAGGCAGCCTGAGGAGATAGAGATAGTCGAGCATTTCGAGACGGAAAGCATAAGCTATATTGGCTAGAAGATTGGAATGAAGGCGTCAAGAGACACATTCTAGGATAAGAATGAAGGCAGCTATCTAGCTTTCCCTCCTCTTCCGGAAAGAAGGCGACTTCGTCGCCTTCCAACTTTCGGAAGTACTAGCTAGACCGTAGGAGGTCTTAACTTCCGTGTTCGAAATGGGAACGGGTGGACACCCCCGCTTTGGCCGCCATTGGAGTATAGATGGGGGAAAGGGTTTATAAATCTATTTTTGCCTCTCTTGTGAGGGAAAAACCAATTTAAATAACCCAGCAGAATAGTGTTCTATCGCTTAATCACATTAAGCGGGCTCATAGCTCAGCCTGGTAGAGCGCTCGGCTCTTACCTTGGACCGAACGTGGCTTGTCCACGTCCAAACGGAAATTCCGTTCCAAGCTGGTGAAACCGAGATGTCGAGGGTTCGAAGCGATTGAAGGAGGAACGATGAATGGAAGGCGTCAAAAGACGCCTTCAGTCGAAAATCCGCCTTCTTTGCGAATGTCCCTCTGGGCCCACTTTATTCTCCCGAAAGGGGTAATGGTTTATAAATAGTCTAAAGAATTATTTTACATGAAAGTTGATTATGCAGACGCCCTGAGCAAGGGGATAGCCTTCTGCATCCACCCCACCAGATGGGTGCCTTTCTTCCTGCTTGACATGGCAGCCTTTTCGTTACTTCTGACAGTATTCATGCCCAATATGGCATATTTCCTTTACAGCATGTCTGCAGTGGAATACAACCCGTTGCTTCTTGCCCCGGCAGTCACAGCATTCTTTCAGATAGTTATTATATTCGCAGCCTGGGTGCTAGCAAACCTATGGATTCAGGGAGCTGTAATACATCAGAGCTATAAGGAAAAGGAGTTCTCAAAGAGCTGGGGGATCTCTCTCCGAAGATACCCCTCAATATTGGTAGCGACAGCGATTACAGCGATTACGGGGTTCATTGTTGCCCTGGTTCCGTATGCCGGCTGGATTTTCTCCCTTATAGTCAGCCTGGCATTCTTCTTCATCCTGCAGAGCGTAATAGTCAAGGGAAGCGGCTTCGTGAGGGCCCTGGAGGATTCCCTGGAACTCTTTAGGGGCAATCCGTTCAAGGTCTTCCTTGCATGGCTCACCATAGCCATAATCGCAGGGCTCATAATGGTTGCTTTCTCCATCCCCATGCTTGCCCTAGTGTTCAGGACCACAATGGAGACCACTGCTGGCGCAGAAGTCACCACAGCAACACTCTTCGCCATCCTTGACTCATTCCAGACCAACCTTACCCAGTTCTTCATCTCGGGCATAGTTCTTCTCGTGGGCTTTGCGCTGTCTAGGACCTTTGCCATGAAGGCCCAGACGGAATTCTACATCCAGATGAAGAAGGCCAGGTAGCGATTAATCCCTATTTATTTTCCCCCTCCAACAATACCCTATGCTAATGGGAATAGTAGGCTGCCCGAACTCGGGGAAATCCACCTTCTTCAAAGCCCTAACGCTCGTTGAGGTGGAGATAGCTAATTATCCATTCACCACCATACAGCCCAACCAGGGCGTTGCCTACGCCACAAGGGAATGCCCATGCAGGAAGCTTGGCGTGAAGTGCTCCCCCAAGAACTCAAGGTGCGAGTCCGGCATCCGTTACATTCCCATAAGGGTCCTGGACGTGGCAGGGCTTGTCCCAGGAGCCCATGAGGGAAAGGGGTTGGGCAATCAATTCCTCAATGACCTTACCCAGGCCGCAGGCTTGATACATGTCCTGGATGCCTCAGGCCGCACGAACGCAGAAGGCAGGCCTGAGCAGGGCTGGGACCCTAGAAAAACCATAGAGGTCCTGGAATACGAGATAGACGAATGGATAAGGGACATAGCCAGCAAGGCCTTCAACAAGTCCAAGACCATAGCCAAGACCCAGAAGAAGCCCATAGAGAAGCTTTTGGCAGACCAGCTCTCCGGCCTTGGAATAACAGAGGACCACATAAAGAAGGCCATTAAGGAGGGAAGGCGACAAGAGTCGCCTTCAGGCAAGGAATCGGAGGCTGAGCCTGATTCCCTGGAGTTCGCCTCTGTCCTTAGGAAGATATCCAAGCCCATTATAACAGCCGCGAACAAGATTGACCTTCCTGAGGTCCAGGATAATTTCGAATCGCTCAAAAGTCATAGTCATGTAATCCCATGCTCTGCTGATTCAGAGCTCGCCCTGAAGGAGGCTGCGAAGCACAGCCTGATAAAGTATATCCCCGGCTCATCCGACTTCGAGCCCACTGGAAATTTAAACGAGAAGCAGAAGATGGCTTTGGAATTCATCCGGAAGAACGTGCTCCGCAAGTACGGCTCGACAGGTGTCCAGAAGGCCCTGGACAGCATGATTTTTGATGTGCTTCATCTGATAGTGGTTTATCCGGTGGCCAACATAACCCATTACTCAGACCAGCACGGCAACATCCTCCCTGATGCTCATATAGTGCCAAAAGGCATGACCCTGAAGGAGCTGGCCTTCAGGATACACTCAGATATAGGAGAAAACTTCATAGGCGGTCTGGATTTGGAAAAGAGAAAGATAGGCGCTGAGCACATCCTCAAGGACGGGGATGTTGTGGAGATATTGGTGAGAAGGTAATAATATGGAATCCAAGATTGAGGATAGTAGGAAAATCCTCACAAGTCTTCTGATAGGGATGGACGCCTTCCCTTCCAGCCCGGTTTCCGTTAAAAATTTTTCCGGACAGGTAAGGGAAGGGGTAAAGATAATTCCTATGGAATATCCGAGCAGACCCTACCCTTTCTATGAAAGCAGGGGAGGCCAGTCCAGGCTTTCCTTCAAAACAGAGACCATCAAGGCTGTCATCCTGAAACCCGGGAGGCCGAACGGCAAGGCTGTGATAGCTCTGCACCAACACAATCTGGAATTCGAGCTGGGCAAGAGCGAAGTGGCAGGCCTGAAAACCGGAAAGAGCCCAGGCCAGATGTACGGCCTGGAGCTCGCGAAGAAAGGCTACACTGTTCTGAGCTTCGACTTCCTTCCATTCGAGAGCAGGATGATAAGCCATGAGGAATTTGGGGGATATGGAGGGGAGAGGCTCGCGAAGCAGTCCTATTCCCAGAGCGGTGTGGAACTCATGGGCATACACATCCTGGACACAATGAGGGCTGTGGACATCCTCCAGAATGAAGGATTCAGGGACATTGGGGTGATAGGCCACTCCCTGGGCGGCATGGTCTCGGTCTTCTCCATGGCATGCGACCCCAGGATAAAGGCGGGGGCCTCTAACTGTGGAATTGGGACCATGGATTCCGTGAACAGAAATCAAATAATCCACAATTGGGCCTGGACCGTTCACAACATGAAATCCTTCGGCGAGATGAGCAGACTCTTTGAGCTCATAGCAGAAAGGTCTTTCCTTGTCTCAGCCGCGAAGAATGACAAATATTTCCCGCTGGAGGGAGTAAGAAATTGCGTTAATTGGGGAAGGGCTTTCTACAAGAACAAAGAGAATCTCCAGCTATATGAATTCCAAGGCAGTCATGACTTCCCCCAGGAAGCCAGGGAAAATGCGTATAGGTTCCTCGACAAGAATCTGTGATTTACCCCTAACAGATAGCCTTAAAATGTTTCCTGCTATTTCTGGTTATGACCACGGTAACGGTCTTGGGTTCGGGATACTTCCCGCAGAAAGGCTTGCTCAAAGTCGCAAATATGGTTTTCCAGCCTGACAGATTTAACATAGTTGACTTGAATCCGGAAATGACAGCAGGAGGGGAAGATGTCCTAAGAGGCGAAATAGGATATAGAGGCAAAACCTTTCGCTATCATGAAGACTTCACCAAATATTTCGATTATGAATCAGGAGAAGCTTCCAGGATTGACCATGAAGCCTTGAACTGCGATTATGCAATAGTTGCCACGTTTTCTCCAAAAAATGACGCGCACATACCTCTCGCTAAAGTCTTCTCCCAGAACGGAAAGCCCATCTTCATGGAGAAGCCTCTCGCCCAAAGCGAGGAGATGCTTCAGCACGCTTCAAAGATAAAAGTTCCTGTCCAAGTGGATTACCTTGAAATCAAGAATCCGGCATACCAGGCGGCCACGGAAGACATGGAAAAGGAGGGTTTTATTACCCAGAAAGGATATCATCACAGATGCATGCTTGACAATTGTGTAAAGCCGGAATTCCACCATGATGCGCTTCACGATGTCTCGGAAATCCTTTATTTCAGGAAAAAGAAAGACATGGAAAGAAAGCCTGAGATAGAAGTTGAGGATTTTGACAGGGAGATTCCAGACCAATATTCGACCACTGTATTGCATTTCCCCGATAGCGAATTCAGGATTGTAAGCTCCTTCAATGATGGAAATGAAAGAAGGTATTTCGCATGGCTGGGGGATAACACATGTTATCTTACTAATACATTGTCCAGGCCAAATCTCAGGCCTTTTGCAATAAAGTTTGCCAAAGGTAGGGAAGCATTTGAATTTCTACGGAAAGGCCCTTATCTTAACGGAGACTTGCAGCCTCTGATAAAGGATTTTGCAGGCCAGGAGCTTGATACGGGAAAATATCCCCAGAATGCTCTTGTGTCCATGATGTCAGAGCTCATGGTAGGAGACGATCTCACCATGCCTATAGAGTTCGCATCGGAAATAGAAAGAACCAGTTTTGAAATTTACAAGCAGGCGGGAAAGAAGTTCGGACTCCCCGACCATCCTGTTTACGGGAAGATAACAAGCTCTCTCCTTCCTAGGATTAATGAGTTGAGGTAAACATGGAAATAGACATCACCAGGCTTTCGTACATAGAGTTTATAGACCTTCTTAACAATGTAACCAAACTGCAGAATGAAGCTGATGGGGGAGTAAGCTACATAAGCCCCGCTATCAGGGAGATGTCAGGCCAGAAACCGATTTACATGATGACATATATAATACCTGTGAATGATGGTATGCAAGTTGATTTGGTGAGAATGAAGGAACTGGCGGAGAAGACTTCTGAGTATATGGTCTATGTCCTAAGAAAAACATCAGGCGACCTGGTTGGCGTTTTGCACCTTCCTGAGGCTATATCTGAGGAATGCCCGCACATCAAGAAGATCGCTTATAGCGAATATAACTAATTCCTAAAGCGTCAGTGGCTTATGCAGCCCTGATCAGATTGCACTGGTTATCCAGCTCTATGAAGTGCGTGGAATTCCCTGAGCGATAGAAGGAGCACTGGTTCTCGGGAAGGTTATCTGCTGCCATCCTCGGGCTATGAGCTATATCACATACCCAGTCCGGCTCCACTGGTATCGGGTCAAGCAGGCATGGCCCGCTCTCCATTTTATCCCCTGCATCCCTTGTATGGATGCAGGAGCTCATGCAGGCGTCTATTGCTGCCTTCGGGGCTGAGGCCTGCTGGCTGGACTCCTTTCCTGTGGGGCAGTAAACGGTCTGAGTGATTATCCCAAGTATGGCCTTGCCTGTCCCGGCATCCTCAGCAAGCTTTATGCTGTATGTCCTCACATTGGTCTGGACTATCATTGTGTCATTGGGCGATTTTGCCGCCAGGGCGCTTAGAAGCGAATCAGTCGTGTCAATCCTCTGGCCGTCAGCCATGGTGATTATCTCCCCTGTGACCATGTAGGAATCCCTGGCAGGTGATATCTCTCTATATCCCATAACCTCCACCCCGCAGGGATGGTTAAAGACATTAAGGTTTACATAGTTATAGGTAGCGAATATCCCCGAATAAGTTAGGGGGTTGAAGACCGCTATCAGAATTATGGCATATAGAAGGTCTCGATTCTTTGAATGAAGTCGTCCCTGACGACTTCCTACATCCTGCGTGGCGGCTTTACGCTTGGCGGGCTTTTTCCCTTCAGCCACTTCAGTTTTCTCCTCTCCAGATAATCTTTGATACAGGTAAACCGCCCCGCATGCAAGTGGGTAGTATATTACAGCACCCAGCGAAATGAAAGCCAATATCCCGGTAGTCTGCGTTATGGCATCAGCAGACAGGAAAGCCTGCCTGAAGTTTGAGTTCACAGCTATGATAAGCGTGAAGTAGGCTATGGGGATCAGGAAAGTCACCAGAACCTTGAGCTTGGTGGGCCAAACTATCTCCTTTAGGGACATGAGTATTATTAGGAAAAGGGGGATTTAAGAGATTATGTAGTACCACTTGCTCCAGCACCCCCAGTTCGATAGTCTTCGAAAGGAATGGTTTCTATAGCACCGCCACTTTCTAAATATTGGCATTTCTGAGTTTGCGGTATGCATATTCCCTTCCCTGAAAAATCTTCAGGGCAGCAAATAGTTCCTGATGCACATGTATCCTTTTGTGGCTCCTGCTTACAACACCAGCTGCCAAACTCCACCTTCACGTCCTTCTGCTTGGAAATAGAATATGTATAGTTTGCATGGGCAGTAATCACATACGTTTTAGTTGGGCTGCTTCCAAGTTTGCTTTGACCGTTAGTCGTCTTAAGAGCGTTGAAATGGCAATAGAAAATTTGGTCTCCTTCTTTAAGGTTTGTCCAAGTAGCAGTACCTGCTGTTCTGCTTAGGTCAAATCTTTTATCACTACTCTTTGGATAACACGCATCATCTGCCAGATCAAAGTCTGTAGGGAATCTTAAGACAATGCTTTCTATGTTTGTTATCTTGCCTCCCACCTGATCGCTCATTATGTTCAGGGCCACGTGGAAGTCCTGGGTCTCCAGTATTGGGTTCTTCAAGCCAGGTGTGCCTATCGGGAATTTCACAGGAGCGCTACTGTACTGGGACTGCACTAACTGCAGCTTTGAATTGAGCTGGTCAAGCTTAGCCAGCCTGTCCCATTCGGCCTGGCTTATGAATTCCACCATCACTTTGGAATCGGACTGGTATTTGTATTGGAGTGTGATGTTTATGGGCATGTACTTCTTCCTGAGCTCATACCCTGCCGAATTTGCGCATGAAATGCCTGAGCTTGAGAATACTGTTTGCCAGATGTTCTGGCGGGTGAATATGGAACCAGGTTGATCCTTTGTATAGTTATGAATACAGATATAATCCTTGTTTTCTGTGTTTTCACATGAACTTATACCTATCTGTGAGATTTTTATCGGTTTATCCCCCGTCTTGCTCAGAGCAGGTGTAGCAACAGTGCCTAAAGGAGTGCTTGTGCGCGATTCAGGTGCTTTTGCACCAGAAGTGAAGGATATAGATACATCCTTTGCATCATAAGCTCCGCTGTTCTTTATGTTTGCGGTTATCATGAAAGGTTGGGCGATAAATACAGGGCTCACATCAAACCCACTCAATTCCACTCCATATGCACCTGTCTCCCCAACAGGGTTATTGGCGTAGCTACCATTCATCAGCTGTGTGGCATATCCCACAGGATTTGTGAGCAGCAGGAAGGCGTCCCCGAAGGTCTTTCCTAAAGTGCCGAACATCTTGCTTATGGGCTCGGAAATCGATGTCACGGCCTGATTCACGCTCGGCCACCACTGCCCAAGCAGTGCCGAGCCCACGTCTTGGGATCCTGGAC
Organism: uncultured archaeon; assembly: GCA_964353635.1. Taxonomy (GTDB): domain Archaea; phylum Aenigmatarchaeota; class Aenigmatarchaeia; order QMZP01; family QMZP01; genus JAPLVB01. The sequence goes on along the minus strand of CAYGVS010000011.1, from coordinate 11,753 downwards.
CAACTGCATAAATTATTGTGGCGCCTCCTAGGAAAAGGATTCCTGTAAGCGGCCTTTCCCTTGCCGGAGAAAAGAAGCCGCCAATAAGGGAGATGATCCAGAAGTATATGAAGGTGGCCTTTAGGGTTCCAGTCAATTGCCAACCAAGGCTGGGAATGCTAATAATCCCCAAATCCATTCCCAGAGAGCCTGAACCTAGAAGTGCGAAACCCATAAGCCCTAGGAAAAGAATCTTATCGAACATCTCGTAATATGCTGTCTGACCGGAAAGCCCGCGAGCAAGCACCTCTGTAAGCGCCTGGTCACCGCTACTCTTTGGCATAGGTGGTATGGCGAAGAACGCCAGAGATATAGCAGCAAGCACGTAGGAATTGAATATGCTGGCGAATACGTAAAAGGGTATGAAGTAGCACCCCAGGATTCCGAACCTCAGCAGGGATTCTATGAAATCCCCTGGCCTTTTTGGGTCGTACTCGCGCTTGAGCATGAAGTATCCAATCAGACATATAGCCACAAAGAAAGTGTTGAATATGTCTCCCATAGTGCTGAATCCATAAGCAAATGTGATTATAGCAGTGACCTTGGTTATGCTCTTTATCCATGCAAATCCAGCATGCGTACCTCCCTGCGCCCATGGAAGTATATGGCCCCAGCCCATGGGGCCTTCCTGGAATTGCCCGCTTTCCGGAGAAGGTGTGAGGACATACAATCCAATCGAAAGGAACCCTGCGAAGAACCACCAGTTCCCGAACATGGAGGAGATGACAGCGCCAATCCCAATGATTGCAGCAGCAAAAACTCCTTTGGTGACTTCAGGGCTGGCTTTCCTGGAAATCTGGGCAAGGGGACCTCCCACACGTGTTACCCAACCTTTGCTTACTCTTGAGTCTCCACCCCAAACCTCATTTTCAATTTTCTGCTTTTCTGTTTCAAACTCGGCTTCAGTCAGCTCATCATTTCTATATTTTTTCCTAAGCTTGCTCATCCTGTCTTCCCAAACAAGCCTCTTGTTCGCCCTTTCCCTAGCATTAAGGCCTGTGATAGGAATCTTTCTGCCCCCTATTCCTATCTGGTCAGGTGTCAGTTTCTCATCATTCAGAAAAACTGGGCAGTCTTTGTTGGCGCACCTGAAGTATACCTTGCCTGTTTTCTCATCAACCTCCTCCACAAGAGTGCGTTTACCGCATCCTGGGCATTGCTCTTTGCCTTCATGAGGCCTTTTATAAAATGGGAACCTGAAAGGACCTATCTTCCTGCTCTCTTTGGGAGAGATTATATGGTAGCCGGGTTTGGGTTTCTTGGGGGGTTCTCTTTCCCGCCAAATTGCTTCCAGTTCAAGGTTCCATTCTTGATCTTTATCTTCCCTTACTCTTATGGGATCTTTTGTTTCATTTGGAATATACCCATAAGGAGCAAAAGGCGGGAGCGGGTTGCGGCGTTCTGCTCTCATCGTATAATGTCCGGGAACGATTTTCCTTATTCTGTAAAATCCGTCTCTGTCTGTTATAGCATGGAATGATGATTCAACGTCAGTCCCTATGAGATATACAAATGCTCCATGAACCCCAACCCTTCTCCTGGTTTTCCAATCGGTTGTTGCCGGGCTGTGCCAGATATAGCCATGAATCTCACCATAGCCGCTTCCTCCAGTTACACTAACATAAGCATTTCCCCCAGCGCCTCCGGCTCCTCCAGCAGCTATGGCGCTTGCGCTTGCTGATGCATTTGCCGAAGCCAGGGCAAACGCATTTCCACCTCTTCGACGTCCCCCGCCTCCTCCCCCACCGCCTCCAGTATTTTTTGTTGGTTGTTTGTATGTTACTGTTCTGAATCCTCTTCTCCTATCGCTTCCGTAATTTTTTATATCCTGTCTTCTAACCAACATAGCCGCTGTTTTAAATGCCTGATCCACGGTGCATCCCACACCAGCCACATCTTTATTAATTTCACGTGCAAGCACATCACCCGAAGCTAATCTTTCTTCCATGTAAGTCAAGCAATCAAGAATTTCTGATACAATTTTCTGCTTATCTTCAAGGTCAAGGTCTTTCCAATTTCCGATACCTTTAACCTTCTTGTAAGCATCCAGAGCAGCTTGGAACGCCTTTTTGTCCAGGTCTCTCTCATCTCTTGATAAATTGAACCATTTTTGATATTTTCCCGTTTCTGCTCTTCGTTTAAACAGAGCCAAATCAGTCCACCTATATAGTTATTGTATGGCTTTCTATAAATTTGCGGTTTGCTGGAAAAGCCCAAAACAAGCCCTTATAACCTTTATACCCTAATGATAGCCATGCCCCGCAATATGCCCCATTCCTTCACGAGCACTGTCTGGAGGGAGGGAGACGTGGTTATCAAGAAGTTTAGCCGCTCGGTCATGCCTGGCCTGCTTAGCGCAACCTATGTGACAAGGAATTCAAATCCTCAGGAAAGGTTCGAAAGGGAGGTCGGGAAGCTGCAGTCATATTATGAGAAGGGTCTCCTTGTGCCTGCCTACCTGGGAAGTGATGGATCAAGGAGGCTGGTTTCCACGGATTATCTGGCGCACACCAACCTCAGGGATATTCTCACGGACAAAAGCCTGGGGCCCGGATGCAAGCTCAAGGCAGTCAAGAAGAGCGCAGGCTTCCTGAGGGAAGTGCATGAAGCCGGGGAGGAGGACTGCAATACCTATCCCCATAACTTCGGGATTACTCCTGAGGGAAAGCCTTGCAAGTTCGATTTCGAGTTTGAGTACAAGGATGGAAGAGACAAGAGGAACATGGACCTGTATGAATTCATGTGGGGTTCTGCACAGCTTATGGCTTTAGGCGGCGAATTCCCCAGGAAACTGGTTCCTGGAAAGAAAGCGGACATAAGCCCGCTTTTGGACGCTGTGAAAGAGGGGTATGGCAGCCTTCCCGAGCCTGTGGACACCTTCTGGATGGGGCTGTCCTTTCATGTTTGGCCTGTTCTGAGAGGAGACCTTTATGAGGCTGTGCTGGGGTATAAGCCTTGAATGCAGGAGTCACCTCTCCAGCACTATGCTTACCTGCCCAATATCCCATCCGCCAGTGCCTGAGAACATGATGGTATTGGAGCCTTCCAAGGCCTCCTTGTAATTTACTGGAAATAATTCCACTAAAAACTCAATTATTAGCGTAAATTGCTCGTTCTATGTGTTTTCCTATAGATAAAAAGTATTTAAACCCTAATTTACATATTATGTAATAATATGTCATATATGATTAACGTGAATTAATATGATAGAAAAATATAACTTCCATTGGCAACAAGGGTTCTTTTATGATTACCCCAAGAAAAGGGAGATTTTCTCAGACCTCGTCAGAGAGGTTGGCACAAAGCAGATAATTTCCCTCATTGGCCTTAGGAGAACTGGTAAAACCACCCTCCTTAAACAGGTGATAGATTACCTCATTCAAGATAAAGGCGTGAAAAGAGAGCGCATAATCTTCTTTTCTTTCGATGAAGAACAGCCCAGAATAGAGGATATTATCAAGGATTATGAAACCAGGACAGGGAAGGATATCCTAGGAATGGATGATAAGGTCTACGTCTTCCTTGACGAGATACAGAAGCTGGAGAACTGGCAGAACCAGGCGAAGTATTATTATGACAATTACAGGAACATCAAATTCTTCGTCAGCGGATCTTCATCGCTTTTCATAAGGAAGCACGTCAGGGAATCTCTAGCTGGCAGGATTTACGAGTTTGTGCTCAGACCGCTCAATTTCAGGGAGTTTCTAATTTTTAGGAACAAAGAGGAATTGATTGGCAAAAAGAAGCTGATGGTAGAATCTTTAAAAAAGGAGTTCGCAGCCTACCAGAAAAGGCAGTTCATCGAGATCGTGAATGAAAGCGAAGAGAAGGTCAGCCAGTACATCAAGACAATGATAGAGAAAGTGGTATACCAGGACATACCAAAGATATTTCCTATAGACAATGAGGAACTGCTGATAAGGATATTGAAGATAGTTGCTTCCAATCCAGGAATGCTTTCAGACTACGAATCTCTGTCAAAAGAAATCGGGCTAAGCAGAGTCACGCTATCAAACTATTTCTTTTATCTGGAAGAATCCTTCCTTTTGAAAAAGATATACAATTACTCCAGGAACGCCCTTACCTCTGAAAAGAAGATGAAGAAATTCTACCTTTCCACAACCTCGTTTTTCCCCTACCTCAATAATCAAATAGAGGAATCAAAGCTTATAGAGAACCTTTTGGTCACGGAATTGAACGCCAAATTCTTTTGGAGGACACCCCAAAAGCATGAGGTAGACATTGTATTAGAAAAGGACGGGAAAGCTTTGCCCATTGAGATAAAGTACAGTGGGAACATAGCACGGAAGGAATTCAAGAACACTCTAAGATTTTGCGAGAAGTTTGGCGTAATCGAAGGAATAATGATAACCAAGGATACAGAGAAACAGGAAGAATTTGATTCAAAAAAAGAAAAAATCTCCATCAGTTTGGTTCCTGCATACAAGTTTTTAATGGAAAAAGAGGATTAAATTGCACATCTACAATATCGGATATGGTACGTGCGAAGAAAGCGATTACATTCAGATTTACCACAAGCAAAAGTTTACCAAGAGTGAATTTGAAACGATAGTCGCGGGCGTGGTCATAAAGGTTCTCAGAGGCATGAAACCTATGGAAAGAAAAAGAGTCACATTCCAGAAGATTCTTTATCCTGTTCTGCAGGAACTCACAAAGAAAGGGTTCTCGAGAGTCAAATTCGATGCGGAATTCGATGTCTTTGGCTGGGCCAGGATTCTGGATGAAAATGATTGGGGCACCGACAGGGATGAGCAGTTGAATTTCCTCACAAGAAATGTTTCAAAGGAATTAAAGAAATGAATTTATCGTTCCAGCACTATGCTTACCTGCCCAATATCCCATCCGCCAGTGCCTGAGAACGTGATGGTGTTGGAGCCTTCCAGGGCCTCCTTCTCCGAGAAATACACAGTGTTGATCCCGCTCTGGACAGCGGGGGCTGTCAGCTGATTGTCATTGAGCTTTATGCTGAGGGAGCCCTGCCTCATGGTCCTAAGGACTTCATACTCAATCCTCCCCCTGTAGCCCTGGCTGAAAAGCGTGTAGTTCCCAGAGGCTATTGTGAATACCCTCTCTGCGACAGTGTTATCTGTGGAAAGGAATATCTTGAGCAACACACTGGAGAGGCTCAAGGTACCTCCTTGTGTCGAGAGGGTTATCATGTTGTTCCCCGGGCTTATCCCGGAATTGAAAAGGTCGAACTTGACGGATTCGGAAGCCCTCGGGACTGAATTGAAAACCTGAGCCCCGTTGACCTTTACCAGAAGCGTGGCCGAACCGGATGATGAGAACTCCAGCGCGCCGTTCTTGAAGGTATTAATCTCCTCTGAGCCCATGGTGAAAGGTACGAGCTTCATGCTGCCATAATCAAGGGTCACCTTGAAGTCCCTCAGAATGTAAGCTGTGGATGCCCAGAAGTATGCCCCCGGGCCGTCGCAGGATATCTCAAGGTTGTTGATCTCCTTCAGGTACCGGGGATCTATCCTGAGGTTGTAAGGCCCTCCCTTTGAGGCTCCGTTCTTGTACAGCTCCAGGCCGTTCCATTTTATTATCAGGTTCCCGTATGTGGGAGTGGAATCATGCACGTAGAAAGCTATCATACCCTCCCTTGCAAGGGGTATGTATGCGCTCAGTATACGCACTTCCTGCTTCTCAGTCTTTCCTCCGAGATAGCTGGATGAGACCTCTATCTGCGGCGTGCTCTTTATCACATCCTTATTAACAACGCCGACCTGGAAGTTCCCATAGGATTTGGAGACCATGTTGTCCCCTGTGAAGCCCACAGGGCCTAGGGAAAAACTGTCCACAGGCACAATAATTCCTATTCCTCCTGAAGGGATGAACGCGAAGAATGCCAGCGCTATGGCAAGGATGATTATGCCCGCAACCAGAACGTACATGAAGTCTTCCACTTCTGCCATGCCTAATTATTGGTTTTGGGCAAATAAATACGCAGTTTTAAGGCCTTCTGGGGGTCATTTTGGAGGCTTTCTGAAGCCAAAAAACAGCATGCAGAGACATGTAGAAAGCTTTATAAGGCATATTATGTCACTATAATATAGTGACAAATAGTGGGAATATGGCAGCTCAAGTTGAAAGAGGATGGGTGGATAAAATCCTTAGCTCAAGCGCTTTCCAGGATTACGAAGGCAAGTCTCTGGGGGATTTGAGAAAGGAAGGAATCGAGACACAATTCGTTGCTCAGTACTTCCAGAATAAAGGAGCCAATTGTTCCAATTATGTTAGAGGAGATTATGGAAAAGTAATGGCTGTCATTCCACATGAAGGGGACAGGCTTCTCCATATACACTACCATCCCAGCTTTAACGTAAAGCCTTCGAGATCCGATATCTATGGAGAAAGTATGGATGCCGCTCTTCTAGAAAGTAATATTGATACTCCTCCTGTCTATCTGATAGGGGCTGACGTGAAGGACCATGCCCTGTATTCAGCCCGCCAGAGAAGTGGATTCCCTGGAACTTTCGAGAAGTTCCTGCTTAGACATAAGAAATTCAGAAAACTCCAAGAACGCAGCCCATGGGAAAAATTCAATCGTTATGAAAGGGAATGGAAGAGAAATCTTCACGAAGAGATTGTGAAACATGCTGGAAGGGAAAAGGAAGAAGCATTGATAGGGAAGCCTTTTGAAGAAATTGTGGACATTATTGGAGGCGAAGAGGAACTTTCAAAAATATATGCTACATCCTTGGAAAATGCTTTAGGGTATAAAGCCGGAATCGTGAAAACATCCGCTGGAAAGCACACATGGCTCTACGGGAACGCGGAGATTTTCGATTAGTACATTCTTCTAATTCATAAACCACAAAATAGAATTATTGATATCAGGCTAATAGGCAGCTTCATGTCCTTCATGGGAGTAGTTCGGTAGAGGGCATGAAAGCGGCAGCTTCTTAGCCCTCTGCGAATGCAAATCCTCAAGGCAGACCTCCGCCACGGCATCATCAGGCTCAAGACAGAGAACCCTGATGACCTGTGGCACCTGGAGAAGATATTGGAGAAGAGAGATCTGGTTACCTCAAGGACTCTCCGTAAGACCACTGTGAAGCGCGGGAATGAGGTGGATTCCGGGGACCGAAAGCCTGTGACCCTTACCATAAGCCTGGAGAAGGTGGAATACCACAAAGACATAAAGGTGCTCAGGCTTGGAGGGAAGATAGCAGAAGGCCCCGAGGACATCCAGACAGCCTCCTACCACACTCTTTCCGTAGACACTGACACAATCCTGACAATCCAGAAAACCAGGTGGAAATCCTTCCAGCTGGACAGGCTGAAGAAAGCCCGCCAGAGGAGGCCTCTGCTTTTCATATGCTCCCTGGATAGGGAGGAAGCTGAGTTCGCAAGCCTTACCGAATCCGGGATTGAGTGGTCAGGCTCCATAACCGCAAAGAAAGGCGGCCAGAAAGTAGGAAAGCAGGAGCGGGGAGGGGAATACTTCCAGGAGTTGCTCAAGACCCTGGAAGCCAAGGCGTCCTATGAGGCCATTGTGCTCGCAGGGCCTGGGTTCGAGAAGGACAACCTGCTCAAGTTCATCCAGGGGAAAAATCCAGAGCTTTCCCGGAAGATACTGCTTGAGAAGACCAGCTCAGCAGGCAGGAGAGGAATCCAGGAGGTCATCCAGACATCTGCCAACAAGCTCCTCAAGGAGACCAGAGTGGCAAAAGAGACAGAGCTTGTGGAGACCCTTTTGATGGAGGCCGGAAGGGAGGGACCTGTGGTCTATGGGAAGAAGGAGACAGAACATGCACTGAGGATGGGTGCGATTGAAAGGCTTCTGGTCTCTGAGGAGAAGATACACGACTTTGAAAGCATCCTGGACGAGGCAGAAAAAATGCACACAGAGATTGTTGTTATTTCCAGCGAGCATGAGAGCGGGGAAAAATTCATTTCCCTGGGAGGAATTGGGGGGTTTCTGCGATTTCAAATAAGGGATAAATAGGGTAGCCAAAAGACAGAAGGCGGACGGAAGTACGAAGGCGTCAAGAGACGCCTTCATTCCAGAATCGGTTCAAGATAAGGGAGTAATTTCTTGCCCCTACAATTTGTATAAAATACATAACTTTATAAATATGTAGGGGTAAATATTCATATGGTCACAATAAAGAGGAAAATATCAGGGAATCAGGAATACTTCTACCTTGAGCACGCTTTCCGAAGGGATGGCAAAGTGGAAAAGAAAGAGATTTATCTGGGCAAGGAAATCCCAAAAAACATAGAAAGGATAAAGACCGATTTCCTTGCAGGAATATACAAGGAGAAATGGCAACCTGTCCTGGAAAGGATAAGGAAAGGCTATTCGCAGAACCTGAAGGCGATGCCTCCTTCCAGCCGCGAGAAGGAGATGGAATCCTTCATGGTCAAGTTCACCTATGACACGCAGAGGATAGAAGGTTCAATCCTTACTTTCAGGGAGACTGCCGACCTCCTTGAAAAGGGCATTACCCCTAAGAAGCCTCTGCGAGACGTGAAGGAAACTGAAGCGCACAAAGAAGTATTTTACGAAATGCTGGCTTATAAGAAAGACTTGGCTCTCCAAGCGGTGCTGGTATGGCATAAAAGGATGTTCCAGGCCACCAAGCCCGACCAAGCCGGGAAGATAAGGGAATATCAGGTAGCCATCTCCGGCAGCAAGTTCATGCCTCCATTCCCGGCAGAAGTCTATCCGCTCTTGAGGGAGTTCTTCAAGTGGTATGATAAGGCCAAGGCAAAAACGCATCCAGTGGAGCTTGCCGCCCTTGTCCATCTGAGATTCGTCAGTATCCATCCATTCGGGGACGGGAATGGAAGGATGTCGAGGCTGATGATGAATTTTGTCCTTAACATGCACGGCTATCCTATGCTAGACATACCTTATAAAAGGAGAAGCAGCTACTATAACGCATTAGAGAGAGCGCAGGTAAAGGGGAACGAGAACATATTCGTGCAGTGGCTCCTGAAGAGATATGTCAAAGAGAATGACAGGTATCTCAGGAAATAAACGCCAGGCGAGCACGAAAGCGGGGAAAAGTTCCTCCATATCGGTGGGATTGGAGGGTTCTTGAGATTTAAAATACGAGAGTGAATTATAGCGGTATGAAAAAGATTCAGGAAGAAAGGCGGTGCACGATTTGCAAGGGGATTCTTAGTTCTTATAATAAACAGGATATCTGCTTTCGTCATTACAGAAAGCCTAGCGAAGACTACGACCCCACACCGTCTTGGTTTCCACCAGTCTTCACTTCCGGACATTGCGGTAATTCAGTTAGGATAACACAGTCAGAATATAATGGCGGCTATACGGAATAGTCCTTACTCTTACATTTTCTGAATCAATTGCTCATCAAGAACTGTCCTTTGTGCAAATAAGTTTGGCCGAATCAGTTCCCTGTCAAAAACTGTCCCCTGCACAAATCGCAGTAGTAGAAAGCCGGCTCTTCATGATCCGAGAAGTCCCATATCTTGCCTTCTCCTGAGCATTTTGGGCAGCGGCTGATTGATAACTGCTTCAGGTCCTTCGGATGAAATAGCTTGATTTTCATACTCCCACATCATAGTACAGGCTTTTCTCTATGAGCTTCCTGAGTTTTTCCGGCACCCTCCTGAATTCCACATCTTCAGTTCGCGGCAGCTCATCCAGCTTTTCCCAAATATGGTCAAGGAGCTGATATGCATTCCTTTCTTCGAAGAGTTTCACATTGTGGGTGATGTTTAATTTATAAGCCTTAAGAGGAAGCTTCAGGACAGCCAGAAAGCTGCAGCCTTGTCCTGTGCCATATACAGTCAGCTTCTTTGGAAATTTTCCATCCCAGATTTATTGTGTCCGGGGATTTAAGGCTTTGCCTGAAGTGTTCGCAAAGGCATTTATCCCTCCTCCCCAATCTTTCTCTATGGACCGCCCGCTTTACCTCCTGAACCCATACCTGAAGGAATTCGAAGCCACTGTGACAAAGGTAGACAGGAACTTCGTGGTCATTGACCAGGCTGGGTTCTACCCGAACGCAGGAGGCCAGCCCTATGACAAAGGGAGCATGGAAAGGCTATCGGACCACAAGGTCTTCAGCCTTGTTTATGTTGGCAAGTTCGACGGGACGATATCACATGAGGTGGACCAGCCGGGCCTCCAGCCAGGCGACAAGGTCCTGTGCAGGATAGACTGGCCCCGCAGGCACCTTTTCATGCGCTATCATACTGCCTGCCACATCCTGGCGGCTGTGATACACCAGGAGACGGAGGCTTTGATAACAGGGAGCCAGATAGGGGAGGATAAGACCAGGATAGACTTCTCGCTTGAAAACTTCGACCGCAGCCAGATGCACTCCTTCGGAGAGAAGGCTAATCAGATGATAAAGAAAGGCCTTCCAGTAAGGTTCTCCTTCCTTTCCAGGCACGAGCTGGAGTCAGATCCTACCCTTGTAAAGCTTGCAAAAGGCATGGCCCCGGAAATCCAGGAGTTCCGCATAGTGGAGATAGATGGCCTGGACAAGCAGGCCTGTGGGGGCTGCCACGTGAAGAACACCTCAGAGATAGGCCAGCTGCACATAAAGGATGTAGAGAACAAGGGCAAATCCAACAGGCGGGTTTACTTCACGGTTGAGTGAGTTTCTCTTTTCTTTCTAGAGGATCTTCTGGAAACCAAAAAGAGTGATATATTCCGCTAAGTCTTGATCTAACTGAACTTATGTCAAATTTTATTATGAGGCAGAACCAATATTTACATATATGATTGAAAAGATAATCGCGCTCACCATATTCATAGCTTGCTATTACCTTGCGATTTCAAGGAGGGTAAAGATAGCGTACGCCTCCCTGGGTGCTGCAGGATTGCTTATTCTTTTCGGTATAGTGTCGCCGCAAATCGCGCTCTTCAGCGCGATAAAGTGGGATGTCCTGGGTATTTACTGGGGTTTCATGATGGTCTCCATGATATTCACTGATAGCAAAATCCCCGCACTGATCGCCAGCAAGATTGTCAGGCATGCAAAAAAGGAGAAATACGCCATTGTTTACCTTTGCGCGATAACAGCCTTCCTCTCCTCCTTCATGGAGAACGTGGGAACTGTTCTCATGGTGGCTCCCATTGCCATAGAACTATCCAAGAAGCTCAAGTCCAGCTTATTCCCTTACCTGGTCTCCATTGTCATCAGTGCGAATATAGTGACCACGATTACCATGATAGCAGACCCGCCTGCACTGATACTGGCCATCCAGACAGGCATGAAATTCTTCGATTTTTACTGGTTCCAGGGCAGGCTGGGTCTGGGTGTGATAACCCTTTTCGGGGTTGTGGCTGCCCTCCTGAGCCTTCTCTTCATTTTCAGGAAAATGAACAAGAACGTGAGTATTAAAGAGGAAAAAATAAAGGTGGATTACATTCCCTTGGTTGTTTTCATTGCAGGCGTCCTTGCCCTGGCTTTCGGGCCTTACTTCGGCTTGAGACCCGGGCCTGTCGGGCTGGCAGCGGGGTTTGCCTCCCTGATAGTCGGCAGGAAGAAAGCGAAATCCATGATAAAGGATTTTGACTGGAATTCCTTCCTGTTCATAACAGGCATATTTGTCGTGATAGGCTCCCTCGAGGTCACAGGCCTTTTGACTGATTTCGTAAACAGTGTAGGCGGCCTGGGGATAACCAGCCCAACCATAATACTGGCGATAGTAATATGGGTTTCCGTGGCAGCCTCCTCCTTCATGGACAATGTCCC
>CAYGVS010000010.1:2911-35810 GCA_964353635.1 uncultured archaeon | reverse complement strand
TCCTGATTGGGGCAGGGATAGTCTTCCTGATCATGGCCTACATGATATTCAAGCAGATAATGAAGGCCATAATAGTCGGGGTCATCTCGGCCGCGATTCCAGTAGTCCTCTACCTTATCGGCTTCGATGTGGACCTCAGTCTGCAGACAGTCCTGTGGTTCGGACTGGCAGGCATAGCCACATATTTCATATACGACGTCATATGCGGCTGGTTCAAGATGCTCAATGTCATAACATGGCCTATCAGAAGGCTTTTCAAGGGCGGTGGGAAGAAGGCCGAGAAGCCCAAAAAGGATAAAGAGGACAAGAAGCCAAAGAAGGAAGGAAAAAAGAAAGAAGCTGAGCCAAGCGGCTCGGACAAAGATGAAGACTACGCCTCGGTTTCCTGAACCGCTATGTCCCCACCTCTTGACGTTTCTATGAATGAGTAGAGGCTTACCTTGTCCGCTTGCCAGGTGCCATCCCAAGACCTTCCTGAGTATTCTATCCTTATCTGGTAATTTCCTGATAACGGCAAGAGAGCGCTCTGGTAAGTGCCGTCATCCAGTACGAAGCTTTGCTGGCTTCCGCCAGCAGTCACGTTCACGACTTCCTGGCTTCCCATGAAGTTGCCTGCCGTTATCCTTACCATGGAGCTTTCAGGCTCAGCTACGACCCACAGCGCCCTGAAGCCCATACTCTGCTCCAGGAGCCTGCTCCTTGCGAACTGCGAGAAATCCACAAGGCTTCCGGGGCCCGCTCCTTCCTTCACCCCAAGATTGAGCGCTTTCGGGAATTCCGATGCGATATTTGAAGAAGCTAGGGAGATATCACCCTTCTGGGAATTTATCGATGGCGCGTAAAGCGGCATCCCGATGTAGAAAAGTATGCATATGAGGACGGCTCCGAGGATGAAGAACTGGCCTTTCATACGCCTCTCTTTGCGGTTCATTTCCTTCCGAATCTCCTTCTCTCTTTGCGTCTCGCCTGTCTCATACCTATCGCCTTGCTACTCTTGGCTTGCCAATATGTTATCTTTGTGACTTAACGGAGAAGGCAGCTTCGCTGCCTTCGTGCGGCATTACCACATGTACAGCCTGACCTGCACAGGATTATAAGTCTGGTCGCCTGCTATCATGTAGTTTCCGACCCATACGTTATTTGCCTCAGGTCTCTGCCCAACGCATTGCGAATGCGTGCACAGCATTATGCTATGGTTGCTGTCATAAATCCTGACCTCTGAGTTGAGGCCTCCCCAATCACCTGCGGCGGCATAGGGCCTCAGCACTCCCTGCTGGTCCAGGCCTTTCAGGGCATCATAAGCCCTTGCGGAGAGGTCGCTCTGCTGGGGATTTATGAAGGTCTGGCTTATCACAGCAAGGAACCCGATAATGATTATCCCGGCGATGATAGCCTCCAGCATGTACCAGAACCCGCGCATGATAATATTTTGCTGAGGCGGCTTAAATTGAAAAATATAGTGATAACATATGCCGTTTTGCGAAGCCAGAGTGAGCTGGTTTGGGAGAGCCCGCAGGCGAGCCGTAAAACGGCTGTTATGCTCCCCTCAAAGATTGCATAGAAGGGTCGAGGCTCCGAAGGAGCCGAAGAAGTTGCGGGCCGGCCGTCAGATTTTATAGAACAATTTTATGCAGGAATCCAAATCTTGTATCAAAGGCAAACTCAAAGCGGCGTTTGGAGAAGTCCACATTGAGTCCTTATGTTCTCTGGGATTTCGCAGGACTTCTCGCTTTTCATCCATTCGCGTATGGAAAATGTGGTACACAAAGTCATAATCAGAAAACCTGACATACGTTTTTGCGAAGTGGGAAACCTTGGGAGGAGGAATAACGTAACCTGTTTCCTCTCTTATTTCCCTGCACACTGCTTCCATGAGGGCTTCTCCATCATCCATTCTACCCGAAGGGATACCCCAAGTATTTCCCTGCGGTCTTGAGTCCTGCCTATGTAGCAGTAAGATTTCTCCATCATATTCCACGAAACATCCAACTGCTTCCAAAGTAGGATTGAACCCTTCCGGCTTCTTCAAGTAAAGCATAATATCCAGATTGATTTGAATTATAAAAACCCATCGGTCAGGCCGGCTCGCAATTGAGCATAACAACTATTTAGCGCATTGTTTGCACTGTTAACTAAGAATTTATTAGAAAGCGAAATAGATGTGAAACTACCTGTTCTTCGCCTTCTCCCATTCCTTGGCCTTGCCTTTCCTCACTGCTGTGCTTGAGAGCAGGCCCCACTCCTCCTCAGGCATCTCCAGGAGGTCCTTCAGTGGCTCCCATGCATGGTCCCTGATTATCTGCCCCTGGCGGACAATATCACCTGCAACAGCGCCTTTCATCCCAAAGAACTCAGGAGGGAGATTGTCTGGGCTGACTCCCTCCTGTATGTATTTCATGACAAGCCTCAGCGTGTCAATGGACTGCTTGAAAGGGTCATCTCCCCCACCCCTCTCGTAAATCACGTAGCAGAGCTTCTCCTTCTCCTTGTTCGCAGGGTCCCTGAGGAAGCCTGTCTTGTGAAGGGACCAAAGAAGCTTGTAAACCCTCACGTCCCCCAGCTCCAGGGGTATGTGTGCATGGCCGGGATTTGGCGCGTTCGCGTGCACCGCCAGCGCTAGCGTCCCGAAGTCCGGGATCTTCTTCATTATATCCTCCATGTCCAATATCGGGTCCACGCCCTGCGTGGCCATGTGCTCGAAGTCCACAAGCATCCAGACCTTGTCAGTCTTAAGAGTCTTGCGTATGTTCTTCACAGCCACGTATATCTGTCTCTGGTTCCACAGGACGAAAAGGCCGGCATGCGTGGGGTCCCTGGCATCAGGCGTCTCGAATGTGATTTTCAGGTTCTTCGCGATGTCTATGAGCTCCTGCTTCCCCTTGAGCTCCTTTGGGATGAATTCCTCGTTCATCCACTTGAATATCATCTCCACGTGGCCCTCCAGGAACTTGGCGCCAATTGCCCCGTAGAAGAACTCCTTGAACTTGCGGTCGTTACTCTGCTGTGCCTGGTGCCACGCTTCGTCTAGGGAGTCGATTTTCTCATAATCAAGCTTGTACTTGCCCAGGTGCTCCTTGTACAGGTCTGCCATCTCCATCCATATGGGGTCCTTTATCGCCATCATGTAGTGGCCCATTATGAGGTAGCCGTCTATGACACCTGCTATCCCGGCCCTGAGCTCGTCCGTATTCCAGCGGTCCCCCCTGGCAAGCTTCTCCCTGATTTTTTCCTTCAGGTATTGATCATCGAGCTTTGACTGCTCCATGGAAAGTTTTTTCTGAACATCGTCCTTAATCCTTAGTCCCTCTGCTTCAGTTGGCTCCCTTGCGTTTTTTTTAATGAACTCGTTAATCCTCTGCCTAACTTCCTCCATGTAAGCAGCTTCACCCCTTGCAATAGAAGACTTCACATGCGCCTCGCTAATCTCCTTCTGTGTAAGGATATCCCCATAATACCTGTATTCAATTGCCCTGTTCTCAATGAACCACTCCCTGAGCTTCGGGACCTCCGAGAGTATGTGCGAGATGAACCTTCCCTTGTGGTCGCAGAAGGTCATGGTGAGCTTCCTTCCTGCATATGTCATGAGCTCCAGCCATATGTTAAGGCAAGCATGGAAGTTGACATACTTCCCCCCAGCGAAGACAGCGGAGCGGATGGACTTGAGCGCATGGTCATGAGCGTCCCTCCACTCCCCTCGTTCAGGCACCTCGAAAGGCATGGTGAGCGAGCCGTGTATGAGGACGTCCATCGCCTGCTTCTTGGCTATCTGCCTGAGCTCCACGCCATCTGTCTCAGTAATCTCATGCGGGACGTCCAGGGCTATCTCCACCGCAGAGGTCCCTTTTGTGAGGCCGAACCCCAGCTTCCTCACAGCAGTGGCCAGCTCCTCCCCTCTTGCAATGTAGTAGAGACCGCTCGTGACGGCAAGCTTGTACGGCATAACCTTCGCCTTAGTTGAACCATTCTAATTTTATTTGAAGGCGCTTGCATAATTACCAGCGTTTTTAGCTAATGATGCGAGTCCGCCTTCTCTCCATAATCACTCGATTTTCATTGCACCCTTGAGCAGGTCCACCATCTGCTTGTACCAGAATCCGCTCGCCCTGAAGTACATCTTGCTCAGCCTCTCGAAGAACACGGATTCATAGGGGCCGGGCTTCACGAAGAACCTGATGAATTTAAGGGTCCTGTTCGGTTCGAACGTGCTCTTCATTATCCTCTCATTCTTGTCCTCTATCTCGTCATCATATTTCGTGTAGTACTTGGGCTTGAGCTTCTGCCAGAGGCTCTCTTCTTCATCCTTTTCATCCTCTTTCTTCCCCCCGAACTCCTCTTCCACCTTCTTGTATATGTCCTCCTCGATGCTGCGCGTCCCTATTATCTCGTTCATGTACCTGTCCATATGCTTCCTCCTCGCCATAAGCTCCAGCATGAACACAAGGAGAACGTTCTGCGACATCACCCATATCCTCATGGGGTAGAACATGATGTTGTCCATCTCCACTCCCTCAGGGGGCGGGCTTCTCATGGTGCTGAGAAGGATCTTGAAATCGAAAAGCAGGTAATATATGGCCTGTGATTCCATCTCAGAGCAGTGGGATGTCGGGTTTCTATCAAGCGCATCTTTGAGGTAATCATCCACCTCCTTGTCGGATATCTTTATGCCATAATGGACCTCCAGTTTTTCTTTCCAGTGCTTCACGAACGCATCATATGGATCAATAACAAACCCCTTCCTCTTGCTTGTCCCGCCCTCTACAATAGCCTCGGGCTTGCCGCCTTCCACAGGCTGGAACGGTCTCCATGTCCATATCCTTACGAAGGTCCATGCGTCCATCGTACCGAAGCCTGGAGTCGCAAAGGCATTGTTCACATAAAACTGGTTTCCAGTAAGACTCGTGCCTTCGCTAGCTTCCTTCATAGACTTGAACTTGGCTATGTAGGGCTTGAGCCAGTTCTTGTACTCATCGATGGACCTATGCCTGGCCTTCACGAGCGTGTCTATCCTGGCCACCCTCTCCTTCACAGCGGGAAGGAAGAGCGTCTTCCACTCCTTGTAAAGCTCGTTCTTGGTCTTTAGCACAGTGGCCTCCGCCTGCGAGACGTCCAAATCCTTCCTTATCTCATTCACGTCCTCCATCTCTTCTTTCATCCTTATGAAATCCGTTATTATGGTGGGCCACCTCTTTGCCATGGTTACCAGGGAGTATCCCTCGCCTGTGTACGCATCCACCCTGTCCACGAAGAGAGAGCGGAGCACATGCTGGTCCTTCTGGCCCTTCTTGAAGTAGTCCAGTATCTCCCTGTACCTCCTGGAGTCGTGCCTGAGCAGCTCGTAATCAGCAACAGCCTGTGCCACGGACCCGAGGCTGGACTTTATGGCGCCCTCTATCCTCTGCTTCTGCCCCAGCATCTGGTTATAAAGCTCCGTGTAGTTCGGATTTATCTCGACCCATTCATCCGCCTTGCTGATTGAGTACCTCATCTTTCCCATCCTGTGGGTGAAGGTCCAGAAGATGTTTGAGGCGCTGCCTCTGAGGCCGGTGTAATCCAACACTATCTCCATCTCCTTAGGCCAGCCCAGTACTGCGTATCCCGTAAGCGCATTTGTTATTGCAGCCTTCTGCAGCTCGTCTACAAGAAGCGACTTGGGCTCAGGAAGCATGTCTTCCAGGAACGGGTTGCTTGATTTCTCTTTCTTCTCTGCCATACCATTTCACCAATCGTAGAGGATAGGTCCACCTGATAGTATAATATTGTCAGAGCCTGTTTAATTAGGTTGCGTATTCGCATCAAGGGAGGAACAAGAGGGCAAGCCCGATGATGCCAGCAATAAAGCCAAGGAGCACCCCGTTCCATCCAAATCCTTGGGGCTGCTGCTCCCTGGCGGCAGGAAAGAAGAATATCATGAAGCCTGCAAAAAGGAGAAGCAGTATCCCAATTATCACTCCAGTCCAGCCAAACATAATAATCTATTCCCTGGCGGAAATAAATATATCCTTCGAAGACCATATATTATTAGAATGACGGCTTTTTTCTATTAAAGCAAGCCGTCGGTCAAAGGCAGGGTTGTTTATGGTTTTTGCAAGGTCAAAGTTCGTGATGGAAGACAACTGCTTCGAGGAGGAGCCCGGCTCCGTGGAGATGAAGTTCGTCGGACCCGGCATCCCCCATATGTACCACAAGATGTATGAGACCATGAAGGCTGTCTTCCGGTGCTCTGATGCGGACATCCAGGAGACAGAATACAGCTGGGGCAAGTCTGAGAAAGGTGACAAGTTCAGCATAACCTGGTGGATGCACAGGGACATGGACATATTCAGCTATTTTTACATAAGCTTCAAGCTCTCAGGCGACGGCACGGAAAAGATGGGCAGCGCCAAGATAGTCGTGAGGGGCCTGCTCAGGACAGAATACCCCCAGGACACGGTCTGGCAGCGGTCCTTGTTCTACGAGATGCTCAGGACCTTCTGGCACAGGATTTTTTACCACAAGAAGAGGGAGGAGTATGCTGAAGAGTGCCGCCACTCAGTCGTGATGTTCGAGAGGAAGATGAAGGAGTTCTTCCAGGAGATGTCAGCTTCCGTGCAGAAGCCGCAGGATGAGCATGCGCAGCCTCCTGCCGCATGACCGGCAAATGAGTTCTAGCGGTTGATAATCATGACAAACGGAGAATCATTCAAAGCTTTCTGCAATGGATGTGAAAGACACTGCTGCTCCGCTCCTGTGGCGCTTCCAGAAGAGAAGAAGAGAATTGCAGAAGCAACCAGGATGGGTTTCTTCGAGCAGAGGCGGATTTTTAAGAAGCGGGGAGAATACTATATAATAAAGGGAGAAGTTTGCCCCTTCCTGAAAAGCGGCTCCTGCTCCATCGAGCCCATTAAGCCCCTGAACTGCAGGGTGTTCCCCCTCGCGCTGACCCATCTGGGGAAGGATGCCGAATGGGGGCTGTCACCTGAATGCCCTGCATCCAGAAATGTCCCATACGATTTTGTGGAGCATGCGAAGAGCATCGGCCAGAGGCTTCTGGAAAAACACAGGGAAAAGGGGCCTCTGATTTAGCTGCCGATGCTAGAACGAGCTGAAGAGCGAGTGATTCAAAATGGTCGAAACAAAGAAAATAAGGATAATCGATGACTGCCTCACGCCCGACAGGTTCGTCTGGCTTAACTACAAAGGCCACAACCCATGGGGTGCGGCAAAGCACATCTCAAACTATATCAGGGAGTTCTTCCACGTCAGCGCCTCAGGGACCAACAACCAGAGGATAAATTGGGACGTGGTGGGGGAGAACATATCCTTCTATTCAGTATGGTGGGTGAGGAAGGCTTTCACAGACTACACCACCATGTTTGTTGACATGAAGGTGATAGGAAAGAAGTCCAAGGCCACCAATGACGGCGAGTTCACCCTGCAGATGAATGCGAGGCTGGAGACCTCTTTTGAAGGATGGATACATTGGGTGAAGCCCCTATATCTCATTTATTCCTACCTCTTCTACTACAGGGTCAGAAGGAAGATGATCGAGAGGTGCAGGAATAATGTGTACAATTTCAGGGAAGAAATCAAGAAGCATTTCAACATGGGGACTGCAGAAAGCGTCACAAAGGCGACAGGCACATACGGATGATGAATAGAAGAGCCTTCCGGCCCCTTTAATCATAGATACAAAGTGGAACTATGGCAGGAGACATCCGGTTTCCACCCCTTGTGGGATGGCGTAGCCTTGCAAAAGGGATTTTAGGCGCGAGCCTTCTTGTTGGCGGCCTGGCCAACAACTGGGGGATAATCCAGGTGCTCCTTATCATAGTGGGCTTGGCCATACTTGTTGACGGGGTGATGGTCACTGGAAAGGGCGTGTTCATTGTAGTATGCATGATAGCTGCTGTCATTGCAGGCGCCTTCACTGTGGCTGTTTCCCTAACAATTCTCAGCATCCCGTACATCATCCTTGTTTTAATAGCCTCCCTTATCATTTACTACGGCACGATAAGGCGCTTAATAGAAAAGGCAAGAGGCAAGGAAAAGCCTTAGGCAGATCAAGAATAGTAATACTTCCCGCTCTCCTTCTGCTCCATGTCTTTCTGCGAGCCTGGCTTGTTCGCGCGCGGCCTTCCGGTATGCGGGTCTCTCCTGTAGGTTATCCCCAAAACCTTGAGAAGCCTGTTCATCCCCTCATCAACAGGGCAGGGCTTCAGGCCATGGCCGATCCTCCCAGGCTCCCCCTCGAAGACCATCATCCTGTCTGAGACAGCATCCAGGAACTGAAGGTCATGATCCACCACGAAGCAGGGTATCTCCCTAGACTCTGATATGCTTCTAATCATCTTGGCAACAATCAGCCTCTGTTCCACATCAAGGAATGCGGAAGGCTCATCAAGCAGGAACAAGTCAGCTTCCTGCAAAAGACAACCCGAGACAAATGCAGACTGCAGCTCCCCTCCTGAGAGCGAGCCCATGCTCCTAAGGAAGAGCTTTTCCACACCCAAATTCCTCAATAAAGACCTGTCCTCGGTCGTGAGCTTGCTCTTGAATTTCAGTATGAACTCTTCCACTGCGCTGTTAAAGTCTTCCTTCTCAAGCGTCAGCCTCTGAGGTTTGTAAGCGATTCTCAGATTCTGGACTGAAGGCGGATTCTCCTTTGAAGGCGTCTGCGGACGCCTTCCTTCCTCTGTCAGCCTTCCAATCGAAGTCAACGATTCCCCCTTTTCAGGCTTAAGCTCTCCTGCAAGCATCCTTATGAACGTGCTCTTCCCAGTGCTGTTGGGACCCAGGATCCCTATCACCTCGCCCTTGTGCAGGACCCCCGGCTCTGTCTTTAAAGAGAACCCTGGGAATTTCTTCTCAAAGCCTGAGAAATCCAGGAAGCGCTTGGTCTTCTCAGAGGTCTTTGCCGTCCTGGAGAATTTTATCTCCTCAGGCCTGAACCTCATGTTCTCCTCAGGTATGTAGCCCTCCAGGTAGGTGTTTATTCCAACCCTAACTCCATACGGCTTGGAAACCACTCCAAACACACTCGGTTTCCCGAAAAGTATGTGCGTGAAATCAGCGAGATAGTCAGCAACAGCAAGGTCATGCTCCACCACCATCACCACAGCCTTCTCCGCAAGAGTCCTTATCTCCTTCGCCACGAGCAGCCTCTCATATGCATCCAGATAGCTCGAGGGCTCATCAAAGAAGTAGAAATCCGCATCCTTCATCATTGTGGCTGCAATCGCAAGCAGCTGGAGCTCACCGCCTGACAAATCCTTTATCTCCTTCTCCAGCATGCGGCCGATGCCCAGCCTCTTGACAATTTCCTGGGCCTTTATATTTTCTGATTTCTCCAGCAGGCTGGATACCTTACCTTTCCAGAGCTTGGGTATCAGATCCACCTTCTGCGGCTTGTGGGCAGCCTTTATCCTGCGCAGAGAAAGGTCCTCAAGATAGCCCTGCAGCTCCGTTCCCTTGAACCTCTCGATTATATCAGACCATGAAGTATCTTTTTTTGTAAGCCCTGCGTTTGGCTTTAATTCGCCTGAGAGGATATTTAGTATAGTGGATTTCCCCACCCCATTGGGCCCTATCAGCCCGACCACAGCATTCTTCTTGGGCACAGGAAGCCTGTAAAGGGAGAACATGTTCTTCCCGTACCTGTGGATAGGGGTCTCGTCCAGCTCCTTGGGAAGATTGACAATATCAATGGCATTCTTGGGGCACTTTTTCGGGCATATCCCGCAGCCTATGCAAAGGTCCTCTGCTATGAGAGGCTTCTTGTCAAGCTCTGCCACTGTTACGCAGTCCTGGCCGCTCCTGTTTATGGGGCAGACCTTCTGGCACAGGTAGAAGCCGCACGCAGGAGGGCTGCAGCTATCCCTGTCTATCACTGCAATCCTTTTGGGTTTCTTTGGGGTCATGCTGGATTATTGGGAGGCTTGCTTATAAGGGGATTTCGATTAGAAAAAATATTAAACTCAACTCTAATTTTTGTAAGGTCTAGATTTAGGTCCATTCGCTGACTTCCCTCGTCTTTCGTCCCTATTTAAGAGTGAAAATACCGAAAGCTTTATAAACCTTTGCATTAACTATTTGTCATTATATAGTGGTTACTATGGCTAAGAAATCTAACATCGGTCCGAACTACATAAACACCGAGCAGGACCTGAGCATGTACATACCCGAAGAAGACATCCTTGATGTCAAGGAGATCCGCGAGACAACCAAAGACATCATTGAGAAGGAGAAAAAGGTAGTCTCAAGGATAGCCACAGCTGGACCTGAAGACATGCAGGTGGAGGCCCTTGAGAGGGACACTCCCAGGATCGTGGGCAGCATCTTCGACAGGGTGAAATTCCTGAAGGACAGGATAGACGAGTCGAAAAAGGCGATAGAGCTCAGGATGAAGATACATGAGGAAATGGTTTCTGAGATGAAGGCGGACATAAAGGAGAAGGAAGAGATAGAGTCCCGCATGACGGACATGACTGACAAGCGCAACTTCAGGCTTGACATATCCAGCCTGAGGAAGGAGATGCGCCTGGAGACCGTAAGATTTTGGAAGGACCTTCTGGAGCTCAGGACAGAGCTCAGCGAGCTGCTCGAGCAGTACCAGACTGAGTCCAAGATAGTGGAAATATTCAAGGGGATGGAAGGTGCATTATGCTGAACAGGGACAGGGTATTCGCGGAGGAGATAACCATGCTTTCCCCAGTTCTGGGGAAGGAGACTGCCCTCAGGCTCAACCGCGCCTATCTTATTGGCGACGAGGATTCCAAGAAGAGGATACTCGAACTAGTGGACATAGTCAAGGCTGCAGTTCTCGAAAGGGAAGAGCTTAAGGACTCCGCCCTTATGGAGCCACCTCCAAAATCCGTTGCATCTGACGGCGAGATAGCCTTCGGCACTGTGAACTACGGAAGGAAGCGCCTCTATCCCATGAAGCTCAAGAAGAGCTCGCTGCTCACGCACGTTGGGATATTCGGCTCCTCAGGATACGGGAAGACCAACATAATCTATTCCATTGTGAACCAGCTCTCCCAGAACAGCGTTCCCATACTCATTTTTGATTTCTCCAAGAGGAACTACAGGGACATGGCATCCACATTCCTGAGAAGCAGGATGCGCATCTACACAGTCGGCAAGAACGTCTCGCCTTTAAAGTTCAACCCACTCAAACCACCAGAAGGCGTGCAGCTTTCGCAGTGGATGAAAGAGTTTTCCTCAATATTCGATCATGCCTACTGGCTCCTGGGCGGAGGAAGGCATGTGATACTCAAGTCGCTTGATTCAGTCTTCAAATCTAACCCAAGCCCCAGGCTTCAGGACCTCAAGAACTGGCTGGTGAAATACGGCTCCACGAACATGCCAGCAAGAGAGAGGAACTGGCTTGCCACTGCAGAGCGCCCCCTTGAATCGCTCTGCTTCAAGGAGCTCGGAGAGGTCTTCGATTGCCAGGAAGGCGTCAGCCTCTCAGAATTCTTCAGGCCAGGCCAAATCACGGTCCTGGAGCTGGACAGCCTTGACAACAGCGACAAGACTTTCTTCATAGAGATTGTGCTCCAGTGGCTCAGGGACTGGATGCTCGCCAGCTCATCCAGGGAGACTCTTAAGGGAGTGATTGTGCTTGAGGAAGCCCACCATGTTCTTAACAGGGAGAAGGCCAAGAAGCTCGGCTCAGAGACAGTGATGGACCTCCTGTTCAGGGAGATCAGGGAGCTCGGCATGGGCATAATCTATGCAGACCAGCACCCGTCTCTTGTCTCATATCCAGCCCTTGGAAACACTTCCACTCATGTTTACATGAACCTGGGCCTGGACACGCAGCATTCCTCAGACGTCCAGGACGCGAGCAATATGCTCGGCCTCAGGTACGATGAGCAGGGCATGTGGCTCAGGAAGCTTCCTGTAGGCCAGGGATTCATGCTGTGCAGGAGCTCTAGCTTCACTAACCCATTCCTTGTGAGCTTTGATGAGTTCCCTGTCAAGAAGGGCTCCTTCACTGACAGGATGGTCTCTGATCTCATGGGTGTCAATCCTTTCCAGCAGGGGAAGTTCCAGGCTGCAAAGCAAGAGACACTTGCCAGGGAATGCCAGGAACTGGAGAACACAATAAACACACTACAGTCCAGCGAATGGGAAATCCTGAAGATACTCGGCTCAGGCCAGGCCACCTTCGCCTCGCAGATATACAGGCTCGTGAACGTCTCAGGAGGCATATTCAAGAAGCGCGCTGATAAGCTCGCTGCAAAAGGCCTGATAGGCATGAGCTATGCCAAGATCAGGAAGAACAGGATGAATTATTATTACCTCACTCCAGCCGGCGAGCAGGCCTTCAGGAAGGCTTTCGCTCCCAGGGAACGTGAAGAGCCAATGGGCATAAGCGGGATACTGAAGAACCTGGCATCAGACGGATGGAAATGTGCACTGGATGAGGAGAAATCAATACTCGTCCTGAAGAAGGGCCAGACCAGCCTGAGTATCCATATCAAGAACACACTCAATTCCCAAAACCCCATGCAATCAGGAGAGACCTTCTTCCTGTGCTCCTCAGACGCAGTCAAGAACCGCATACTGCAGCATGCCGCAAGGCTCTCAGCAGAGGCAAGGAAGAACTTCACGATATTCATATCCACAGTAAAAGAATTCGCAGAGAGCGGAGATTTGGAAGAGGTAGAATTCCTAGCATAATTAGGAGGAAATGAGCATGAATGAAAATTCGACAGAGAATGAAAGAAGGAACAAAGTCATCCTCGAATATCTACCCGAAATCAAAAAAATTGCAAAGAAAGTTAGTTATGATTATTGGCCTGGGAACAGAGGGGAACGAGGAGATTTGATTAACGAAGGCGTGTTAGGACTGATGAAAGCAATGAAAAAATTCGACCCCAAGAAAAACTGTTTGCTCAGAACATATGCAAATAAGCGAATAAAAGGCTCAATGCAGGATTACCTTGAGAAAAAAGAACATGATTTGGGAATGCAATTGGAACCATCAATGTATATGTCCCTTCATAGCACTTATAATCCTTTTTTCGAAGCAGACAATCGGTTAATGCTTGGAAGAGTGGGAAGTCGAAAAAATATACTAGATTCCAATGAATGGGAGATTCTCTATCTTTTCTATATTAAGGAAATATCAGACACAAGGATAGGGAAAATAATGGGATATTCTGGCGGAGGAATTAACCAAAAACGCTTCAAGGCTTTGAAAAAGATGAAACACATCGTGGAGAAATAAGGCAAGGAAATAAACTTTGCAAAGGCGCGAAAGAGGACACATGGAAAGAAGGTGTTTCACACCTTCCAACTGACTGGCTTTGTGCCCTCCGCGAATTCACAATCATTCAACATAAAATTAACCCAACCGAAATACACCAGAATTGAATTGAAAAATTGTTGATTCAATTCACATAGAATGCAAGAAGTGCAGGAAAATGCAGCGTCAAGACGCAAGAAATCGTGCGTCTTTGGTGCTTATCAAATTAGATTTAATTCTAACCCAAGACTGTCTTTCGTGGTCTTTTGCACTGTTAACCAATGTCTTGGGTTGACTATTAACAAAATTCTAAGAAAGGAGAAAAAATAATGACAAAGATTTGCGAAAGATGCAGAGGAAGAGGCAAAATAGGTTTTTTCCGTCGCAAATGTCCCAAATGTGGCGGAACCGGAAGAATTCTGGTAGAACGAGAAGTAAGATTCCGTGAACCAGAAAAGAAGCAAGATCGCCGTGATGAGCAAGTTTCAGGACGCGAAAGAAAAGAAGATGATGACAACATCGGTTTGGTAACTGGTGCAATAATTACCAGTTCATTGTTGGATCACCACCAACATCACGAGATGGAGGACACTGAAGAAAGATTCAAAGGCAAAGGCGGAGAATCCGGTGGTGCTGGAGCTAGTTTTGATGTCCCGGAAAGTGAGAGCAGAGAATCTGGACAAAGCGAGAGTATTAGCAGCAGCGATTCAACTTCTAGCTCAAATGATGAATAATGCTTGCAAACCAAAAAAAGGAGGTGAAAAAATGAAGAAAGTGTTGATTTGGATTGCCTTAAAAGTTTCTTTGGCAATCCTAAGAATCCCTTACCTCCTGAGGTTACTCCCCAGGAGATAAAAACAAAAAGAAAGGAGAAAAAAGGACGGTGAAATGGATTTGCATTTTAGTTCTTGTTTTTTTTGGAGTCATTATCTCCATGGGGCTTTATTTCTCATACAATAAAGCCCTGATGACCTCCAAAGCCGAGGTCAAGGTTTCTGCAGCGGAGCAAAAACCTTCCCCGCCAAAAAACCTGAGGACAGTAAAACCTGTCCAGACTCCCAATTGGTGGGAGAGATCTCAAGGCTATGTTATTCCAATTGGGATAACTGTGGTCGTTTTAATTATGATCGCCCTTTTTATGTGGCTAAGGGGCGACAGCAAGGTAAAGGAAGAGACTCGAAAGGAAAGGAGGTGAAAAGGAACAGGCTTAGGACTTCGTGGCGCTGGTCACATGCAGTGTCCGAAAGACTAAAGGAAACTAGGAAAAAGGAGAAAAGGGATGAGAAAAGGATGGATATTGAAGTTGGATGACATAGGAAGTGTCCCTTCCGAATGTTGGGGAGAGACTGACGTTGGCAATAGTCCCGAATTGACCCATAAGATTAAGGAACTTTGCTCAGAAGAGCTCGACTTTGATTCCTTGAACTTACCACTGTTTGGACTACACGAGCTCATTCTGAAGAAGAGAAGGAAAATAGAGAAGAAACAGTCAACCAGGAGGTGAAGGATGTCGCCACCCTATGTTAGGGCCAAAATAGGCTTTATTAACGAGAATGGCAAACATGGTCCATACATTGTTTGCTATATTGAGGGGTTCCGGGATTTCAGAGGAACCATACCAATAACGATATCCCTCAAGAGTGATGTGTGGCAGGACAAATTCATCCCCCAGAAGAGAAGGGATGAAGGGATGGATATCCTTTTGAGACGTGACTTGATTTTCAGGAAAAAGAAAGGCTGGAGAGCCATGTGGGCCCTCATGTACAGGCCAGAAGACAAGAGCCTCCTGGTACACAGCCATCCCAAAATAAATATAGAAAACACCATCCCCTGCTGCCAGAGCAGGGCAAAAACTTCTTGAAGGAGCGGTGGCTCACAAGACCACTGCAACACCATCCAGAGTACCCTCAGCAGCATCCTCCAGCCGTTCATGGCTGGAACGTAAATGTAGATAGAAACCCTCAGGGGAGGTACGCTGTCCAAGCTGACGGCGTGCAGAACTTAAATGTTCGGCCTTCGCCTGTAGGAGGGGTGGTGGTAGAATTCACTCCCTAAAGATTAGACTCGGCAGGCCTTGCTTTCCAGGCCTGCCCTCCTTTCCTGAGGCTTTCTGGAAACAGGAAGCTTGAGAAAAGGATTTCTAAACATTAAACCCCAGTAAAGGCCCGGTCCACATAGTGGATGGTCGGGAGTTACACTGACTGGGAAAAGAAAATTGAAAGGAGAAAGAAAATGACAACGGATGCCAAGAAAGTGGTGACTTATGAAGAGGTAATGAATCAAGTGAAGGGATGGACTAAACAGGAAGAATCTCGAGCCGCAAGAGCTAGTGGAGTCGAAGAACCTGAATCTGCAAAATCCCAAGGCCCGGATAAGGGAAAACCTGCAGATGTCCCCACTGCTAAGCCGGAAGAGCCTCCTCCCGCAGAACCACCACAAGACCCTGAAAAAGATGAGGAGGAATTGAAAGAGCCCCCGGACGAAAAATCCAGTAAGGTTTGGATCTGGATAGTGATTGTAGTCCTTCTGGCAATTCTAGCAGGTGGTGGGTGGTGGAAATATTATGCCACCCAAAACGTTCAGACGGAAATAGCCCAGCTGCAAAGTGATTTGGCCAAGAACAAAAGCGAGTTGGCCAAAGCTAAAGGTAACCTGGCCAAATTGGAGGCCGAATTAAAGGCCTTTGAATCCATGCCTTCTACTCCGAAGGCTGAAGTATCTCCAGTCCCCACCGTGAAGAAAACCCATAAGTTCGTGGCCCCCACGGACAAGATGTCCATCGTGGACTTACTGAAGTCCTTGGGGATGGAGAGCGACTTCTGCTCCCGCAGAGACCTTTATTTCCAGGCGGGAGGCAAAGGGAAGTATCGTGGGACTGCCAAGCAGAATATTTTCCTGCTCCGTTACCTCAAGGAGCAGAAGAAGGCTGAAGCGGCCCCGGAAGAGAAAGTTGCTTCTTCCGGGCAAATTTCTTCCGGAGTGCCCGATATCAACTCTGAAATAGCCACCAACCTTCAGGGTCAAATTCTAATGACCAAGAAGGAAGGATGGCAGGCCGTCTCTGAAAAAATTGAAAAGGCGGTCATTGAAATCATTGGTAACGTTGACTCTAACGGGACCAATGATTTTAATTTCAAAATTCTCGGCCCTGTGAATCTCGCAGAGCCTGAGAAACAGGTTCAGGTGATAATAATCGGACCTGTTAAACTTCCGCCTGATGAGAATATCCCAATGAGAGGAGGTGGTTAAAAGGATGACCAAAACTTCGAAAATTGAAAGAGTAAGGTAGTGTGGATGATGTATAGGAAGGCATCACGATAAGTGGCATTTTATCGTGGTGTGGATGCGGGCATTTAACAAGTAAAGGAGGATAGCATGGGAAAGAGGGGCCTTTCCACATGCTGGTGTAGCGGATTCCAAAACAGTTCAGGAATCCAAAAAATCAACAACAAAAAAGACAACAACAAACCCAGGAAGAAAAAGCCTTGGGTAAATTGTTGTCAAAAAAAATGAAAAGGAGAAAAAAAGAATGAAGAAGCTTATGCAACTTTTCATCATTTTGGTCTTAGCGATAGCTATGGCCTTCGTTTTCGCAGCCCAATCTTGGGCTTGTGGGCAGCCGGAATGCTCGCCTTCGCCTCCCGCTCATCATGGGGGGCAGCATAATCAAGGCCAGCAGGGACAACCGCCGATTAGTAATAATCCGTCGGCTACTGCCAATCCGGTTGTCAATCCCACCTTCAATAACAACCCGACCAACACCTTCACTCCGACTGCAAATGGTGGTAGTGTTGATTTCAAAGATGTGAAAACAGGAGATATCAGCATCAGCTCGGAAGCTCCAAAGCTGACCGGGGAAGAGTTCCGGCAGCATATTCCGACACCTGAGCTTCAATTTCCTGGTGCGATTCAACCAACTAGGAGCGGGGAACGACAATGGAATATGTTTCCTATGGAGATTGATCCAGATGTTCGAGCAGAGAATTTGAAAAATACTTTCCCAACTCGGCTTACATTGAAGGAAGCCCAAACATGGCTGGATGGGGAAGATATTAAGGCTGTTTTAAAATCTCCGTGGAAGCTAAATTATGAATCCAATTTCGCCGATTTGCATCAGAGGATTCCAAAAGGTGCAAAGTATGTAGAAAATATCTACCTTTATGGAGGCAGTAAAAAGGTAACTACAGATGGCATTCTGGCCAGGGCGAACGAAGCCACAATGTTGTCCGGGCGTAATGCCTTTGCTATCCAGTACATGGATTCCCGTGTGGTTCCGAGAGGAACCACTAAAGGGATTTCATTTGGAGGTGGACAAAGCAGCCTTGTCTCCAGTGGTAAAGACAAGGCTTATACAGCAGCCGGTATGATAGGTTGGCAGCAGTCCGAGCTCGACGAACTCGGCTATCCCCAAGCTATCGTCACGGCTTGGGACAGTGGATGTTTTGAAGGGGAGGAGGAAAAGGAGGGAAAGAAAATCAAAACAATCAAATGTCCTCCACCGCAACCACCTACCGCATTAAAACAAGAGCCCAAGCCTGAGACTACCCCTCCAAAGGAGGAGCCCAAGAAAGAGGAAGCCACTTCAGCCCCTACACCTCCTCCCACAGTGATAGAAAAGACAGTGGAAAAAAGGGTGGAGGTTCCTGTTAATCCTTTTGCTGACCTTCCGGCATTGACTCCGGTACGATTTGAGCTCAATTCCGCTCAAATTAAAGATTTCCAGATGGGCGGAGTTAAGTTCGAAAATACCAAGATCTTGGAAGAGGTCAAGTTCAAAATCAGGGAGAAAGTCATTCCGCTTATGCAGAAGTATCCTGACATGAAGTTGTATTTTGTCGGGTATACTTCTGGGGAGGGTCCCAAAGGTACATTCCATACGAAGAATAAAGAGGGTAAAAGGTTTTCCAATTCCGAAGTTTACAATCGTGGCGGACTTGGTGGTCTTCGTGCGAATACTGTGGGTTCAGAAGTAGTCAAGGCGCTGAACCTTGACCCGAACAAATGCATTATCGTTTCTGCAGGCTGGAATCAGAATCAGAAGTTCCAGCTCGGAACTGGCGAATTAGAGAAAGCGTTTCAACGCCGTGTCGATATCCTTATTGGTTATGATATAAACACGGCAAAAACTTTAACTAAATAACCCAACCACCAACCTTGGGGCGCCACGCTCTGCCCATCCCACCCCTTTCGCAAGATACCGCGACTGAGGTTCTTTGGAGGGCAGAGGCGCCCCACCTATTTCTGAGGAAAGGAGGATTCGGGTTTTCGGGCAGGATTCATTCGAGCCTGCCCTATTTCTTGAACTTTGGGTGCGCCTCTAGGCTACGTTCTCCACAGGTTTCTGCCGCCTTGGAGAGCATTCTGTAAGGCCCGAGGCGCGCCCATTCACCAATTGGAGGAAAAGGGGGAATCATGACAAAGTGGGTATGTTTTTCATGTTTGGGTGAAGTTGAGAAAGTTACAATGAGAGTACATTCGATATCAACGGGTTTGCCTATCGAAATGCAAATTTTCGTTTGCACCAAGTGCGGTGCACATAACTATAAGGAACAGCTTGTACCCAAATGGGTTTCCCGCTGGGAAAAGTATAATTGGGGTCCGGCACCGCTTAAACCTAAAGTGTCCAACAAACCCCAAAAGCAAAATATAGGAGTGGGTGTGGATTTTTTCTTCCATATGAACAACCGATATTCGCAAATTCTTCGCAGATGATACCCAACCATCCGAAGGGAGTGTCCGAGCTTTCCCTTCGCATAATAAAAGAAAGGAGGTGAAAGAGAATGAAGAAACTGATTTTCTTTGCGGCGTTTGCATCGGCCGCTGTTGTGTTTGTTCTTTTGGCATCTAAAAAAGATGCTAAAAGGCCCGAAATCGCGTACTGAGTCGGCCCTTATCGGATGGCAGGTCTTTCTCTTCTTGAAGGGCCTGCCAAACTATCAAAAGAAAGGAGATGGAATGAAGATTTCTTTGAAGTGGTTGACTATCCTTTGCCTCAGCTTGGCCGCTTTGGCATCCATGGAAGGCAGCATCAAAATTGCAATATTTCTTTCTATCGCAGGAATTTGTTTTGCGGTATGGGATAACTTACAAAAGAGGAAGCCGGAAGTTATAGTAGGGGCGCCATTTACCTTTATGGAATTATTGGCGTATAGTGTGCTTTTTCTGGTGTGCGTACTTTTGTGTATCAAAATATACCAGACTATGGTGAGGTAGCATTGATCGCCATCTAAGGTTTTCTTCGATGGCAGGTCTTTCTCTTCTTGAAGGGCCTGCCAAACTATCAAAAGAAAGGAGAGGAAATGAAGAAGTGGATTTCTTTCTGGTCAATACTTTGTCTCAGCATGGCCGCTTTGTCATTGATGAAAGGCTACATCAAAATGGCAATATTTCTTTCTATCGCAGCAGTTTGTTTTGCCATAGGGGATAGGAATAATAAATCAATCGGGAAGCCTGTTCGGATGAGATTTCCCTTCCGGGGCTTCTGGAAAAAAAGGAGGTAATGGATGGGAATGAAGAAAGCTGAATTATTCCACATACCATTCCATGGCAAGTTCATAGTTTACGCACCGCTCAAACAAACCGCTTTCTTGGCAAACAGTGCCATGGTCGAATTGATTGCTTCCATGGCCCGAAATAATGGCAAAGGAAAAGCGACCAAAGCCATGCAGTTCATTAAGAGGACAGGAATTCTGGACCCAGACCCTGAGATTGCAAATGAGATGCCATCGAAATACCAGCCTCTTTGTGTGGTTCTCTTCCTTACCAACCAGTGCAACCTGAGGTGTGTTTACTGTTACGCTAGCAGCGGCGAATTGCCTTTGGCCAGGATGCCCCTTGAACTGGCTTTCAGAGCCATAGACATCGGCGAGAGGAATGCCCTTGACAGGAAAGCGGACGCTTTTGAGGTGAGCTTCCATGGGGGCGGTGAGCCTACCTTGAATTGGGAGACACTGAAGCAAATCGTCAAGTATGCAAGGAAAAAGAGGGTCAAGGCTCATGTAAGTGCCTCTTCCAATGGTTGCTTTAACGGGGAAAAGAGGGATTTTATAATTAATAATTTTGATAGCTTAAGCCTCTCTTTTGACGGCCCTCAGGACATCCAGGACAGTCAGAGGCCAACCAGGTCAGGCAGGAGTTCCTTTGATGTCGTGATGAAGACGATAAAGGAGTTCGATAGGCGCTCTTTCCCTTACGGGATTAGGATGACCGTGACCAGAGATTCGGCCCGCAGCCTTGCGAGGATGGTTTCCTTTGTCTGCAATGAAACAGGCGCAGAGAGCATACAGGTGGAGCCGGCTTTTCCCCGGGGCAGGGGCATGAAACAAGCGCTGACAAACGGCGCTGTGGTTGAATTCCTTGGGCAGTTTCAGGAAGCATATTCCATAGCTTCTGCAGGCAAAAGGGATTTTTTCTATTCAGGCGCCACGTTAGCAATTTCCAACCGTTTTTGTAGCGCTGCCACGGAAGCCCTTGTTGTTCTTCCGGAAGGCCAAATATCTGCATGCTTCGAGATCACAAATCCTGTTTATGCAAAGGCAAAGGAATTCATCCTGGGCAAGATCGGCAAGGACAAGGTTGTTTTTAATGAGCCGCTTTGGAGGAAGATTGCCGGCAGGAGTTCGGACAGGATAGGCTATTGTGAGGATTGCTTTTGCAGGTGGCATTGTGCAGGCGACTGCCTGAGCAAGACGTTCTGCTCATCGAGAAAGGACAGATTTTCCCCTTCCTGGCGGTGTCGCATAAACCAGGATTTAACCAAGTTCCTTCTTTTGGAAAAGATATCCCAAAACAACGGCATTTGGCTCGGCCAATAAGAAAGGAGACTGTTATGAAAGAGGATAAGCCGCATTACAGGATTGAGTTTGCATTTCCGGAATCAAAAAGAGGCATGGAGGATGTGTTCAATTTGAAAAAATTGAACGGCTCATGGCAGATTTCCAGGAGGTCTTTATTGATTGGTTCTGGATTGGCCATTCTTGGCTGTCAGAGAGAGAAGGAATCCCCAATGCCCCCAAAGCCTGCAGAACCTGCAAAACCCCCCGCTCCAGAAAAAGCTAAACCCGCTCCGGCACCCGAGAAGCCTGCGCCCAGAGCAGAGAAACCCGCTCCCGCAAAGCCCGCCAAACCGGCCCCATCCCCTGAGAAGGCAAAAACGGAGAAACCTGCCAAAGCTCCGAAAGACATGAAGATGGCGGGGATAATAGCGGCATATGAGGCTGGCAATATGATCAAAGTGAAGGGGAAGACTGGCAATGAATTGACGACATTCAACGTCACCTCCGACACCAAGATCAAGGGCGAACCCAAAGAAGGCTCCAAGGTGATCGTAATCTACAAGAAAGATGGTGACAAGATGGCCGCCACATCAATCTCGGTGCCTGCCGCCAAGAAAGAAAAGCCGGAGAAGAAGGAAGAGGAAAAAGAAGTTCGTGTGGACGAAAGGGGTGGAAGCGGAGGCGGGGGCGGTGTTGTAACACATTCATACTCTCAACCCTGTGGCACCCCTATCCCACCTGGTGCTATCTGCACATGCAACTGCATCCGTGTCAGAAGGAGAAGATAGGGAGCGTTTCATGCTGGATATATGAAGTGGTATGATGGCCAATAAGAAAGGAGAAATTAATGAAAAGGCTGATTATTATTTTTCTAGCAATAGCAGTTGGAGCAGTTTATGTAAGTGCTGTTTATGTAAGTGCTGCTCAGCAATCCCCCAAGACCGCGCAGGCAGACAAAGCCATTGCGGCTGTCGATTACCCGAGGGAAGTGGAAAGGGGGTCGGATGACCGTTGGAGGTTCGAGACGGTCTTCACTGAAACGGGTAGAAAGATAGGTTATTCAGTCAATGGAGAAGGTTACATTCTTGACCCTAGAGGAGGAAAATGGGTCACAAGGGGTTCTAACAAGATAAGCCGTGGTGAGGTAAAGGTGCCCGCAGGTGGAAAGGGAAGGGACAGCTACTGGTGCAGAAGTCCAGATCATAATCTTTGTAACGGTCATGCAATATTCACATGGTCTGGCAAGGACGATGCAGGAAACGCTGTTGAACTGAAGGTCAGGGTTTATCTTAAGCACACAGGATGCCCTGGACCTTCGAAATAAATAACAAAAAGAAAGGAGAATGGAAATGAAAAAGCTTGGAAACAGAGGGCAGGCGGTACCAGGAGGAGTGATATTCATGTGTGGATAGTGATCACTGTGATTTTGTTCTTTTTATCGATTGTCATGGAGAATCCAAGGACGCTCTTCTGGGGCGGTAAGTTGGACATCGATGCACAGCAAGGGAGAAAGGTCGTATATGTCCAGCCCCATATGTTCCATAACTTCTGGGTCATGACTCGACCGATGCGACCAGATGAAAAGCCCGAGGTTATAGTGCTCAAGGAGAAGTCTTGGTTCGGGATTTGGCAAGGGACAATTACAATTCGGGAAAGCCGCTGAGTAGGATTGACTGAAGGGTTCTTGTTATGGTGCAGGAGCCCTTCTTTTTTAATCTGTCAACTTAACGGGATATTAACACAGAAGGAGGCAGCATGCCCAACGCCAGCAAAGATAATACCCCCAGACACACGGCTTCTGGAGAATCCTAAACCCGAGTTTAACTTTAGTATGGTAAATCCTAAACCCGAGTTTAACTTTAGTAAAGCTTAAATAGAAGCTCCTCCAATGAACAAGCATGTACGTAGAGCGTGAAATAAGCAAGAAATTCAGGAGCGTGGCCGCGGCTTACAATATTGTCGCACTGGTTGGGGCGCGGCAGTCCGGAAAGACCACGTTCCTCAAGGAGCAGGTGAAGCAGCTTAAATCGTCATATGTGCTTTTCGACGACCCCGACGCCAGGTCGCTTTTCGAGGAAGATGTCAAGAAGTTCGAAAGGCAGTACGTAGAAGGCTACGAGATAACGGTACTGGATGAAGTGCAGTACTGCAGGGACGCCGGAAGCAAGCTGAAGTATCTCGCTGACAAAGGGAGAAAGATATGGCTGACCTCGTCATCAGAGGTCATTCTAGGAAAGGAGATATTGTCATACCTTGTGGGTAGGGTTTCTATACTCAGGCTGTATCCGTTTTCCTTACCAGAGTTCCTGTTATCCAAGGGTCTCAAGGAACTGACTCCTGATACCGCTCAAAGAAGCATATGGGAGCATATAGCATACGGAGGCTACCCGAAGGCCGTAATCACTCAGGAAACCGAAATGAAGAAGACTATTCTCAGGGACCTGTACGATACGATGATATTGAAGGACGTTGCCAGGACGTTCTCAATAGAAGACATAAGGACGCTTGAAGAGTTTGCCAAATACCTTTCCTTAAACATAGGCAGCACAGCATCATACGAGAGCATATCAAGCAGCATGGGGATGTCATTCCAGACACTCAAGAAATATCTTGATGCGATGGAGAAAAGCTACGTAATAGTTCGCGTGCCGCCTTTTTTCAGGAACAAGAGCAAAGAGATAACAAAGCAGCCGAAGATATACTTCTTGGACACAGGTTTGAGGAACGCGCTGGCAAACGCATTTGCAAGTGAGCCCGATGGGAGATTGTTTGAGAATTATGTGCTTTCTGAGTTGATAAAAATGGGATTTAGCCCAAAGTACTGGAGAACTAAATCAAAGGCAGAGGTCGATTTTGTGATAGAGAAGGATAATGAGGCCATTCCTATAGAAGCAAAGATTAATGCGGAAGCCGGGAAAATAGAAAGGAGCATGCATTCATTCATAGAAACCTACAAGCCAAAAATCGCCATAGTAGTCTCATATAAAGGAGCAAAAGGCGAAACCAACGTTGATGGCTGCAGAATGATCTTCACTAACGTGCTGGACCTGAGACAGTATGTTATGGGGCACGGCCGTACATCCTGAACCACTTGGCTATCGTCCACCTGGACACACGATGCCTTTTCTTTCCAGCACTGTGCGGGCCTCCGACTGAGAAAACAGCGAGAATAACATTTATATATAGAATGTTACCATAATATTAATAAAATATTAATATTGTGGTATCAGGATGGGACGTGGAAGGCATGAAGGGACTTTCTGGAAAGGAAATTGAGATGGTGTCCTTCCTGGAGATGAACGAGAAGTTTTTCTTTACGCGGGAGGATGTGAAGAGATTTTTTTCTAGCGGGAATGAGATGAATGTCTATATCCACAATCTGAAGAAGAAGGGAAGAATAATCAGAATAAACAGGTCAAAATATTACCTTATTCCTGTGAGAGCTTTCAAAGGCCGCTGGTCAGAGCATCCTTTCATCGTCATAGACGAGATGTTCAACGGAAAGGATTACTTCATTTCGGGCATGGCAGCGGCCTATTATTGGGGCCTGATAGAACAGATACCTACAATGATTGAGGTCCGCTCCACAAAAAATATGACATCCAGGAAAATCTTCAGCTTCGCGGCAGTCATAAAGAGAACAAAGTCGCTGGATGCAAAGAAGTTTGTGAGAAGGGAAATAAAGGG
Source organism: uncultured archaeon (assembly GCA_964353635.1). Lineage (GTDB taxonomy): Archaea > Aenigmatarchaeota > Aenigmatarchaeia > QMZP01 > QMZP01 > JAPLVB01. The sequence continues at coordinate 11,114 of CAYGVS010000010.1, read as the reverse complement.
TCATGGATTTTTCATAGAGGCAAAGAGAGAGGTTGAAAGATGGCTGAAATCAAGATAATCGATGAAAGGAAGGCGGATCATAGAAAAGATATAAGCCAGAGACCCGCCTTCAGTCTCATCTCGGAAAACAGATTGAGGTATCTTTCAGGGCTGAAAGGGCTCAACCTCATCTATTTGGAGAAGGATTACTTCCTGACAGCCTTGCTTTATTTGCTCAGAGATGTTAGCGGGCTATGCTTCAAAGGCGGAACTGCACTGAACAAAATTTTCCTCAACCACACAAGGCTTAGTGAGGATCTGGATTTTGTGGCCAGGGAGAATGCAAGCAAAATAAAAAGCAGGATAACAGAAATTTTGAATAAAGGAAATAAAATCTTTCCAAAATATGAGTTCGAGAACCAGACTAAAGATTTCTTCAGAATGAAGATTTTTTATCAGAGCTTTTTCACTGCAACCAGCTTCATTATTCTTGATGTGAATGGTAAAGCTTCTATAATCATTGAACCGGAAAAGAAAAAAGTCCCGCATTTCTATGAGGAAATTCCTGGTTTTGAGATCCTTACCCTGCATATTAAGGAGCTGGTTGCCGAGAAAGTGAGATCTTTGATTATGAGGAATCAACCAAGGGATTATTTTGATATATACATGCTCCTTGAGAAAGGCTATAAAATTGATTTTAGGCTTGCCGAGAGAAAGTTAAGGGAAGCCAACCAGAGCCTTGATAAAGAAAGGATATTCAAAAACGCACAGAAGGTGTATTCCAGATGGGATGGTATGAAACAACTGACAAACCAACCTGCAGAGTTTATGGAGGTCATCAAAAAACTACAGAAGGAGTTCGGGTATAAGAGTTAATTCAAATAAAACAAAATTTCCACCCACCAGAACGCAATCTCTAACGTCCGAATCTTCGCGCCCATTTGGCTATGCTCCATCTGGACACTCTCACACCCTTTCTTTTCAGGCGAGTGCGGGCCTCTGAGAGGGAATAGCCCTTCTTTACGAGGGTTACGGCCTCCTGTATGGTTTCCGGGGGATAGCGCATCCTCAGGTAGCCGTTGTCAGGGGTGAACTTTCTTCCACAGGAGCGGCAGAGGAAGAGCTGTTTGGATGTCTGGAAAGAAGGTGTCATCGGACACCTTCCAGCCATGCCGCGGTTGTGCCTGAAGCCTGCCAGCACAGTCTTCTTGCTGCGGCAAGAGGGGCATGGCTTTTTGGGAAGTGGCTTGGTTTTCATTTTAGATTTCATATGTGCCGGCCTTTATTAAAATCCTAAATCCTATAATATAATATTACTAAATAACTATAACATACGTACACATACATACGCCATTTTTGGCCAATGAGAAAGGTGCATGATATGGAGAAGTATGATGTGATTGTTCTGGGTGCAGGCCCCGGAGGCTTCGGGGCAGCTATTTATTCAGCGAGATATGGGCTCAAAACGCTTCTGATCGGGAAGCTGCTAGGCGGCTATGCTGCTGAGGCACACCTGGTGGAGAATTATCTTGGCTTCAAGTCCATAACAGGGATAGAGCTCTCCCAGAAGTTCAAGGAGCATGCGGACAGCCTTGGGGTGAAGAGCCTCCTGGGGATGGATGTGGTGTCAGTCAAGCAGTCCAAGTCTAGGGATGGTTTTGAGGTTCTCACCACCGAGAACAAGAAATTTGCATGCAAGGCTGTGGTCATAGCCCTCGGGACGCAGAGGAGGAAGCTGGAGTGCCCGAACGAGGAGAAGTTCCTCGGGAAAGGCATATCTTATTGCGCGAGCTGTGACGCGCCTTTCTTTAAGGACAAGACCGTGGCCGTGGTCGGAGGTAGCGATGCTGCAGGCACCACAGCGCTCATGCTTGCAAGCCATGCCAAAAAGGTATACATAATCTACAGGAAGGAGGAGCTCAGGGCAGAGCCAATAACGAAGAAGAGGATTGACCAGAACAAGAAGATAGAGATAATCTGCAACACTGTGGTGAAGGAGCTGAAAGGCTCCAGCAAGCTGGAGTCAGTTGTGCTGGACACAAACGGGAAGACCAGGGAGATGCCTATTGACGGTCTGTTCATAGAGATAGGCTCTGTGCCCACTACAGTGATATTCAAGGAGCTTGGGGTGGAGGTCACCCCAGAGGGATACATAAAGACAAAGGAGGACATGTCCACGAACGTGCCAGGCATATTCGCAGCAGGGGACATAACCACTGCCTGCAACGGCTTCAAGCAGATAATAACCGCAGCCGCTGAGGGCGCAATGGCTGCGAATTCCATATTCAAATATCTGAAAAAAAGGTAAATGATAGCTTGAAGGCGCTCACATAATTAACTTCGTAATCCGCTAATGATGCGATGCCTTCTATCCAGAATCGAGGTGATTTAATGGTCTCTAAGAAATCATTGAAGCAAGGGTCTGGGAAGGCTGCTGCGCAGAACGAAAGCCCGTTCCTGAATGCGCAGTTGCAGCTCAAGGAAGCATTTGACAGGATGGACCTTCCTATGGAATGGTATCAGATACTCAAGGAACCCAAAGAGGTGCTTGAGGTCACGTTTTCCGTGCACACTGAGAAGGGCCTTCAGGTCTTCAAAGGCTACCGCGTCCACCACAACGACTCAAGGGGGCCTTACAAGGGCGGGATAAGGTATCACCCCAACGTGAGCATGGATGAGGTGAAAGCGCTCTCTATGTGGATGACATGGAAGTGCGCTGTCGTGGACATACCTTTCGGCGGGGCAAAAGGCGGGGTGATATGCGACCCGAAAAAAATGACACGCATAGAGCTGGAGAACATGACCAGGGCATATGTAAGAGCCCTTGGAGATTTCATAGGCCCGAAGAAGGACATACCCGCTCCGGACGTTTACACTGACAGCCAGACCATGGCCTGGATAATGGATGAGTACAGTAGGGAGAGCAGGCACAATGTCTTCAGCGTTGTGACAGGAAAGCCGCCATCCCTTGGAGGCTCTCTGGGAAGGGACTGCGCCACAGGCAGCGGTCTTGCCTTCATTGCCAGGGAAACCATGAAGCACTGGAAGCTTAACCCTGCAAAGACCACAGCTGTGGTACAGGGATACGGGAACCTGGGCTCGGTTGTCGCGCAAAGGCTTTATGAGATGGGCATCAAGGTGATTGCAGCCAGCGATTCCCAGGGCGGGATTTATGATGAGGCTGGCCTGAACCCACATGAGGTAGAGGCCCACAAGGCAAAAACCGGAACAGTGGTCGGCTTCAGAGGGGCCAAGAGGATTACCAACGAGCAGCTGCTGGAGCTGAAGTGCGACCTGCTCCTTCCGTGTGCCCTGGAGAACCAGATAACCAACAAGAACGCGCACAAGATAAAAGCAAGATTCATACTGGAGGGAGCGAACGGGCCAACCACCCCTCAGGCTGAGAAGGTTCTCAACAAGAAAGGGATTGTCATTGTCCCGGACGTTCTCGCCAACGCGGGCGGCGTCACAGTCAGCTACTTCGAGTGGGTGCAGGATCTGCAGTCCTATTTCTGGACAGAGAAGGACGTAAACGACAGGCTGGACATCATCCTCACCAAGGCTTTCAGGAATGTTGTGGGCATAATGGAGGCTAGGAAGGTCCCCATGCGCACAGCAGCCTATATGCTGGCCATCCAGAGGGTCGTTGACGCAATGCAGAAGAGGGACTGAACGCATCATTAGACAGCATGAACATGCGACTTGCGAAGAAGGCGTTTCCTGGATTGAAGGCGTCTCTTGACGCCTTCCTTCTTACTGACGCATTCCAGCCAGCATCATTTGTATTTTTTCATGAAGTCAAACTCAAGCTGCTCTGGCTCGTTTTGGCCTTTCCATTTTTCATACCTGCTTGGCTGACCCTTCTTGGGATGGCCAAAAAAGTAATAGCCTGGGCCAGACGCTGAACAGGCGATAGATAAAGCACTAATCGCAATAACGATGTTGTCTATTGGATAAGGTTCCATGATTTACGCTCCCCACCTGCATCCCGTCATCTGCTCGAACCATTCCACAGGCTTCAGCCCTTCATATATTGTGTTGTTCACGACGACAGAAGGTACCATGGTTATGTTAAGCTGCTGGCATGTGGCCATGTTGTCCCCGCCGCAGTCATAGTAAAGCCGGGAGCCGAAATCGCCCAGAAGCTGGACCTGCATGACTGTATAGTTGTTCGTGCTCAGGCCGACTATGATCACGCCACTGTCGGAAAGGCACTGGGAGAAGTTCCTGCTTGTGAGAAGGCTCTTCCTGTAGTCCTCAATGGCAAGCAGCTTGTCCGTTACAAGCTTGCCATCCTTGGTCACATATACCTCCTGGTAGGCAGGTGTGCCTGAAGAGGTGGGAATCTTGACGAGCATCTTATAAATGCCTGACTCCTCCATTATGCTGGCAATCTCCACATCCCCTCCGGCCAGTATGCCGAAGAGCTCCTTCACGCTGCCCTCGGCCTGGCTCTGGCTCCCTGATATGGAAAGGCCCTGCATGTTGCTGAACAGAAGGAATATCACTGCCACAGAGAGCACTGCAATGGCTGCTAGGTAGAGCCATCTGCTCCCTTTGCCGCCAGGAGAATCCATGGTGTATTTATATATCTAACATTTATATTATCATGCCAATGGCAAGAAAAGGCCGGAAAACAAGCTTCAGAAGCGCAAAGCTTATAAATACATACGCCATAAATAATTCTGTTTTTCTTTTGGTGGGAAAAAAAGTGGGTGAATTTGCCTGAACGGAAAAACCTCTGCTCTCGAAGGAGATTCCCGCCTCAAAAGTGGATTTATGAGAAATAGTAATATCACCCGGATTGATTCCAAGGGACGGCTTCTCATACCTTCCGGTATAAGGAAGTTCCTGAATGTGGAGGAAGGGACGGAGATAATCATCCTTCAGGACAGCAGGAAGTCCGAGGTGCGCATCCTTCCGCTAGTCAAGGAGAGGACAGCGGAGTTCAAGATCACCATGGCTGACTCCCCAGGGAGCCTTGCAGTCATTGCCGACGCGCTTAGTAAATACAACATCCACGTGCTGATGAGCAAGAGCATGTCCCTTGTTAAGGGCAAGACAGCCGAATGGAACCTCATAGTGGACACCTCCCAGTGCAGGGGAAAGGTGGATAGCATAAGGTCGAGCCTCCTGGGCTCAAGCCTCATCAAGAACATGGAGATAATCGGAACATAGGAGGGAAGGCGGGATTGAATTAGGCAATAGCCGCATTCAAGCTAATTCCGCCTTCAACATGATATGGAAGAAAAGGAATCAGGCCTGGACATACTGAAGCACCAGCTCGTGCCGAAGCATGAGGTGCTCAGCGCGGCCGAGAAGAAGGATGTCATAGAGAGGATGGGCTCAAGCGAGAAGCAGATGCCCAAGGTGCTCGATTCAGACCCTGTGATAAAGAGGATAGGCGCAAAGCCCGGGGACATGGTAAGAATAACCAGGAAATCCCAGACAGCGGGCGAGTCAGTCTATTACAGGGTAGTGGTCGAAAAATGAAAGAAGGTGGAACAAGGGAAAGAAGGCGACAAAAGAGCGAAGTTGACAAGAGTCAACTTCCAGCCACTACCGCCTTCTAACTAACGTTCACCTTCAGTCAAGGGAGTAAGCTTTATATTCATAACCGCCTATACAGCTGGGTCGGACACTGGAACGAAGGCGCCAAAAGAGCGAAGTTGACAAGAGTCAACTTCCAGCCACTACCGCCTTCTAGCCAGAAGAGGGAAGGTGTCAAGAGGCACCTTCAATCCATAATCGGGTCGGGGTAGGGTCATGTCATTCGAAGCTTTGCTCAAGGCGTTTGAAAGGGAAAGGGGCTGGGTCAACTTCCAGATAGATTCTTTCAACAACTTCTTGGATAGGGGCATACAGGAGATCATAGACGAGATAGGGACTGTGAAGCTGAACCCTGAAGTGGGAGACCTCAAGCTCAAGTTCGGGAAGATTTCTTTGGGGAAGCCCATAATCAAGGAGGCTGACGGCTCCACAAGGCAGATATACCCCAACGAGGCTAGGATCCGCAACCTCACTTATGCAGCCCCGCTTTATGTGGACATCACGCCCATCGTGAACGGGATAACAGAGAAGTCGGAGAACGTGCACATAGGGAGCATACCGATAATGGTCAAGTCCACGCTCTGCTCCACTTACGGGATGTCGGAACAGGAGCTGATAGAGAAGGGCGAGGACCCGAACGACCCCGGCGGGTATTTCATAGTGAACGGCACTGAGAGGGTGCTTGTGCTTATAGAGGAGATAGCATCCAACAAGACGATTTTTGAGAAGAGCAAGGACAGCGTTTCAGTAAGGATAAACTCCGAGAGGTCAGGCTTCAAGCAGAGGCATGTCATCGAGAGGAAGCCTGACGGGGAGATAAGCATATCCTTCGCCAACATAAGGAAGCTTCCCATCGTCATACTGATGAAGGCCCTCGGCCTGGAGACCGACAAGGAGATATGCTTCTCCATCTCCCATGACCAGAGGATACTGAACGAGCTCTACATCAACCTCTACCAGACTGATGTCACCACCAAGGACGAGGCCATGGCCCTCATCGGGAAGAAGCTGAAGGTCTCCGAGGACTACAGGGACGAGAGGGTCATCCAGATACTTGACAGGTATCTCCTCCCGCACATAGGGCAGGAGGAGAGGTTCAGGCTGGAGAAGGCCAAGTTCCTGGCCAAGATAGTCAGGAAGACCATCATGGTCGGCATAAACCAGATGCCGGAGGACGACATAGACCACTACGGGAACAAGCGGCTGCTCATGTCAGGCGAGCTGCTTGGCCAGCTATTCAGGTCCATACTTCTTGGAAGGTGGGGGCTGCTCGCGAAGATGAGCTACAACTACCAGAAATTGGTGAAGCGGGGCAAGCATTCCTCCATCCAAGGGATAATTGAGGCTAACGCAGTCACCAAGCAGATACTCTCCAGCCTGGCAACAGGCAACTGGATAGGCGGGAGGACAGGGGTTTCGCAGAGGCTTGACAGGAGCTCATACGTCAAGACCATCTCGCACCTCCGCTCCATAATCTCGCCGCTCACGTCCACCCAGGAGCATTTCAAGGCAAGGCAGATACACCCGACAGAATGGGGAAGACTCTGCCCTGCAGAGACCCCGGAGGGCTCATCCATTGGCCTGAGGAAGCACCTCGCTCTCCTCGCCGAGATCACGCCGGGGCTGGATGCGAAGGAGAACGAGACGCTCATCAAGAGCATAACCACTTGATAGAAGGCGGCAAGAGCCGCCTTCAGTCAAAGGACAATTGATATAAGGGAGTCATTATGACGCCACCAAAGGAAAAGCCAAAGGTTCCGGAGGCGCTGAAGAAGCCTTCAAGAGCAGACGTCTACTTCAACGGCAGGTACCTTACGGAGGTCAAGAATGCCACGGAGTTCGTGGACAACGTCAGGAAGAAGAGAACGATGAATCTCATATCCAGCCAGGTGAACATAGCTTTCTTCCCCGAGCTGGAGGAGATAAGGGTCAACACCACACACGGAAGGGTCAGGCGCCCCCTGATTATCGTTGAGGCAGGCAAGCCAAGGATAACTGACCAGGTAATAGAGAAGCTTGCCGAAGGGAAGATAGACTGGTCCTACCTTGTCCAGCATGGGATAATAGAGTACCTGGACACCGAGGAGGAAGAGAATTCTTACATTGCTCTCTGGAAAGAGGAGCTCAACAAGGATCACACCCACATGGAGATAGATCCCATCAGCATGATAGGGCTTTCCGCGAACCTCATACCATATCCTGAATACAACAGAGGGGACAGGATCAACTATGGGGCCAAGATGGTGGGGCAGGCCATAGGCCTTATGGCCAACAACTTCCCGCTGAGGACAGACACCAAGTTCAACGTGCTTGCATACCCGCAGGCGCCCTTCGTGTCCACCAAGGTTAGCGGGATAATGGAGCAGTACCCTGAGGGGCAGAACATAATCATCGCCATCATGTGCCATGACGGCTACAACATGAACGATGCCATCATAATGAACAAGTCCTCTGTGGAAAGGGGATTGTTCCGCTCGTTCTACTTCAGGACCTACGAGACCATGAAGAAGAAGTACTGGGGAGGCCAGGAGGACGCGATAGCCATACCAGACCCTGCGATCAAGGGCTTCAGGGGAGATGCAGCCTACAAGGACATAGATGAGGACGGCATAATCAACCCTGAGACGCCCGTTGCCTCTGATTCAGTGCTTATAGGCAAGATATCACCGCTAAG
>CAYGVS010000010.1:0-2901 GCA_964353635.1 uncultured archaeon | reverse complement strand
TTCCGGCGAGGAGTTCGTGAGCGATGTGGAGAACAAGCGCGAGACCTCTGTCACCATCCGCCATGGCGAGCAGGGGGTGGTGGACAAGATAATAATCTCAGAGACCACTGACGCCAACCCGCTTCTGAAGGTCGTGATAAGGGACAACAGGATCCCTGAGCTGGGCGACAAGTTCGCGTCAAGGCACGGCCAGAAGGGTGTGGTGAGCCTTCTGGTCCCGCAGGAGGACATGCCCTTCACACCAGGTGGGGTGGTCCCGGACATCATATTCAATCCCCATGCCATCCCATCGAGGATGACAGTGGGCCAGCTGCTGGAGATGCTTGCCGGAAAAATGGGAAGCTATGCGGGGAAGAGGGTAGACTCCTCTGCCTTCAGCCACATGAAGGAGGCTGAGATAAGGAAGGCCATGAAAGGCATGGGCTTCAGGGATGACGGGAAGGAGAGGCTCTATGACGGAAGGACAGGCAAGCAGTATGAAGTGCTGATATTCACAGGCATATCCTATTACATGAAGCTCGACCACATGGTCGCCAACAAGATACATGCAAGGTCAAGGGGCCCGGTCACCCTCCTCACGAAGCAGCCGACAGAGGGCCGCGCGAAGAGGGGAGGGCTGAGGATAGGGGAGATGGAGCAGCAGTGCCTTGTTGGCCACGGCGCAGCGCTCACGCTCAAGGAAAGGTTCGACTCCGACAACACCAAGATACCCATATGCAAGAAGTGCGGGCTCGTGGCCATACATGATGTGGTCAAGAACAGGACCTACTGCTCGATCTGCAAGGACAGTGAGATCGCCTGGGTGGAGACGGCATATGCCTTCAAGCTCACTGCAGACGAGATGAAGTCAATGATAATCTATCCAAAAATCGTGACTGAGGAGCTCTAATGGAAAGAAGTTGTTTGATAACAACTTCAGTCAAAGAGTTGGTTATTATGGCATTGTCGAAGATAAAGGAGCTGGAATTCAGCCTCATGTTCCCTGACATGATCAGGAACATGGCGCGCGTCCGCATAGTGACATCAGACCTTTACGACGCCGACGGCTATCCAGTGGAGGGAGGGGTGATGGACCCTAGGATGGGCGTGATAGACCCGGGATTCCACTGCAGGACATGCGGGGGCGGCATCGGGGAATGCCCGGGCCACTTCGGCTATCTTGAGCTCGCCAAGCCCATAGTCCATGTGCTGTACACGAAGATCATTTATTACATCCTCAGGCACACATGCAGGAAATGCTCGAGAATCATGACAGTCGATGCGAAGCCCGCGACCAGGAAGAAGGCTGTTCCATCGGTATCCAAGTGCCCGCACTGCGGGGCGCAGCAGCAGAAGATCACGTTCGTCAAGCCTTATGCTTTCTATGAGGACAAGGAAGAGCTCTCTTCCATGACCATAAGGGAGAGGTTCGAGAAGATAAAGGACAGCGACCTAAAGGCCATAGGCATGAGGGGCGGAAGGCCGGAATGGCTTGTGCTCACCCTGTTCCCAATACCTCCGGTGACCATGAGGCCCTCCATCACACTTGAAGGAGGCGAAAGGAGCGAAGACGACCTCACGCACAAGCTTGTGGACATAGTTAGGATAAACCAGTCGCTCAAGGAGAACATCGACATCGGCGCGCCCGAGTTCATACTGAATGACCTTTGGGAGCTCGTCCAGTACCATGTCTCCACTTATTTTGACAACGAGCTCACAGGGGTCCCGCTTGCCAGGCACAGGTCAGGCAGGCCGCTCAAAGGCATTGTCCAGAGGCTTAAGGCAAAGGAGGGCCGCATAAGGGGAAATCTCCTTGGGAAGAGGGTGAACTTCTCCGCAAGGACAGTAATATCCCCTGACCCCACGCTTTCGATAAACGAGGTCGGGGTGCCGGAGTCCATAGCCCAGGAGCTAACCTTACCCGAATACGTGACCAGCATCAATATCAAGCAGATAAAGGACATGATAAAATCAGGGAAAGTCAACTACATGCAGAGGCCTGACGGAAGGAGGATTAAGGTCACGGAGGAGAACAGGAAGGACCTGATCGAGAACATAACGGTCGACTGGGTGGTGGACAGGCAGCTGCAGGACGGCGACATAGTCCTGTTCAACAGGCAGCCCTCTCTCCACAGGGTCTCCATGATGGCGCACAGGGTGAAGGTCATGCCCTACAGGACCTTCAGGATGAACCCCAGCGTGTGCCCGCCCTACAACGCTGACTTCGATGGCGACGAGATGAACCTGCACGCATTGCAGACAGAGGAGGCGAGGGCAGAGGCCGAGATGCTCATGGATGTCAAGTACAACATAAAGTCCCCAAGGTCAGGCGGGCCTGTCATCGGCCTGGACCTGGACCAGATATCAGGGGTCTTCCTGCTTACGAAGAAGGCCACAGTGCTGAACCGCGAGGAGGCAAGCCAGCTTTTTGGTGATGCTGGCATTGACATCGAGCTTCCTGAGCAGGAGCAGTTCACAGGGAAGGAGCTGTTCAGCATGCTGCTGCCAAAGGGCCTGAACATGGAGTACAAAGGCAATTCATGCGAGAATTGCGACGAATGCACGCGTTCCGGATGCGAGCATGACGCGTGGGTGATTATAAGGAATGGGGAGCTCAAGACAGGATGCATGGACTCAAAGGGAGTGGGCGCGTTCAAAGGCAAGATAGCCGGAGAACTGGTTAGGCAGGACCTGGCCGCACTGCCTGCAGCGCTGGGTGCCAACCTGTAGAGTAAAGTGGCCATTTGGACAGACTCGACCAAAGGCCCCGTGTCCATCAAAGTGGATCACATGTGGCCTATCTGTTCCAACATGCTCGTTGAGATAGGCACTCAAGGCCTCGATGGTAGCTTGCGGCAATTCCGTCATCTGCACGTATTCGCTGGCCTGTACCAACTCCAAGGCTTCACGGATGAGCTCTCG
>CAYGVS010000009.1:0-39937 GCA_964353635.1 uncultured archaeon | reverse complement strand
TTATCCACTTGACACACTCTGGATATTCCTTGTCTCCCTTCATTTCCCATACCCATTTGAGGAAATATCTAAGGTGATGCCTGTAAAGAACCAGTGTTCCGCTTGAAAGAGTTTTGTGCCTTTTGTGGTGTTTTTCATCCTTTCTGTTCCTCAATTCAGGGTTATTCTCAATCTGCACCAAGAAGTTGGCAACGTCTTCTCTAGTGGTTCCCTTGAATGACTTGTCACCCAGGAACTCGGTAAAATCTCTTATCACCTTCAGGTATCCAATCATTGTACTGTCTTTCTTGTGGTTTATCTTACTCTCCAAGATGAAGTTTGCCACTAACTTCGGGTTTCCAGCATCCGTCTTCATCTCGGATATCTCCTTCATTCTGTTCTCTATATACCTATCCAAACTCCGGACAGCAAAGTACGTTGGTTTCTGTACTTCTGATGTATCTTCCTTCATGTAACCACCTCATCTTTCACAGAAATCTAGACACCAATATACTTTTTTATTGTTTGGAGGTTCAATTTATACAACCGTCATTAACTTTCCAAATAACCTTATAAAACTCGGTTATTGAGGTAATATATGTATATTATAAACCTCGATTCTTTGGAGCCTGGGACTCCAGGAATCGGGCAGAAGGCTTCGAACCTGTCAGTTCTGATTAAGAATAATATTCCTGTTCCCATGGGATTTGTCATAACCTCCGAGGCTTTTGACAAGTTCCTGACTGACACATGGATTGGAAGGGAGCTTCCAGGGATAACAGCATCCGTCCGGACAGAAGAGCCAAGAACAGCATTCGAAGCCTCGCAGAGAATCCGGCAGCTTTTCCTGAGGGTCTCAGGAAATGACTTCCTCATCAGGGAGCTCAAGGACGCGTACAGCGAGCTATGCTTCGGGAAGGATGCGAACATCGCTGGAGGTGCTGTGCTTGGTTTGGTGAGAGCGGGAAGGACAGAGAACTTCGTCTCGGTCCGGCCTTCTTTCATATGCCCCGGTTCAGAATTCAGCTTCTCAGGCCACGGCAAGGCAGTGCTCAACCAGATAAGCCACAGGCAGATACTCTCTGCAGTCAAGGATTGCTGGCTGTCTGCTTTCTCTCCCGAGTCCCTGTTCTACAGGAAACTGCATGGAATCGAGCAGTTCTCTCTTGCCGTGATAGTGCAGAGGATGGTGGATTCAGACATCTCCGGGACCTTGTTCACCTCGGAGCCTGTCTCCGGGCAAAAGGACAAGGCGCTTCTTGAAGGCTTCTGGGGTCTGGGAGAGACCTTGTGCTGCGGATGCCTCTCCCCAGACCAGTACATCATTGACAAAGCCAGCGGCAATCTTATCTCCAAAAGAACAGGAAAGAAGATGTGGCTCAGGAGGAGGGGCCCTCTCTCCGGAAACACCATACAGGAGAAGGTCCCAATGAGCAGGGTCTTAATGGACACGCTCACAGAGAGGGATTTCCCCCGCTTCGCCTCAACGGCAAAGAAGCTGGAGGAGATATTCAAGGCGCCTATGGAAGCTGAATGGTGTGTGGAGAGGGGAAGAGTGGTGCTCACCCAGGCCAAGCCTGTGGTGTTTTCTAAAAACCGGAAAGAATATGGCACCAGCCCAATCAGCGAAGCTCCAGCAGTGGATTTTTCCGGGTTGGGGCTGTCAGCCGGCTCAGCAAGCGGCAAGGTGTTAGCATGGAGGGAAGAGATGCCAAAGCCTGAATCTCCAGGCATCCTGCTTGCGAAGAACCTGGGGATGGAGCTATTCCCCTACATGAATTGGTTCTCGGGCATCATCACCGAGCAGGGCGGAAGCGGCTCGTGCATGGCCTCATTGGGAAGGGAACTGGGGATACCCATAGTAACGGGGATTGAGAACGCCACGATATTGCTGCAAGGAAAGGAGCTATTTATGGACGGGATTTCCGGGGCCGTGTCAGCAATAAAAAAGCTAGAATAAGCATCAGCGAAAACCACAACAGCCATTTAAAGCTTTGTGGCTGACTTTCAATATGGATTCCTTCGGGAACCATGATAAGCTTTAAATACCTAAATGCTCACTATTGAGTAGTTACAAACTATGTGATATTATGTCTCAGGGCGGTATTTCGAGAAGGGATCTTTTGAAGTACGGAATAATGTCCGCAGGATCAGCAGCTCTTTCAGGCTGTGTTGGTAGGCAGATTCTGGACTTGGGTGCAAGAGACCAGGAACTTGAATTTGTCAAATACAGGGATTTTTCAAATGGCGTGGAGATTAAGCCCAGTCCGATAGGCGTTCACTCAGAGCTCCCTAAAAATATGAGAACTATTTTGATAAAGTATCCCAATTCAGGCAATGCCGGGGAACCGGGTGAAATTCTTGGAATTTATTTTGACAAAGCAGATTACAGATCTTTTGAAGCAGACCCACGCTACGGGTCTGTTGACCTCAGTGATGTGGTTTTAGATGAGTTTGTAAAGAAGCTCAAAAAAGAAGGCTACAGAAATCTTGCCAAGGCAAGCATGTCAGAAGCTAGACGTTTTTTGAAGGATAACTATAAAATGCGTGAAGCAGAGGAATCAAGAATAAAGGAGATTCTTGAAGGCATGGGAAAAAATGGTTTTAATGATTATCAGGTTGTTGCGATAAAATGCACAACTCAAGGCAAGTACCCTTCATTGAAACATATTATTGACAAGGATGAGGTTCTTGGGATGGGAATAGGCATGAACATAGACAAGGACTGGAGACTTACTGAACTCTGTAATAACAGGTATTCCATTTTCACCCACTCTTCTCCTGCAATTGGTGGAGGAGGCGGTTCAGGAGCAGGATCTGGTTCCGGAGGCGGAGGCTCAGGTGGAGGCGGCTCAGGAGCAGGCTCGAAGTAGGTAAATTATGAAAAGGAAAAACTTTGCTTTGGTTTCATTTGTATTCGTCATTCTGGCAGCCGGGATAGCTGCCGCTTACCCTGTCTACACAAGCTGGACCTTCAACATGAGCGGGGTGGATGTGGAGGCTTACCACTGCAGTGACAATTCATGCGCCTCTGTAAGCGGGCCATTCTACCAGGCTAACACAGGGTCGGCCTCAAGCGTGAGCATAAACTATGATGCTCCGAACCTTTGCGAGAGCAATGTCCAGCACTACACGGCATATTATTTTTACAAGGACTGCTACCTTCCCATGGAAGGTTATGTGTGGAGCACATGCGATTACAGCTACACGGACAACATTAACTTCTACAAGAAGACAGGATGCACATCCGATATACTTTCAGTTGACAATCCCTCTTCTGCCCAAACCGGGCAATCAGTGAGCATAACAGCCAATGTCAAGTCAGCGCAGAAGGATGGAATAACACCTCCTGCCTACATCCCTCCTGCCAGGAAGAGCCAGTATTATTCCAGTGACATCCTCGTCACCCTTTCAGTCAAGAAGGACGGGGCAGTTGTATACACGGATTCAAGGACAGTGAATGTTTTTCAGGACAGCTCCCAGAATGTGGGATTCTCCTGGACGCCATCCTCAGCAGGCACTTACACCCTGGAACTATCCACTGATGTGACTGACTGCAAGTGCAGCTCCTCAGTCAAGCAGAGCTCAAGCAGGAGCATAACTGTCACAAGCCCTGCGCAAGCGGATTCCTGCGCAGACACTGATGGCGGGAATGCCATAGGCACATTTGGGGCCACATCAGGATATCTTGGAGGCCAGTCCTACAGCCACTCTGATTATTGCGTGGACTCAGATACAGTGAATGAGTATTTCTGTGTCGGGAATGTGGAGTCCAGCCAGCAGCAGAGCTGCGGGACAGATGGCTATGTTGGGAGCAACTATTGCTCAGGCAGCAATGTATACAAGGATTTCAAGGATTACTCATGCAGCTCAGGCGCTTGCGCATCAGCCACAAACCCTGTGCTTCAGCAGGCATGCCAGTACGGATGCACTAACGGTGTCTGCAATTCCGCCCCTAGCCAGAACACGCCTCCTGTGATTTCTGGCATACCTGATTATTCCATCAAGGTAGGCGAAACAATACCGCAGATAGACCTTGAGGCTTATGCATCAGATTCTCAGGATTCGGACAGCTCCCTTTCATTCATGGTTATATCACAGAGCAACACGGATTTGATAGACTGCTACATAACCATCTCAGGCGGTAAGAGGTACATAACATGCAGCAATGCGAAGTATGCAGGATACTCTGATGTGACAGTAAAGGTGACGGATACAGGAGGCCTGACAGCGACAGATACATTCAGGATAAATGTGCAGAGCCAGCCTCAGGTGAACACACCTCCGGTCATCTCAGGGCTTCCTGACCAGGATTTGCAGATTGGACAAACTATACCATTGCTGGACCTTTATCCATACACTTATGATTCACAAGACCAGGATTCAAGCCTGGGGTTTTCCATTGATTACCAGAGCAATCCGGGAACCATTAGCTGCTATATAACAGGCAACAGATACCTTGGCTGCGGAGCAGGACAGTATCAAGGCTACAATGATGTGACTGTGAGGGTGACGGATACAGGAGGGCTCTCTGGCACAGACACCTTGAGGATAAATGTACAGAGCCAGCCCAGCTATAACCATGCTCCTGCCATAAATTCCCTGAGCATAACACCATCAAACCCCAAGGATTCAGAGGACCTTGCATGCAATGCAGAAGTCACGGACCAGGATGGCAATCTCAACAGGATCCAGTTCAGATGGTTCGTGGATGGTGGTTTGGCAAAGACCCGCAACATATATGTGAGCGGAAGCTTCGCCACAGCCCAAGACACGCTTGGCTCGACCAGCTCTTCCACAGGGCAGAACGTGAGGTGTGAGGCAACGGTGTTTGATGCGCAGGGGCTTCAAAGCTCGGATTCTGACTCTGTAACAATAGAAAGCCAAAGCTGCGGAGTTGATGTCTACATGCTGGAGATACTTGACAGCAACAGGATACGCTTCAGGCTCAGGAACACAGGAGCCGTCGCGGAAGGCATCACATACAGGGTATATGTCAATGATAATCTCATCCAGGAAAGCACGAGATACCCGGAATCGAACGAGTGGAGCATACTGCAGGAAAGCTATTATTTCGGCAACGGGGAATTCCTTGTGAAGGTGAAGGCAACAGCTGATTGCGGCGACACTGACACCGAGGCGGTGCTGCACACCAGGGGCACCTCGTACAGCGACCTGCCTTCGGTGGACAGCATAAGCATAACACCGACAGACCCTGATGAGAATGATGACTTGACATGCAGGGCAGATGTCTCTGACCCTGACAGCGGGCTTGACAGGATTAAGTTCAGGTGGCTTGTGGAAGGCAGCCTGGAGAGGACAAGGACGGTTGATGTGAGCGGGAGCAGCGATACGGCAGAGGACACGCTTGATTCTTACAGCTTCTCAGATGGCGACGAGGTGGAATGCGAGGCCACTGTATATGATTCTGACAGCAACAGCGACTCAAGCTCGGACAGCGTGACAATCGGAGGCGATGGCCACGGCTGCGGAGTGGACGTCTTCAACCTCAGGGCGATCGGGGATGAGATAAGGTTCGAGGTCAGGAACACAGGAAACAGGGACCAGGACATCAACTACAAGATTTATGTTGAGGACCAGGTAGTGGAGCAGAGCACGATATGGCTTGATTCCGGGGAGAGGAGGACAGTGCAGGAATCCTTCTATTTCGGGAATGATGATGATTATTTTGTGAAGGTGAAGGTGACCGCTGACTGCGGCTCGACTGACTGGGAATCAGTATACCACCAGACAGGAGGCCAGTGTGAGACAAAGTACCTTGATGAGTACAGATGCAATGGCCTCTGGTCGCAGAGGAAATACCAGAACTCTGACTGCTCAACCTTATGGGTGAATATGGAATCATGCCCAAACGGATGCTTCAGCGGATTCTGCTCTGGCTCAGGAGGCCAGTGCGGGCTTCTGGTCCAGAAGTTCGATTTCCAGACCAGTATTATAGAAGGGAACGTGGCCACTGTCACTTTGGAAGCAAAGAACACGGGGGCAAGGCAGGAGACCATAATTATGTCCTTGACTGTTGACGGCGAGCTCAAGGAAAGCCAGACATACACTGCATCACAAGGCTCCAGCGCCGCAAAGATATTCAGCTATTATCCCTCCCTTGGAACACATACTATTATTGCAAAGGCGCAATCAAGCTGCGGAAGCGTCCAGACAAAATCAGCCACTGTGACGGTCATGAGGCCCGGAACTGGGGACCCTTACCAGCCTACTCCAAGCCAGCCTGAGCCTTCGCTGCCCACATCTGTAAGCATTTATCCGGTCTCGCTGGACGCAGGATACTGCGAAGGCAAGGCCATAACGATTGACATCTACAGCGCGAAGACGCAGACCTTCTCGATAGCGGTTGCAGGCATCCCTGAGGAATGGATGAACTACCAGTCACAGAACGTGGTAGAGAAAGGCTACAGGAAGCTGTACGTATTCGTGAGCCCCAAGGAGATGGGGACTCATAAGTTAAGCATCAGCGTGAAGGCCCTGGGCGAAGGCTCCAATTTCCAGCAGGATGTATCAATCTACACAGCAGGATGCAGGCCCCAGGAGGCGCAGGGCACTGATTTCATATCAGGATACTTCATCGAGGCATCCCAGAACCCTGCCTTCTGGCTGATAGTCCTGATACTCGTGATCTCCATAGTGGTAATAATTGGTTTCTACAGGCTCAAGCCTGATGTGGAATACTATGAGCCTGAGTACTATCCAGCCTATGATGCAAGAGGCAGCAGCAGAGGCAGGCGATAGGTTTAAATGCTTATGGCATATGTGCTTAAAAATTTTTGCAGTTATCTAATTTATAGATTGGCATGAAATGTAGACCATTTTTTATCGGGATTCTTGCGGTGATTGCTGCTCTTTTTTTGGGCGCTACTGCTTCAGCATCAACATATGACCTCAATGTTTTTCCATCCATGGCATCGTCCTGCCCATGCAGCCCTGTTACGCCGCAGCACGTCCAGGTCTCTATCAAGAACCTTTACCAGTACCCTGACACGTTCTCTTTCTCTTTGGACGGCCCTTCTGGCTTCACCTCGCAGATACAGCAGAACGTCATCGTAAGCCCGGGAGAGACCAAGGCCCTTGACCTCTTCCTGATAAACATCGGCTGCAATGTCATCCCAGGCAATTATCACTTTACCGTGAAATCAAAGTCCGGCACCACAGGCGAAACGCAGTCCAAAAGCCTGGACCTGGAGGTGCTTAACTGCTATGACGTCCAGCTTTCCATCGATAACAAGTACAAGGAAGTATGCATCGAGGAGAACAAGTCCGCTGTATACTACCTGAGCATTGACAACAGGGGAAAATACTCAGACACCTACACCCTCTCAGCCTCGGCATCATGGGCTGTCTTCTCTGACAACAAGATAACCGTTGAGCCAGGGAAGATGAAGACAGTGGCTCTTGCCCTCTTCCCTCCCGAGAGCGCGACTGGCCTGCAGGCAGTCAATGTGGAGGTCAGCTCGCAGAAGTTCTATGCAAAGGATTCTGACACTGTCCAGCTAAATCTCCAGGACTGCTACCAGATGGCTGCAGACCTGCAGCCGGCTGAGGTAAGCATCTGCCTCGGGGAGGTAATAACGCAGAAGCTCCTGATAAGCAATCTTGGAATGAAATCTGACACTTATTCGGTTTTCGTGCCCAATTGGGTCACTGTGGACAAGCCCGTCGTAACTGTGAGCCCAAAGGGGACCGCTGAGGTCACGCTTTCGCTTAAGCCTGCCCAGAAGGGCAAGACCTTCTTCAATGTCACCGTAGCGTCTCCGAAGGACACGTCAAAGACGCTTTCGGCTGTAGTTACCGCTGATGAGTGCAGGGGAGTCGCAGTCATAATGTCCCCACCCCAGCTTTCAGTCTGCCAGACCGTCCCTGCCGAGTTCATGGTCTCGGTAAAGAACCTCGGGACTATCCAGGACACCTTCAACATCACCGCAACGGAAGGCGTCCCTGAATTCAGCAAGCTTTCGCTCAACCCGGGCGAGACCAGGGAGTTCAAGCTCTCTGTATCCAACCTGACCCAGACAGGCACGCGAAAAGTCACGATAGCCGCTGCATCAGGCCAGATAACGGATTCCGCGAGCTCGGACATCACGGTGGAGAACTGCTACGGGGCATCAGTGGACCTGACACCGCAAGAGCAGTCGGCATGCTTCGGCTCAGTCATCAATTATACAACCGCCATAAGGAACACAGGCAAGCTCGCGGACACATACACCATGAGAGTCGAAAGCGAGCTGGCAAGCATAACAAGGCAGGTCCAGCTCAGCGCAGGCGAGCTCAGGATGGAATACTTCTCGATAACAGTGCCTGAGACCTCTGCATCCAAGACGTATCCGGTCAAGGTCACGATAAACTCATCCCACATACAGTCATCCGCTTCCTCAACGCTTTCAGGGAAGTCAAGGGCGGACTGCTATTCAGTCCAGATTTCAGTCAAGGATGACACAAGCAAGGTAGCGCTTTGCAACGCGACCACCGTGCCTGTCAAAGTCAAGAACACAGGAGAGAGATTGGCCAATTTCACAGTGTCTGTGAGCGGGCCCAACTGGGTGTACCTGAGCCCTGATTCAGTGCAGCTATCCTCAGGGCAGGAGCAGGAAGTCTACCTTTACTTCTCCCCCTGCTTCAACGTCCCCAAGGGAGTCTACCCGGTCCAGATATCCGTGTCATCCCCATTCACGCAGGCCACCAAGGAGATAGCCGTAGGCGTTGTCGAGAACATAACCAATGAAGGGGTGACTGTCACGCCTCCAAGCGGCACAGGCAGCCCCAACGTGACAGTACCGGGCGCGAATGGCAGCAAAGGCAATGTGACAGGATGGCTTATCGGCGACTCAAACACGTGGAAGGTCCTGGCCATAGTCATCATAACCATAATAATAATCATAATACTTGCGATAAGGTTCATACTGCTGGCTAAGAAGTAGATTGCGGATTGAAGGCGGAACGAAAGTTGGAAGGTGAAAAGGAGTTTGAAGGTGGCAAGAGCCACCTTCTGTCTGAAATCCGCCTTCCAAGAGAATTTGCCTGCTTCAAACGATTGCTGGCGAAAGAGCAGCAAGCGGATTTTTCTTCCCTCTTTCTTTCTGATAAATATTACTCTCTCGGCCTGAAAATCTGTCCCGCACATTTTGTGGCATCCATGTCAGCCGGGACCTCCGGCCATATGCATTTGCCCGTCTTGCTTGTGAGGGGGCTGAAGAACCTGCAATGCTGGCATTTCCACACTAAACTCTTTTCCATGATATTTAGTTATCCTTACGGCCTTTCGAGGCTTCCGCCGATTCTGGCAAGAAGGTGTCAGCAGACACCTTCAATCTCGAAAGCGGCCGTAGAGCGAAAACCCATGAATTACTTCCCATAATATTTAGTTATCTGAATGCAAATAAATAACATATGACCGAGTCAGGCAGAAAGCTTGTTGTTATTGCGCTTGGGGGGAATGCGCTCCTGAGCGCTAAGGGAAGGTTCTCTTTCCATGAGGAAATGGAGCACGTGCACTCCGCATGCCTCAGGATTAAGAGGATAGCGAACTCAGGATTTAAGGTAGTCATTACCCACGGCAATGGCCCGCAGGTAGGGGACATCCTTCTGCAGCAGCACTGCGCAAGGGACAAAGTCCCGGAACTGCCTCTGGACGTATGCGGAGCACAGACACAAGGGGAGATAGGCTACATCCTCCAGCGCTCGCTGCGCTCACTTCTGGAGGTAAGTCGAACCAAGGCAAAAAATAAAGTTCGCCTTCAACCGGAGGCCATGCCAATTGTTACTGTGATAACACAGACAGTAGTGGACAGGAAAGACCCCGCGTTCAGGAACCCGACCAAGTTCATAGGCCCATTCTTCCCCAAACCAGCTTCTGGACTCAAAAAGGACTCTAATAGGGGATACAGGAAGGTTGTCCCCTCCCCAGACCCGAAAGAGATAGTTGAGTCCAGAGAGATTCGCAAGCTTGCAGATGAAGGCTTCCTTGTTATTGCTTGCGGCGGCGGGGGAATTCCTGTCTTCAGGAAGGGGAATGCTCTTTCCGGGGCAGAGGCTGTAATAGATAAAGACCTCGCGAGCGAGAGGCTGGCCACCTCCCTAAGGGCTGATATTCTTCTGATTCTAACCGATGTTGATTGTGTTTACAGGGATTATGGGACCCCAAAACAAAAGCCTCTCAGAAAACTCTCCTTGGCAGAAGCTGAAAAGTTTTACAAGGAAGGGCAGTTCCCTCCGGGAAGCATGGGGCCGAAGATACTGGCTTCCGTAAGGTTTCTGAGACATGGTGGAAAAAGAGCTATTATAACCTCCCCGGAGAAGGCGGTTCTGGCGCTTAAGGGGAAGGTGGGGACGGAGATATATTTATCAAGATAGTCCAATAATAATTATAATAAAGACATTGTTTAGAGGGTAAAAACATGCATAAAACAAAAATAATTTTTCTAATGGCCTTTTTCGGATTTCTGGTTTTTGCAAATGTTTCTTCTGCCCAAATAATTCCAGCAAACCGGCGAGTAACCTGGCAGGGAAACGTCGGAGTCCCGGGAGACATTCCGAACAGAACAGTAATTTGCACGACCATAGATGCAGCAACATACGGCAACGGGATAACCGATGCAGCAAATGCCATTCAGACAGCACTTAATAATTGCCCTGCGAATAAGGTAGTTTATCTTCCGCCTGGAACCTACATGATTAGCAGCAACATAAACGTTCCTTCCAATGTTGTTCTGAGAGGAGCTGGAATGGGGATAACCACGATTAGGGGCTCTGCCTCTTATCCTTCAGTCTATATGCAAGGGGTAATACATTTTGACATGCCTGTGGGCTGCTGGGGCTCAAGCTGCCCTCCAGCCGTAAATCTCACAAGCGGCTATACAAAAGGGTCGACCGTAATCACTACAGCTTCAAATCATAACTTATCAGTTGGAGATTTTATTCTTATTGACCAGATTAGAAACGATACGAGCGATCCCCCCGTCACAGACAACGAAAGCGAAGGCGCCGCTTACTGCGGCAGGGACGGGACTCGTTTTCTTGGCCAGGCTGACAAGGTGGTGTCTGTTGATTCCCCGACGCAGGTGACCCTTGAGACGCCTCTTTATTGGAACTATGATGCATCCTCATTGCCCCAGCTTATTAAGCTTCTTGGGCTTACAAACAACTCAGGAGTGGAGGACCTAACGATTGACAATAACCTGAGCAATGCTGATACCGCATTTTCGCTAGGCGGTGCAGTTAATAGCTGGATGTATCGGGTTGAAGTAATAAATTCCAACAGAATGCTAGTGCTTTTATACCGTACCTATCGGAACACAGTCAGATCATGCAAGTTCCATGAATCCAGCCATACCTTGGGGCAATCAAACGGGGGATATGGTATTTCGTTCATGCCGACAGCGTCAGCCAATCTATTTGAAGACAATATCGTCTATAATCTAGGTGCCGCGTTCATAATGGATGCGCAAACTTCCGGAAATGTTTTTGCTTATAATTATATAGTCCCGCCGCCAATGGGGCAAGATAACTTTTACGGACAACGTGGAGCATTTGTCATACATGCCCCATACCCCCATATGAACCTGTTCGAGGGGAATATCTGGACGGGCGTCTTTAATGCTGATTTCTATCACGGCAGCTCCGGCTATAACACAGTTTTCCGTAATAAAGGCGCTCTCGATACCCACCCCTCAGCCAGCGCCAATTGGCTTATCAGCCTGTTTAAGAAAGCCCATTATTACAATTTTGTAGGTAATATCTTGGGTTCTGTTGGTTGGGAGGTTACTTATGAAGCTACTGGCGTAAGTGTAGATTATAGTACCAGCAAGATTATCTACCGTCTTGGGCACCAGGATGGAAGCGGCTATTGGCAGACATCACTCACTCCTCTACCTTATGGCCCTGCAGACACTCAGGTCAAGGCTACATTGTTGCGCCACGGCAACTGGGACTCGGTAAATAATGCGGTCAAATGGTGTACTGATCCAGGCGAGATCGGGTGCCAAGGCGGAGACGGTAGCCATGTTCTTCCTAATTCTCTTTACTTATCTTCCAAACCCACCTGGTTCGGAACAGTGTCCTGGCCTCCCATCGGCCCTGATATTCCAGGATACACCAACAAGATCCCAGCGCAATTGAGATATGAAGGGAACTATTCGTATCTGAGCACACAAACATGCTCTGAACTCTTTGGCTCTTGCTGCTCCTCCAACCAGATTTGCTCCACAGGTTCCTTCACTCCAAGCACTGATTGCTCTTACTGCTGTGTTGGAGGAACCTGCAGAACGCCTACATGCGGAGACGGTTACTGCGATCCCGGAGAAACCTGCCCTGCAGACAACTGCTGCACAGGCTCCGTATACAATCCTTCAACCCAAGTGTGCTGCTCTGGGACAGCATACACAGGTAACTGCTGCTCTGACTCGAACTGCACCTCTCCCCTAATCTGCAATAACTATGTTTGCTCTGCGCCTATACCTATCTGCGCAGGCCTCGTCCTCCTCCACCACTATGACAACAATTCCGCTTACGGAGAAAACTCAACGCATGTTTATGATTTCTCAGGTAATGGCAACAATGGCAGTGTGCAGTATAACGCATTTATCAGCACCACAGGAGGCAAGTTCTTCGGAGCCAGCCAGTTTGATGGTGATGGGGATTACATTCTGGTTTCCAACAAACCCAGCCTTAATTTTGGGTCTAATGTTCAGTTCGCAATAAGCGCATGGGTAAAGACCAACGGAACAGACACAGGGCAGACTCTGCTGAGCAAAAGGGGCTCAAACGGATACCTAATATGGCTAAACCCTGGCTCCAGGTTTTTCAGGATTGATGAAGGCCCCAACAATGTGGACACATCCTTCACTTACCCATTTGATAACAACTGGCATCATATAGTCGCAATGCGCAACCTAAACTATCACTCCTTGTGGATTGACGGGGTTATTCGAGGCACTACAGCCGACAATACCCTTGCTGACCTGACAGACCCGATAAACCTTACAATCGGTAATGAGCAAGGATGGGCTCCCTCTGCCATAACAGGCTCCATAGACGAGCTTGCCATCTGGAACCGCTCCCTCTCCAGCCAGGAGATCCAGAGCCTTTATTCCTCTGGTCAGCCAATATCCTGCGGCAATTGCCTCCACAAATCCGATATCAACTGCAGCGGCTGCGTTGAAAACACAGAGCTCATGTCCTTCATCTCCCGCTGGAATATAAACAACCAGGATGTGACAATAAGGGAGCTGATAGTGGCGATTGGGTTGTATAAAAGTGGGTGTGCCTGACTTGTGTCCAAACAAACCCGAATCCGATAAAGCATTAATATCACCCCGCTAATTCTTACGAATATGGACATCCTGACCTTGCTAACCGAGTTCATCCTTCATGCAGACCAGTACATATCCCTTCTGATACAGCAGTTCGGCTCCTGGACGTATGCCGTGCTCTTTGGCGTCATATTCCTGGAGACAGGGCTTGTCATAACCCCCTTCCTTCCGGGAGATTCCCTGATTTTTGCAGCGGGCGCATTTGCCGGGATGGGCTCCCTTGACCTGACCCTGCTCTTTATCATCCTTGCCTCTGCTGCCATACTCGGCGACACAGCAAACTACTGGATAGGCCATTATCTGGGGCCCAAGGTTTTCCGTAAGAAGACAGGCCGGCTTTTCAAGGAGGAATATCTCCACAGGGCTGAGAAGTTCTATGACAAGTACGGGGCCAAGACCATATTCCTGGCGCGTTTCGTTCCGATAATCCGCACCTTCGCCCCATTCGTGGCAGGGATTGGCAAGATGAGCTACAGGAGGTTCATAACATATAACATAGCAGGAGGCCTTGTGTGGGTCGCGCTCTTCCTCCTGGCAGGCTTCTGGTTCGGGAACATCCCAGCTGTCCAGGAGAACTTCACTCTTGTGATACTGGCCATAATAGCCATCTCGTTCGTGCCTGTTTTCGTGGAGCTGGCAAGGCACAAGTTCGCAAAAAATAAAGCTCATGCAAAAACGTAAAAAGTGCTTTTCCCGCTTCCGCATTTCCTCAGGACCTTCCTCTCCACGAGCTTGTTCAGGTCTGAGGTGGCAGTCCTTGCGGATACCTTGTTCATCTGTTTGTACTCAGAACTTGTAATCTGGCCGTACTTGTAGACATAATCAATCGCTTTCCGCTGCTTCTTGTCAGTTCCCTGTGGATAGTCAATATCCCCAAGGTCATAGCTCATCGCAGTCCCTCCTGGGGCAGCTCCAAGCTTTTTCTTGATTATCCCTTTATACATGGCCTCAAGCACATCAGCCCCTCCAAAGCCTGCAAAGAATGCAATCATGTAGCTATCAGGCTCCAGGATTATTGCCGTGATAATCCCTATTATCAAGGATGTGGTAATGGTGAAAAGCACCTTGTCACGATTAAAACCAAACCCGGTCTTCCTTTTGGATATGCCTATAAGCACCCTCATTAGCCCGCCTGCCACGGCCACAATCACTATCTCAGTCAGGGTTAGCATCTTCTTCCCCCGCTTTTGGCTTGAAGGCGGCTTCTTGCCTGAAGGCGACTGTTGTCGCCTTCTCTCTTTCGGTCGCCTTCCTTCTTCAGAATAGACTTCTGGTTCTTCTGCAGTATCTCGAAAAGGCTATTCAGCAAGTCTGCCCCCACATAGCCCACCAGGGCAGCAACTATAGCAAGCTTCCAATATGCTAGGGACAGTAGTGACATCTCGAAATAGAAGACAGCAAAAGCAGAGACTATCCCCATGAAGCCTGCTATCGCAAACACAGGAGGGATGCCCTTCCTTCCAGGCCTTCCCTGGGAAAGGAAGCCCGCTCCAGCCCACAGGAGCCCGCCTAGGAAGCCCCATAAGGCGATGAGCTCAAGCATGATTATCTATTGGGGAAGGGGGGATAAAAAGATGGCTTATTAAGTTATCCCAAGTTTTTTCTTCAGGATTTCAGAGAGTTTAGCCACAAACGCTTTTATCCTCTTCTCGTTCCTCTCAAGGAAATCAGGGTTCACGAAGAAGCCCTTGTATGCTATCTTATTCCTCATTATCCTCAATTGGTCGGCAAGGGCAATCTCCGAAGCTGAGAATTCTGGAAAGAACTCATATAGATATCCGATGAGCACGTCATGGCTCAATGTCTTGTTCCCGTCCATGGCCATCAGGGCGGTTATGCATTCCTTGATTATCTCATAATAATCTTCCACAACGAGGGAGGCGAATTCTATCCTGTCTCTCTGGCCAACAGCCTTAATCCTGACCTCGACCATGTCCAGGATCGTTCTGGCCAGTTCCTTGTCAGGGCTTACTTTCCTGACATCATCCTGGGAATCTTTCCACATCTTCATCAGAATACCTTCAGATAGCCATAGACAACTATGCCGTTTATCACGTTATTGAGAAGTTCGCTGGGGATGCCTCGCACTTTTGGCTCAAAATGAAGCGAGATTTTCCTGCAGAGCCTCTTCTCGAAAGGTCTGACGTCTAGGCCTTCCTCCTTTGCGACAACCATCAGGTCAACATCGCTTTCCTCAGCATCCTCCCCTCTGGAAGCCGAGCCGAACAGCACAATCGCATCGGGGGATGTGCTATCTGCAATGAAATCTATGAGGCCGGACTCCTTCAGCCTTACAAGCATGTCATTCCTCTTGTATGTCTTGAATGCATTGCTGCTGCTGGCCATATAACTATTGTATACCCCTCTCTTCTCTTTCCTTACAAAACCTTCCCTTTCAAGCTCCTTCACATAATTGCTTATAGAAGGTAGGCCCACCTTTAGTATCCTGGATATCTCCCTTAACTGAAAGTTCCTTCTAGGGGAATCAAAGAACAGCTGCAATATCCTGTATCTGTTTTCTTTCTGTATCATGTGATATAATTTTATATCAAGTGATATATAAATATATCACTTAAGGCTGGATTGTGACTAATCTCTGTATCTTATCAATATCTATCCTATAGGACTTCTCCATGAAAACTCCTTTGAAAGAGTCCTGGAAGTCTGTTTTTTCTATGAGAGATTCCAGCTTCTTCATGCTCTCCTTGAGGAGTTTTATATTCCCTCTGAAAAGGTGCTTTCTTATGAACTCAAAATCCAGCTCAAAGGAGAGCGCGGCCACATCCCTAAGGTCAGTAAGCCTTCCCGAATGGAGCTTAAGGATTATAAGAACCTCCTTCGTTGGGACAGAAGCCTCCACGCTCTTTTCGCTTCCCTGGATTTCTCTTCTCTCTGAGTTCTCGAATATGAAATCAAATCCGAAGGCTGCTCCAGTTTGCCTCACGCCCAACCCTCCTATGAGCAAATCCACGCAGGCCTTTGGCTCAGATTTCTCGAATCTCTCGAACTCGGACGAATGGACGGTTTTCCTGTATCCGTTTTCCCTGAGAACCGCCTCGAACCTCTCCTTATCCTCCTTCCTTATCACAATGTCCGCGTCTATCGAGAATCTATGCCTGTATGCGGAAACGCCATATCCGCCAATGACCGAGAACGGAAGGCCTGCTTGGGAGAGTTTCTCCAGCATCCTGATTATCTCATTCTCCCTCTCTGCAAGATCAAGCATTCGTAACTACCTCCCTGTATTTCACCCCGGCTTTCTTCCCATACATTTCCTGAATCATCTCCAATGCAGACTCGAAATTGTAAATATATTTCTTCATGAATCGTATTGTTTCATCCAAGCTATCCACAGGCTTGCCTTTGTGATAATGCACAGGAAAATCCTCCAAAAACACAGGCTCGTAAAAGATTTTCCCTCCCAAGCCCAATTTCCTTGCATAGAATTCAAATATCTCCCTGTCAGACTTCCTTACCTTTATGAAAATCGGATAGTAATCCCTGTACCTGGCTATATTATAGCCGCCTTCCGTCCAGACGAAAACCGCGTCCGTTCCAGTGAAGCAGTATTTGATTCCGAACAATCCTAAAGCGGAATAATAAAACCCAGGATTTTCCCCTAAGGACGCTCTCAAGAAACCCAAAACTTCCCTATAGAAACCTTTCTTTTCGTCCAAGAAAACCTTCTTTCCCTTCCTTTTCAAGACCCCGGCTTTCTCCAATTCCAAGGCCCATTTGTAGGTCCAGCCATAGCTCAATCCTATCCTTTTAGAGATACCACTAATAGAGTCCTCCTTCCTTGCTGCTATTATTATCCTCACCACATGCGGGTTCAATATATCCATGTCCATACCATTCGCCTGGGTTTCTATATTCTATATTATCATTATAATGATAATTGATTTATAAAGGTTTCTGCATTTGGGGAAAGGGTATCAACAGACGCTTTCAGCCAGTCTTCAGGGATTTAAGCCATCATACCCATAATAATTTACATGGGAATCTCCACCCTGAATGCGGATAGACGGCCTTGCCAAGTTACTGTAAGCCGTCACTCAAGCAAAATGAGAGGAGTCGGCTTTGAAGTAGAGGAGATGATGAAGCTGTTTCTGGTCATTATTATCGGGTTGGGTGTTGTCATCCTCATAATAGCCGCAAGCGGGGGGATATCCAGCATGCTTGCAGAGTTCTGCGCAAAGAATCCGAATATTTGTGGTGGGACTGTTGATACAAGGCAGATGAAAATTGTAGAAAACTCCATGGATGGGCTTGTTTGCGCTATAAATTCCGTGGAAGAGGGGAAGCCTTGGTCCGGTTGCAAATCAGAAGTTAAAGGGTCAGGCTTCGAAGGGTCAATTAAATTATCTTCTGAATTCACAGGATTTGCAGCAGCTGATATTAATAAAGGAACAACGGTGGATTGTAAAAATCAAGGTACTGATGGATATGTTTGTAATGTGAACAATTTTCAGCTGCCCCAAACAATCACAAACGCCCAAGAATGGATAGTTGGTATGGGAGATCCTAATTTCTTACTTTACTATCAGGCCTTCCCAAAAGAGGAATCTGATGCTTGGCAGATATCAAAAACGAACGTAGTGGCTCTCTCAATAATTGGATCTGGTGTGCTTAATGCCGCATTCGCTGGATTCGGATCTATAGCTTCAAAGGGGTTCAGTGTTGTATATACTGCAGGTAAGGATGTTGGAGAAAAGGTAATGGCCAAGATTTTTGGAAAACTGGGGAAAGAAGGAGCAAAAGCGACAGAAGAAAAAGTTGTAATTGGCCTAAGTGGAGAGCTCAAGGAGGGAATTAAAAAAATGACTTCACAATCTCTTTTTAAATTTTTTGATGAACTGCCAGAAAAGGAACTGAACAAAGCGGTTGATCTCATTATAAAGGATGTTAATGCCAAGTGGGAAGGTAAAATACCAGAAGCTACAAAAGTTGAAATCACAGATAAAGTAATAAGATTCGTGGAAAACAATGGAGATTATATACCCCCTAAGTTAGTAGCACAATTCGATAAAGCTGCAATAGACAAACTTACAGTTGAAAACCGGAATGCACTGGAAAAAATATATTACATGTTTAAGGATAAACTCGGTGGAGTAGAAAAGAAGATTCCAGGAAAAGCAGATTATGCCAAATATGGACTGGTTATATCAGTCGCATATATTGCAGAATACGTGGACTCCATAAACGAGAAGTTCAAGTCTGTAGGAGAACATTCCTTGGCTTTAAGATCTCCATTTAAGGATACAATCAAATATGATCTTCAAACAGTAAATAGCAAACCCATATATATCGAACTAAGCAGGGAGAATTCCTTTAATGACCCGAGATTCTATCTAGCATCCCCATGCAGGGCAACACTTACAATAAAAAAGGGTAAGACTTCATGTTGGCAAGTAGACAAAGATGGCAAGCTTTTGGTGGATTCAAATAATAATTATGTTCCTGGAACAAGTACGATTGATGTTGAAGGAAACAAAGCTGCAATCTGCGGAAAAAGATCATGGTGGTATCAAATATGGAGCGGTACCTCGAGCCTTGTAGGAAAGGGCTTTTCAGCAGCATATTCATTGGTTAAAACACCAGACAGTGCTGAGATGATTCTGGTAGATGGAAATGGGCAAGTGTACACGGTTTCAGGTGATGAAATAAAAGAAACTCAATTTAAGATGCAGCCAGAGTCTAGTACAGATCAATATGATGTGTACAGTTGTACGGACATATGTACAACAGTTGATGATAATGTAGCTGAAAATAAGGCTGTTGGAGATATATTTACCGCTATTCCATGGGGAACATTCACTGGAATTTCAGATGAACAGAATAGTAATTTAACAGAAATCAAAAAATATACTCTCTCAGGCTCTGATAGTGAGAAGGAATGGGAGAGGTTAGATAATGACATGAAGATTTCACTCGCTGCTGGACAGACAGATAGTACTGATGCCATAATCATAAGTGTGAAGGGGGATAGTGGTGGTAGTAGTGATTACACACATAATTACTGTTACTGGGGAGCTAACTTGGGCAAAGGCGCTGTAAGCACTGGGGTTCTTATCGCATCAATAGGCATAGACGTGTTCGCTGTTCCAACAGGGCCTGCCGCACCAGTTATTATGTTCGCAACAGGAGCAGGTACTGCATATGTATCTCACACAATGGAGCAATGGTCAATGTGGCCTTCTGGAGGCGTAGGAGGCTAACATGGAATTCACAATAAGAATATTGGTCGTCATCGTCCTCATAGTGATAGCCTTCGTGGTGTTTGTGGCTCTGCTGGCGGGATGGTTCGGGGACGCAAACACTGGAGTGAAAGGCCTCAATGAATGGTTCAGGCAGCTGCTTTCAGGAGGGTTCAAGTCATCATCGACAGGCACGCAGATTCCAGGAATAGGAAAGTGATTACATGAAACCAATAAAAGGGAAAATGAAGGGATTTGACATGCCGATTAGCATGGCTGCTATTGTTTTGGTATTTGTCATCGTGGCCTTTATCCTATTGTATGCTCTTAGCAAATTCAAACTTATTTAAGATGACAGGAGATTGAATGACTGAAAAGGCAGATAAAGCGCAGGTGTCCCTTGGCCTCGAGACAGGAATTGGGGTCGTTTTGCTGATAGCCGCCATCGCCATCATAACCGCCATTGTCCTGGTAATCATAAAGTGGAAGCTGTATTGATGCATAACGCCCAGGGATTTAAGCCTCAGAAACCAAATAAATACTTATGAAAAAAGGCATTGACTACCCCTTTCAAATGATAGGGTTCTTTGTTTTCGGGCTGGTTATAGCTGCTGTGATAATCGTGGTTTTTCTATATCCAACAATAATTTATGCGGCATATGGTCAGTGCTGGTCAAAAACGTATACGAACCTTGATGACGTCAAGTCAACGCTGAGCTATCTGACCCCCAATCAATTTAAAACAGCTAAAATAACCATGGGAGACTGTGTTGGAGGAGTAATCTTCTTCCAGAAGGGCTATTTCGACTCTTCCAATACGGATTTTGGGAAATTCGTTTCACAGGCGGAAAAGGATTACTGCACAACCACATTCTCAGGTTACAAGTCATTCATACTTATTCTGCCTTGGAAAACCGTGAAAGATCAGGCTCAAAGTGATGCAGGGTGGTTAAGCAAAATAAAACAGAAGTGGGAGTACTATTATGGTTATGCTAAAAGATTATGGTCAAGCACAGGCAGGGAGGCACTGATTAAGCCAAGCTGCATAGGTATTGAAGGGAACTTTGCTGATAAGAATGGAAATACTGTAATTTATCTTCCTTCTAATCTAGAGGCTGGTCCGCAAAACCTTAATGAAAAAGAGCAGAAATTCTGTTACAAGTTCACAAAAATACCTGCCACAGATGGCTTCACTTATAGGATGGAACTTGCAGCTGATTCAGAATGTCCAGATATGGAGAAAAAATGAGAAAAGGGCAATCAGAGAAAAAGATGATCCTGTTTGCAGGAGCTATAGTCATATGCCTCATAGCCATAGTCTTTGTAGTGAGAATGATATCCCCCAGCGCTGAATCCAGCAGGCAGGGCCAGGCCATGGTAGTGGCGAACTTTCTGGCAACCTCTGTCAATACACTCTCCACAATGGATGCGGGTAGGGTTCAGAAGGACTTCGGGCTGAGGCAGCCTCTTCTTGTGGAGGTTTATTCAAAGAAGGGGGTAAGCTACGTCAAGGCTACATATGATGAGAATGGAAGCAAATCCTATGAGGTCCCCATTCTTGTGAGCGTTGAGCCTCTTGCTCCTGTGAGGGTCAACCTAATTGAAATCCTCAAAGACCAGGGAGGGAAGATATACATAAAGGGGAATCTTGTTGACATTGGCTCCGGGGCTGTTCCAGATGTGCCTTGTGCACAGACATCTGAGCAAGACATACGCAGCTACATAACAAGCGCTGCGAGCAGATATGGGGTCGAGGAGGCCCTCATCAAAGCGGTCATAATGCAGGAGACAGGCAGGAAATTCAGCCAGTGCAATGAGAACGGCGGCTATGTCCAATCAAAGAAGGGCGCGATAGGCCTGATGCAGCTTATGCCAAAAACAGCGGCCGGCCTCGGGGTCAACCTATATGACCCCCAGGAAAACATAATGGGTGGTACAAGATACCTGAGCGACATGATAAGGGAATTCAAGGATAAGGAGATATCCCTTGCTGCATATAACGCTGGACCCGGGAACGTCAGAAATTGGACGAGACTGTGCCTAGCGTCAGAAAGCTCATGCAGCGACTGGAACACCCTGAAGATATATGTGACCTTCAAGGAGACGCTGGCCTATGTACCTGGCGTCATGGGATACTATAAATCCTGCTACGCGATGGCCAACGCTTGCGATATCCAGAAGTGCAAACTATGCTGAACAAAAAACTAAAAGGCGACTATGAATTCGTGACCACCCCCTTAGGTGTTATACTCTTTGTGGGTGTGATTCTAGCGCTTGTGATTTTCTTGCAGACAAGCATGCTCAAGCTTTCTGCAGACATGAAGGTTTCCCTGACTGACATACAGGCAGTGGATGCTGCGCATTTAATAAAAGAATGCTTTGGGACGAACATGGACGGGAGCATACCTGTGAGCTATCTGGAATCAAAAAACGGAGGAAGCCTGCACACGCTCTGCAATATGTCTTCAGTGGACTCAGGCGCCAGGATTGATATCCTGGAAGGCACGACAAAAACCTACAATTTCGGATATAATGAGAAGGCCTCAAGCCATAAGATTTTCGTCACAGTGAATGACGGGGACAAGAATTATGTCGCAAGGCTGGGGGTGAGCATATCGGAGAAAGCCTCGATTCCTTTAAACTATCCTGGATTTTGGGGATTTTGAAATGAAACGCAAAACAAACGGATTGAATGGAAATAGCAGAAAAGGGGTTGCAGACTTCATGCTGCTTATTCTTGTTGTGGGCATTGTTGCGGCAATAATACTTTTTGGCAGCTATTTCTCCTTTCTTACTAAGATAATAAACATCAAAGGCCAGGTTAACATCTTCATGGTGAATGATGATGCCGGGACTGAACTGGTGAGCTTGCTTAACGCGAAGAATGGGAGCGCAAAGCACATAGAGCTGCTGGGAAGCTATCTGGGTGAATTCTCTGACATCAGCCCAGTAGAAAACACACTAAAAACCGCTTTTGGAAAATACGATTTCACATATAGCGGAATAGCTTCCGTGAACTTCAAGCAAGGCGTGCCTCCTATTATCCAGGACTCCACAAAAAGCGCCATCATTGGCTGTGGAACCTCTGCATCTGCAAAAATAGAGCTGAAATGGCCTCTGGACATAACTTCAAACTACTTAACTTCAGGCTTTGGAGGAAGGGAGCTGAGCTCTAAGCCCGGCCAGTGTGATTGCCATGGAGGAATTGACATAAGGAGCGAGGTTGGGAAGAATGTCTATGCCTCTATATCAGGGACTGTGGAATTGGCTAAATATGATGACGGTTATGGAAATCATGTGGTAATTAGCAGCATGGATGGAAATTATAGAATTCATTATGCTCATCTAAGCGATTTTAAAAATTCTAATGGAGTGAATCTAAAACCTGGCGACCAGGTGATAGAAGGCACTTTAATAGGAAAAACCGGGAACACTGGAGCCTCGGAAGCCCCACATCTTCATTTTGAAGTCAGGATATCATCAAACAGAGCTGACAAAGATTCAGTAAATCCGTGCGAATTATTCAAGGATATGAAAGTGGATGAGATGAAAGGCCTAGCTTGCGAGCATGCAAAAGTCGCGTCCTGCTCATATGTCTCCGGCATGATATCCGGAAAGAGCGTCAGAAGCTATGACACAGATATCCCCCTGCCCGGAGCGAAATCAGGAAATATAAAAGGTACAGTGGTGTTCAAGCAATGGGACTGACACATGAACAGAAGGCGAAACTTAATTGGAAGGCGTCTTCGGACGCCTTCGGTCAAGATTTCGCCTTCGAACCGAGGATGAAGGCTGGGGCGACACTGGTAATTTTGGCAATAGGCTTAGTGGTAGTCCTGATTGTCATCTGGTCATATGTGAACATACCCATCATAAAGAACAACCAGCTGGAAACGGATGTCGAAACCAGGACACATATCCATACCATGGGCAACGCCCTGGATGCGGCTAAGCTCTATGCAGACACGGCGCTGGACTATTCAATATACCAGGCATGCTATGACAACCTGAAGAAAGGAGGGTGGGAGAGCCTGCCAACCAATAACTATCAAGGGCTTGCTGTATGGGATTCTGGGTCTGGACCTGGCCAGACGCTCTTTGAAGAGGGGATGCAGAATTCCATAAAGTCCAACCTTAACCTTTACACCAAAAGCACGTACAAGTTCCTCTCTGAATATTTCGTGAACATTCCCACTTACACTCAGGTATATATGAATACTGATGATGCCGACCCCTTGTTGATGTCAGTCTCAGCCTTCGCTGACTCCAACATGAACATACAGAAGAACCAGGAGACAGGGGAGTACATAAGACTGGAGAAGGATTCCACTCTCATGAACAGTGATGACTACAAGGTGAACTGCTACGGAGTCTATCAGAAAGGTGTTGAGATCTATGGGCAGCTCAGGGAAGATATAGAGGGCTTCCTCGTGGATGCGCCTGTGGACAATCCAACGGATTTCCAGAAGGGTCTCAGGCAGACTATTCTTCCTGGCTGGGAAACTGGAGGCACGAATACCTGGGGAGAGGAAGGTATGGATGGGAGCGAGTACATAATAACTGCGACCATCTTGCAGGATGCTGTAACCCAGACAAGCGTGGGCGCAAATCCCTCTGACAACATATATGAGGCGAACATAAAGGTGAAGCTTGAGATTCAGAATCCCACAGGTAACCAGTTCCCGGTGTTTGATGGCAGTTCTGTTTCCATGCAGCCCATAGCCCTTGTTTACGTGCTTTCCATAACTAAGCCCTTGCCGCTTGAGCCAGCTAAGGCCTTCAAATTGGCTCCGAAAACCCAGGCAGCCCAGCAATTTACCTACAGCTTCCAGTCTGCAGAAGAGGAGACATGCGAGGATGAGGACGAGTGCGGCTATGTGGCAGAGTGCTCCATATCCTCTTACTCGGAAGATGGGATGGAACTGGATGAGATGGACTGTCCCATAGAAGACCCGTGCTGCACAGAGGCCGTTCAGGTTCTGAGGGAGGATAACTGGACTGTGGAGGGCTCCTGCTGCAGCGGCTCAAACCTTCCATCAGGGGTGCTGTCCTTTTCTATAGGCAAAGGGAAGACATACCTCAAACCTGCAGTTCCGCCTAAAGGTACAGAAGGCCTGCAGAGAATTGTTTCTGTCTTTTCAATATCAAATCAGCTACCTAAGCCGTTTGTTTTCAGCATTGTGCAGGCAGAAAGCTCCTGGAGGCCCAACGCAAGAAGCAATAAAGGCGCGATAGGCCTGATGCAGATTATGCCAAAAACAGCCATATCACAAGGGTGGAAAAAGTCCGAGGGAAGCCTTTACAACCCAAAAATTAATGTAAAATACGGCGCAAAATACCTGAGGTATCTTCTTGACATGTTCAATGGAGACGAGAGGCTGGCTGCTGCAGCCTATAATGCCGGACCGACCAGAGTGAATAGCATCCTTGGCGATGAATGCAGAAAAAACCCAACTTATGATTGTGCAAAGAGATACCTTCCTGCGGAAACCATAAACTATGTGCCAAAAGTCACCAAATATAAAAACCTGTATACAGCGCTTATATCCTCAGGCGTGATTTCTGTTTAGGCAATCACCTTTAAAAGCCTTCTTTCCAAACACAGATTGAACAGCAGCTATTCCAGCGATTTCAAGCGATTGGCGGGGATGATAGTGATGTCAGAAGACGCAATGGAAAGCCAGGAAGCCCAGCAACCTGATGGGTACAGGAAGGTTGAATCAGAGAAGCCTGAAACCCCGAAGACTCAGCAGCCCAAAGTCCACAAGGCCGGCAAGAAGGACAATG
Source organism: uncultured archaeon (assembly GCA_964353635.1). Lineage (GTDB taxonomy): Archaea > Aenigmatarchaeota > Aenigmatarchaeia > QMZP01 > QMZP01 > JAPLVB01. The sequence continues at coordinate 14,640 of CAYGVS010000009.1, read as the reverse complement.
TGATATACGTCGGAAAGAAGCCGACCATGAGCTATGTCCTTGCCGTGATAACCCAGTTCTCGGAAGGCAACAGCGAGGTCTTCGTCAAGGCGCGTGGTAGGTCCATTTCCAGGGCAGTGGACGTCATAGAGGTCACAAAGAAGAAGTTCCTGCAGGGGCTCAGGTGCGAGATGGAAACCGACACAGAGGTCATAACGGACGAAAGGAACCAGAGGATAAACGTTTCTACGCTGAGCGCGAAGTTGCTAAAATAAGGTTTATGCGCGACACTTCTTGATAAACATTGCATCCATAAGCACAGATTTATCGCATGTCTGCCTGAGGTGCCATGAATGACCTGATTTGAAATAGAAGTTTTCTATGCGTTTCCCCATATCTTGTACGGCCTTGACGGCAGGGACAAAATCACCATCACCACTCACCAGGATGGCCGTATCGTAAGCGTTTTTGGAAGCAAGTACTATCATATCTGTCGCAAGATGTATATCGTCGCCTTTTATCGCATATATAATCTTCCCATCTACCACCCTTTTTTGCATCCTTACGAGAACAAGATTGAGGTTGGGTGTGTTCCTGAGCCTTTCAAAGAACTGCTGCTGTTTTCTGTATTTTTCAGGGTCCATTTTCTGGTCAAGGGGAGCATTATAATAGTATGTCCTTATGAACATTCTTTCCCCTGATATGCATCTAGCAAGCTTGAAATAATCTATGGAAGTCTCTCCGATGTTTTTCTTTAAGCCGTGATAGAAATTGCTCCCGTCTATGAAAATCATTACCCTTTCCTCGGGCATATTAATACAGTAAAGGCATACTTAATAAATAAAATAAGAATATGAGGCCCGCCGTTGCCGAAGCAAAGGCGGGGAAGATATGTATTATTGTACGTCTCGTACATTTATAAGCTTTCTTTTCACCCTATTCCTATGCGAATCACAATCTGCGGCAGCGTGGCTTTCGCCCCAAGGCTGGTGGATATCTACCGCCAGCTCGAGAAGCTAGGCCACATCCCTCTCATGCACAAAGAGATGTTCGGGATAGCGGACGGCACTGCAATGGAGATAATAGAAGGCGTGCAAAAGGATCATGCAGCTATAAAGAAGAAACATGGTTTCATCAAGTGGTGGCACGACTGCATAAAGTCAGGTGACGCCATCATGGTCTGCAATTTTGACAAGAACGGAGTAAAGAACTATATAGGTGGGAATACCCTGATGGAAATGGGCTTCGCGCACGTGAACGGGAAGAAAGTCTTCTTGCTCAATCCCATTCCTGAGCAAGTCCCCTATGTGGACGAGATAAAGGCAATGGTGGATGTTGTGCTTAATGGAGATTTAGACAGAATTCGCTAGCTATAGAGGACAAATATCCCGAAGGTCCATTGACTCACCCTGATACGTGAGCAGCCAATACTCCCGCGGATTATTCTTGACATCTTCTTTAATCCTGGCATGCCCGCTTAGAGCCTCAGCCTTCATTTTATACTCTTCTCTGTATATGGTTTTGTCTCTGTAATCAGTGACGTATGTCATAAAAGGCTTGGGGAAATCAGGGTGCTCAGTTGTAATAATCGTATATGATCCACATGTTGAATACAAATTAAAACCGGCCATTATATTAAATCCGGTTTAAGTAATTTAAGCCTTCTTATTGAGCGCCTTCTCCTTCCCGGATTTTATGGTACCGGAGACCCTAATCGTCTGGAAAATCACCTTCTGGTCGCCTACCTGGTGTATAAGCGCTAAGGCCATCTTGACGGAATCCACATATTTGGGGTGGCAGCGGATGAAGCCTGTCTGGTCTCCATGGTTCCAGAGGTTCTTTACAATGTGGATGTCTGCCCTGGGGGCCTCGTTATCCCCGAGCCAGTTCAGGACGGAGTTCCAGACAGCTGCCTTCACGTCCTGGAAGCCCGCAGGAGAGTCCGAGTGGAGCCTGAAGATGATGTAGCGCTTCCTTTCTCTCATGCTGGGAGGCTTCTTGAGGGACATAATTAGTATTGTGTAAACATAATAAAATAAAGGAAGGCGTAACTGAAGAAAGAAGGCGTCAATAGACGCCTTCTGTCCATCGTTCAATTCCTCCTGTATTCAGGCATCAGGACCAGCCCTACATAGACCCCTTCTTTGTCTCCTTTCCTGAACTTCCTGGCCCATTCATTGAAGTAGAGCATGAGCTCCTCCAGGTCAGGATTATCCTTTCCATAGTCCTTCACGGGCTTGGCTTTTTTTGGAGGCCTGTAAGCCTGTTCGGAGCCAGCGGGCTCTATGTATTTCTTGGGATTAGGTTTTGGAGCAAGAGGCTTCCCGAATACAAAGTTTTCATCCTCAAACTCCCCGTAGGGTCTCTCCTTTATCCTTTCCTTGCCAGCTTCTCCTGACGGCTTGTAGACAGTGGCTATAATTGGCTTAGAACCAGTCTGCCTCGCAGCAGCTTGGGCTTGCATCTTATCACCCCCTCTTTTTAAGGAGTAAGGATAGATGTCTTGGCTTTGTATCCCCACTTAAATTTGATTTTGGAGGCTTAATAAGCCCTCACGTATGCAGATTTAAAGACCGGAAACAAATATTAAGTTAAAGGGAATTCCTGCAATTTCTTGGGAACTAACATTTGAAAAAATCGCGGTAGAACTCAGGCCAGGCTTCCTTGACAGAATCCCAAAATCTAGGTTTTTCAGGGCTTTCCAAAAAACCAAAGGATAATTGAGGGTCATTTAGTTCCATTTGGTAATGTAAATTTCTTTCTGCATAATGCAAAAGTGGCGGTGTCACAATGGCGATCCCGGCAAGAGTAAGTATGCAACCGCCTGAAATAACCAGCTGATAATCCATGCTATATTATTTGCCGCAGGCCTTATATTCTCGTCTTTTCAGCAGGCATTTTTAATACCCACTCCCATATATTTGCTTATGGATTACCGTCTGAGCGTTTCCGAGTTCTTAAAGGCCGAGATAAACCTAGAGGATTTCTATGCCAAGCTCTTCCCCAAGCTGAAAGAGCTGGACCAGAAGTACGGATTCTTCGTAACCCTGGCTGGGAAGCCTTCTAGCAGGGAGCTTACGAAGCTTCCTAAAGGAAAGTTAAGAGGGCTTTCTGTTTCAGTAAAGGATAACATTTGCGTGCAGGGACTTACCTGCACAGCAGGGAGCAGGATACTGGAGAGCTATAGGCCCCCTTTTGATTCCACTGTCTCGCAGAGGATAAAGAAGGAGGGAGGGGTGGTGGTCGGAAAGACCCAGCAGGATGAGTTCGGGTTCGGGACATTCTGCACCAATTCCGGCTTCAAGGTCCCCCGGAACCCCCTTGACCCTGAGAGAGCATGCGGAGGCTCTTCAGGAGGGGCTGCAGGATTGGCAGCAGCGCTGGATTTCCCTCATATCGCGCTCGGGCAGTCGACAGGCGGAAGCATATCTGCTCCGGCAAGCTTCTGCGGGGTAGCAGGCCTGACCCCTACATACGGGCTGGTGTCCAGGTATGGGCTTATAGACTATGCGAACTCCATGGACAAGATAGGGCCCTTAGGAAAGACTGTGGAAGATGTGGCTCTCATGCTTTCAGTTATAGCCGGGCATGATCATAGGGATTCCACGTCACTGCAAAAAACGCCTGAAACCTATACGAAACACCTTGGAAAGATCGTGAAGGGTATGAAGATAGGCGTTCCCAAGGAATATTTCGGGGAAGGTGTGGACCCCAAGGTCTCGGAAAGGGTGTGGAGCGGAATAAAGGCCCTGGAAAAGGAGGGCATGCGCTATGAGGACATAAGCCTGCCTAATACAAAACATAGCCTCTCGGCTTACTATATAATAGCTTGCGCAGAGGCTTCCACTAACCTGGCCAAGTTCTGCGGCATGAGATATGGGGCCGAATCAGCCATAGAAGGCTCATTTAATGAGTATTTCTCAAGGGTCAGGAATGAGCATTTCGGGGAGGAGGCAAAGAGGCGCATCCTGCTCGGCACTTATGCCAGGATGGCAGGCTTCAGGGACAGGTTCTACCTTAAGGCCATGCAGGTCCGCACCCTCATCATCCAGGAGTTCAAGCAAGCCTTCAAGAAGCACGACGTGCTCATAGCGCCTACCATGCCTGTGGTGGCTCCCAAGTTTTCAGAGATTGAGAGCATGAGCCCTGTGGAGAACTACATGATGGATATCCTGACAGTGGCCCCGAACCTGGCTGGAATACCCATGCTCTCGATACCTTGCGGGAATGCCCATGGCATGCCTGTGGGGATGCATATAATGGGAAATCATCTAGGTGAGGGCAAGATTCTGCAGGTGGGATGTGCATTAGAAAAGATTGCTTGAGCTATTTGAGATTATCCAGGAAGTGCTGATGTGTGAAGCTGCTCCATTCATCCAGAATGAATGCATTGTCGCCTTTGATTATTGTGAGACGCCCTTTCCCGTACTGGTAAACGCCGGGCTCGATTTTCTTGTAGACATCGCCTGTCTCAAGAGATTCCAGGAATCGTGGGCCAGCTTTCATCCTGCTGCATGATATGTCAACGCCCCTGTAAACACTCTTCTCCGTAAGAATTATTTCATAGTCTCCGATGCTGAAAATATCAGGAAATTCCTCTTTGGCACCTTTATAGGATTCCAAGGCCTTCCTAACTTCAGCAATGCTCATGTTTGAGAATTAGTGAAAACTCTTAAATAGGGAGTGCTTCCCACAATCTTCTTTCCAATGCTCACTCCTTCTTGAAGTTGTAGTTTGCCGATCCCTGTTTTGATATCTTGAAGCTGCGGCCGACCGAGCTTCCGAGGCTGTGCTTGAATGTGAACGTGGTCACGAAAGGCGCTATGATGTTCATGACTATGAAAAGCACGATGAGCATGGTGAACAGGGGCGGATTGGTGGTTGAGAAAGCCATCGCTGCCATGACCACTGTCATCTCAGAAAGTGATATAAGGCCTGAGCCAATCTTCACTGAATCCTCTGTTGAGAACTTGAAGGCCCTGAAAGTGATTATGCTGCAGAGCCATTTCACGCCCATGAGGACCGCTATGAAAGCCATTATGAAGTATATCTGGGAGTAGATCGCAGTGAAGCTGAATGCCAGACCCACTGAGCCGAAGAACAGGGGGATGAAGAAACCTTCGCCTATCTCCTTCACCTTCTTCGAGGCTGCCGCATACTGGCCGCTTTTGCTCAGGAGCATGCCTGCAAAGAACACACCAAGCAGGGAAGCCAGCTTGAGCCCTTCTGTCATAGCGCCGAAAAGGAACGCTATCATTAGCGTGAAGGCAAGGAGCATATCCTCTATCCCATACCTCTGTATGATTGTGGTCATATTGTTGACAACCCTCCCTCCTACCCTTCCCATCACAACGAAGAACCCTATCAGCAGCAGTACTATAGTGAATACAGGCTCGATGCTTATAGTGGATGTATTGATAAAGCCGGCCAGTATGGTTATGGTCACTATGCTCACGATGTCGCCGACCACATTTATGGAAAGTATGGTCTCCCCAACTGAACTCTTTATCTCATTCAGGTCCACGAGGGTCCTTGACACCACAGCGGTGCTCGTCAGCAGGGCTATCATGCTCACGACAATCTTGGTGTAGAAGTCCCACTGGAGGTAGGAGCCTATGAGGAAGACTGCCCCGAACGTGAGGATTGCCCTCATCAGCTCTATCCAACCCAGGGTCTCCGCCCTATTCTCGAGCTTCCTCCAATCCACTGTCATGCTTATCAATAGCACAAGGAAAATGAGACCGAGCTCGCTCATGGCTTCAATCAAGGAGGTCTTCTCCACAAGCCCGAAGACCGCAGGGCCTAGAATAACGCCTGCAAGCAGCTCGCCTGCAACGCTCGGCTGCCTGAGCTTCTTGAACAATACTCCTCCAAGCTTCGCCCCGAAAAGCAATATTGCCAATCCCAATAAAGGCATAAGATTCCCTTTTGCACCGATTCATTTGCCTTAGGGAGAGAGAACTCGATGGAAAGAGGGTGTCTGTTGACACCCTCAACCGAATATGGCACTATTCAGCTTTTTCTATGAGCGTCTTGAATACATCCCTTATCCTCAGCACACCAAGCAGCTTCCTTTTAGAGTCCAGCACATGCATCATCTTGTAGTTGTTGGCGTGCATTATCTTGAACGCCGAGAGCAGGCTCTCCTCAGGGGATATGGATGCGAACTTGGTGTGCATTATGTCTGATATGGGGGCCTTCACATGGTCCTTCCTCACCTGGTCCATCCACATGGTGTTCGGCCCGAAAAGGGAAGGGGACTCGTGCTTGATGATTTTTATAAGGTCATTCTCAGTGAGCACCCCGACGAGCGTCTTATCCTCATCGATCACTGAGAGGAAGTCCAGTCCTTTGGACCTCATTAGCTCCACAGCATCCTGTATGGGAAGGGTAGGTTTTACGGTATATGGCTGGCTCAGCATGTCCTTAACGCGGATTTCTGTGGTCTTCTGCATTGTCCCACCAACCGACCTCAGCCTGCTCGCAGCAGTCGCAAGAGAAGAGAGATATTATATATATGGAGGGTTATCTTCTTAAATCTAATCCTATCCCGCCACTTTAATACTCAGAATATGCCTTCCGGCCATAGTTAGCCAAATATATTACGAAAAAGTATATATCAATCCGTAAGGCTTATAAAGGAGGGTTACAAAAAGATATATATGAATCCGGAATATATCCTTAGCAAAGAGGAAATAAGGCAGATAAATGAGCAGTATGAAGGCTCCCTGAGAATGGATGCCCCGATAGAGACGGCGCTTTCGCTTGGAAAAGGCAAAACAATTTACAGGAAGATAGCCTATCTACTGAAAGCCATTCTTGTAGGGCATCCGTTCACGGATGGTAACAAGAGAACTGCCCTTATGGTTGCAGTAGCTATGTTCGAGAAATCCGGGATAATCCTGGATGATGCAAAGAAGGAGAACCTGATTTCGGAGATAAAAAAGATTGCAAGCGAGAACATAACAGATGTAAACAGAATAGAGAGGTTGGTGCGCTATGTTGTCACAGGATCTTAGAAGGATAATGAAAGAGAATGAGAAGTACGCGAAGATGCTAGAGGAATATGACAGGACAGGAGAATTCCCTTTAGACAAGATCAGGCGCAGCTTTACCCTCAAGAGGATGACTGTGAACAGGCTCAAGGCCGCCTCCAGTAAGACTGGGAAGAGCATGTCTTCAATAATAGACAAAGTCGTAGATGAGTGTGTGAAGGAGTAAACAAGGATTTATTCCCACATACAAATTATTTTCATGTCATTCAATGAAGGTAAAATAATCAGGAAGTTCTCCGTTCAGGGAAGGAAAGTCATATTCAGGTACCCCAAGAGGACCGATGCCCCCGGCATGCTGGGCTACATAAACAGCATGATTGATGAAAGGACCTTCATAAGCAAACAGAAGAAGGCCACAATGGCAGAGGAAAGGAAGTGGCTTAAGGAGAAGCTTGAGAACCTGAGGAAAGGCTCTGAGATAACCATATGCGTCGAGATCGATGGGAGGTATGCGGGAAGCGGCCACCTAAGGGCAAAGCCTTATGAAGGGGAAAAGCATGTGGTCAACCTCGGCATAGGCCTCCTCAAGGATTTCCGCGATTTGGGCATTGGCTCGATGCTGCTTGAGACCATGGAGAAAATTGCAAAGGGGCTTATGAAAGCCAACATAATAGAACTGGACTGCTTCAGCATAAACAGCCGCGGCCTGCATGTATACAGGAAGTCAGGATACGCCGAAGCGGGAAGGATTCCTGGAGCCATTAACCATTATGGGAAACATTGTGATAAGGTAATAATGTTCAAGGTGCTTAAATGAAACACTTGGATTTGGAGAGCCCAAAAGAGCCGAAGGTGAAGATAGGCTTAGAAACCCATGTCCAGCTGAATACCCAAAGCAAGATCTTCTGCGGCTGTAAAAATCCCGTGAACCTCCCGGACGAGCCTGAACCGAACACAGTCACGTGCCCCGCATGCCTAGGCATGCCGGGCTCCAAGCCCAGGATCAATGAGGCCGTCCTGCATGCTGCCATGAAGGTGGCCCTTGCATTGAACTTCCAGATAGCCTCTGAAACCTACTTCTCAAGGAAGACATATTTCTATCCAGACATGAGCAAGAACTTCCAGATATCCCAGTATGAGATGCCCCTGGCAAGCAAGGGGTATGTGGACATTGTCCTGGAAAACGATAAAAAGAGGATAAGCCTCCGCAGGTTGCATATGGAGGAAGACCCTGCAAAGCTTGTGCATATAGGCGGCCTGGGCGGGAAATATGTGCTTGTGGACTACAACAGGTCAGGCATCCCGCTCCTGGAGATAGTCACTGACCCGGATTTCACAAGCCCTGAGGAGGCCAGGCTATTCCTGAGCAAGCTGGCCACAATCCTGGAGTATCTGGGGGTTTATGATCCTGCATCCAAGGCCGTGTTCAAGTCAGACGCGAACATCTCCCTTGACGGGGGCAAGAGGGTGGAAATCAAGAACATCACAGGGACCAAGGAGATAGAGCAGGCCCTCAAGTACGAGGTGATAAGGCAGTCCAACCAGCTCAAGAAAGGGGAGCCTATCCAGCAGTCCACCAGGATGTGGAACCCGGAGATCGGAGCCACCCAGGCCCTGAGGGAGAAGGAGACGGAGGAGGATTACGGCTACATATTCGAGCCTGACCTTACGGTTATCGAGATAGAGCAGGCCGAGCTCAAGAGGATTGGCCAGGAGATTCCGGAGCTGCCTGACCAGAAATACCAGCGTTTCCTCTACACATATCAGATATCTGAGAAGCTGGCAGAGTCACTCACCTCAGAGCTTGATATAGCCAACCTCTTTGAAAGCGTGGCAAAGAAGGTCCCGGCAAAGCTCGCGGCCTCCTGGATAGCGGGTTACCTCAAGAAGACTCTCAATTACAACCAGATTCGCTTCCGTGAGTCCCATCTGAGGGAGGAATGGATTGTGGAACTGCTTAAGATGTTCCAGAAAGGAGAGCTCACTGACAGGAACGCGGAGCTCATAATCAGGAAGATGGTGGATGACAAAGCATCACCTGGGGATGTGATGCGCAAGCACAAGATAGTAAAGAAAGAGAGCGGGAGCCTCCGCGAGGTAGAGCATGTGATAAAATCCGTTCTGGAGAAGAACCAGAAAGCTGTGAAAGACTACAAGGGAGGGGAGGAGAAAGCCCTGCACTTCCTTGTTGGCCTGTGTATGAAGGCCACTAAGGGAGTGGCAGATGCGAACGAGGTTCGCAAAATAATACGGAAGCTGGTGGGGAAGTGAAATTACGCATTAACGGTTTTGGCTGCTTCTATTACTTTCCTTACATTCCCCGAGAAAACCTTGCTTGCCCGCAGTATTTCAATTCCTGAGATTGTGCCGTCTTTGGCAACATCTATCACCACACCGTTGGGCAACTCTATGCTCTTCCAGTATCCTTCCTTGATTTGTATATTCAGTATGTCTTCCTCTTTGTCATACCATGTTTCCATAATATCACCGTTCTTTTGAATGAAGGTGTCAGCGGACACCTTCTGACGCTAATCCAGCCAGAAAGCTGTTATTATTCTGACCTTGTCTTTTGTCAACCTTCTGTACACGACTTTCAATACAGCTTGGAAAAGTCATCATAAACATCATCTCTGTGGCCTATGAAAAGAATGATAATCTTCTTTTCATTGTTCCTGATTTCGTATATCGCCCTGTAATCGCCTATACGCAGGCTCCAGAACTGAGTGTATCTGAGGTGCTTGCCCCTCTGCTCAGGAAATTCCTCCAGTTCCTTGAGCTTCTTCCTTATCTGCCTGCTTATCTCTGAATCCAGCTTTTCGAGGGCCTTTGCAGCCATCGGGTGCAGAAGTATATCAAATTTCTCTGGTTCATGGGAGGCCATAATCATTTACCTATTTTATCCAGAGGTATCAGTATATGGGGGTTGTCTTCCGCTTCCTTGCTCCTCTTCATGAGCATCCTGAAGAATTCCATGGTCTTCACCTTCTCTTCGTAAAGCGCAATGATAGTCTTTACTGCATCGCTCCTGCTCTTGAATTTCCCTTCCTCTATCCATTGGTCTATTTCCTTTACAGTCTGCTCCGGCATTCTAAGCTGGACCTGGATCATGTCATCACCTATGTAAACATATCTGTTTACATATTTAAATGCTTAACGGTGTGAAACCATGGGAGTGGTAGATGCGAACGAGGCCCGCAAAATAATACGGAAGCTGGTGGGGAAGTGATTATTTCCTTTCTTTCCTGTACCTTTGAATAGCCTCCTTCTTTATCACCCAGTTCCTCCCCATCTTTATAGCCTCTATCTTCCCCCTTCTGGCGAGCAGGCTGAGGTATTCTTGGGAGTAAGGGGTTCCTTTGGCTGCTTCTGCAAGGCTGATGTATTCAGAACCGCCCTTGAAAGCGTCCAGGTAGAGGTCCAGGCTCCTCTCCACGTTCCTTCCCATGAAGTCCGTAAAAGGCTTCATGTCTCCCTGGTCAGCCTTCCTCAAACATTCGTAATATCTCTTCCTGTCCACTTTCAGGACCATTGTCACAGGATAGCCATGCCCCATGAGGAAGAGGTTCATCAGAAGGCGGGCCGTCCTGCCGTTGCCGTCTGTGAAGGGGTGTATTTCAACCAGGTTGTAGTGGAGATACGCAGCCATCTCCAGGATGTTCAGTTTTTCAGGATTGGAATTTATGCGCTTGACAAAATCTTCCATCCGTTCAGGGACTTTCTCGAACCTGGGGGGACTCTTTGCCGCCCCGAGAATCCTCACGTTCATGTCCCTGTATCTGCCTGCATACTGGTCATCTATCCCAGATTGGATGATTCTGTGGATCTCCTTTATGGTCTGCTCGGTTATCCTGGACTCCTTTCTGGTTATGCCCTCCAGGAATTCAAAGGCCTTCTGGTGGTTTATGGCCTCGAAGTGCTCTCTGAGCGGCTTACCGCTTATGGTTATGCCTTCCTCTATCACGAGCCTGGTCTCCCTCAGCGTGAGCGTGTTCCCCTCTATCGCGTTCGAGTTGTAGGCCAGCTCTATGGAGAACTGCTCCCTGAGCTTTTGCAGCGCGCTTTTTGGAAGAGGCCTCAGGGAATCCAGCTGCTTCTTCTTCCTTTCTATCCTCTCATAAAGGGCTTCATCCATTATCATGTATATTATTAGTATCGGATAGCTTATAAATATAACTATCCGATATATAGCATGAAAGAGACAGAGGGAAGCGTGGACGCGAACGAGATTAGGAAGATAATACGGAAGCTGGTGGGGAAATAATCCCCCGGCACGACGGAGTGAGAGTGAGAAAGAGCATGCATGGCGCCTCTCAGCTTCTTATCCACTGGTGTTCGGCAGCCTTGTTTTTATGTCCTCATACCAGCTCCTGTTGAATCCGATACTGAGGCAGAACTCTTCTGACCGGCAGGCCATTGAGCTGCAGAACTCGCATGGAGGGCATACGACGCATTGCTCTGGACAGTTCTCATAACTGAATGAATCGCATGCAACCATCTTATTGTTTTCCTGCGGCTTACAATCAAAAATTAAATAGCCGTTCTTAGATCCCCATTTATCAAGGAATATAGTATTCATCTTGATTTCCATTGAATTGTTGTATTTATTATTGCCGATAAAGAAAATTTCCCCATTTCTCTGATTTGACGACGAAAAGCCAGATGAATTTTCTGTATAATGTATATTGCAATTCAGTTCTGATAATGTATTCCACGCACTCGTATTATAAAAAATATAAAAAACCGGATCCTTTATATAAATTGGAAAATCATTGTTCCCGTTATTGAAATGTAGGTATGCATAATTATATTCCTTGTCGGCGCCTTGAAGCCTGTCCACAAAGGTTATGTTTGGCTCATACTCGTAAGAAAACGATTGGGAATTCTCGATATATACAGGAATTGATATTCTATTAGACTTCCATGCGTCCACATTCCAGTTGGTGCATACCTTGATCCGATCACTTGCACTCTGTTCAATTCTTACAGAGGTTATGATTTTTGTGGGCCGAATATTCTTTATTGGTCCAATTTGAATTTCTTGGCAATTTGTTAACCCTTGTATTGTGAATAATGCAGGATAAACTTCAACCGTCGCTAATTGCCAAATGTATGTATTTCCACCTTCGACCGAACCTTGAATTATTTCAGGATTTAATGTCAAATCAATTTTAGGAAAAAATATGGGGGCAGCAGTCTGCAGTCCTATAAATCCTGTTATAAAAGTTGAGGCAATTAACATATTTCTGAACCAATTTTCTTTTTTTAGATATTTCTTAATTTCTTCTTTCCAAATCAGTTGGTAATACGTTATAAACACTATCATAGAAATCAACATGAAGAATATTCTTGAAAGGCCAAGATCAGTACCAGTCAAAAGGTTAGCAAGTATTAACAACTCTATTATTCCCCCAAAGAAAATCTTCGAAACGTCAATTAGGAGTATAACTTTGTCCTTTTTTATTCTTTTGATGTAATTTCCCAAGGCTTTTGGGTAATAATGAATATAAAGTAGGAAAAAACAAGCAATGAACGCAGCGGCCGAAAGATAAAACCAATCACTATAAAAAATGACAATTATACTTAATATAATAAACTCTACTAAAATCAAAAGCCTGCCTAATTTTCTAAATCTCTTTTCTCCCTTATTCATCTGCTCACACGAGTTTACCTTAATTCTGTAAATGTTGATTCGATTTAAAAAGAAATATTGGCGCTACTATATGAACTCCAGCACGAACTCCGACTTCGCCTCGAAGGTGGCCCACATGGACATCATTAGCGCGTCCTATGTATCCTCATTTATTAACCCCCCAATTAATTCTTATGCATGTCCAAACTCCCCGCTATCCTGCTCCTTGTAGTCATCATAGGATTCTATTACGTGGGCTACTCACACCTCTACCAGGTGGTTACGAACCTGCAGCCACAGGAGGCTGAGGGGCTGGCGCAGGTATCTGGCCTCCTGTACCAGTACTCTACCCAGATCATAGGAGTTGGCCTGATTGTGATAGCGCTGTCCATCTTTTCCATCTTCACTGTGATGTTCCTGATGAAGAAGTATGCCCGCGGGGTGCTGTTCTGGTCTGTGATAGTGTTTACCGTGCTCATGTTCGCGGCCTCGATTCTCCTGCTTGTGTTCGCTCCTATCGCTGGAGTGTTCATGCTCATTCCCTCTGTGATATTCGCGTTCATAATAGCGTTCAGGAGGAAGCGGATAAGGCTGGCGGGGATATTCCTGAAGATGTCCGCGGAGGCGCTTTATCGGGAGAAAGAGATTCTCCTTATTTCGCTGGTGTTTGGAGTGCTGGCAGTGTTCACAGCAGTGGCTGATCTTGGAGTGATACACTATACGTGGGGATTCTTGGGTAACGGGTATGTGGATTATGTAATATTGTTTGCTGTGTTCCTGATATCAGCTTGGATAAGCTATTCATTCCTCTACATGGCCGAGGCTGTAGTCATACAGATTATACATGACTGGTACAGGAATCCCGGGAAGGATGTGGCTGACCTGCGCAAAGGCGTGATAGCGGCGCTGGACAGGAGCGGACCCATATTGATATTGAGCTTCGTTATGGCTATTCTTGTTGCTTTGAGAAGGACTATCAGAGCTGAAGGGGAGAGGAAAGGGTTCAATATATTCACCCTTATAGGCTCGATTATTACATCGATAGCGCAGGGAATACTGGAGTTCGTGACGTACTTCACGCTTCCGGCGATAATGATTGAGAAGCTGGGGTTCAAGGATGGCGTAAAACGGTCGGCCAGGCTGGTGTGGAAGCATTTCATAGATGTCATCCTGGCGGGAAGCGGCGTTGGTTTCGCCCTCCTCATATTCTCCCTGCCGGTGTTCCTTCTGTTCGGGGCCAGCGGATTCCTTCTTGGTGTGCTGCTATTCCCGGCTTATGGGTTCTGGGCAGGGATAGTGATAGGCATCGCATTCGTGGTGTTCGGGATGGTCCCGGTCTACGTGGTCATGCATTTCATGTATGCAATCTACAAGACCATCCTGTATGAGTACGCGTTGGATGAGGAGCAGGGCTTCAAGGGAGCCTCCATGCTCCCGCCTGAGGTTAAGAAGGAGTTCGGGAATCTGGCGGGAAGCGGAGGGAAAAGGCGCATGAGGGAGCCGAAGTTTTGAAGGCTATATTGATGTGAGATAAAGTTATAAATATTCAAAATCCGCTTGCTCGTCCATATTCGGTTTTTATACTACATTCCAAAAGAAAGCCTTAAAACATTAATGCGCAATTCTTCATAGTGGTAACATGTACAAACCAAAAATAATAATTTATCATGATGAGGAGCCTTTCGAATACATGGGCAGTTTCGTGGTTTTCCAAAAGAAAGAGGATAGTCTGATTATGATAGAATTCGAAAACACCGAAAGTAGGCAAGGACCTTTTATTCATACATTCATTCGACCGGAACCTTTGAGGACCTTCCCAATCAATGGCAAGGATGCATCATATATAGAAAGGCTCATAGAATCTATGAGAAGAAGATGCAAGAAGCAAGGGAAGAACCTGCTTGAAACGAATGAGATTTACCCAATAGATGATATAGTTATGAAACACATGAAGAACTACAGAAGGAAAGATTTCGACTCGGCATTAAAATACTATGCGACTGCGGGCTAAAGCCCGCAGAATTTTGGTTATATGAA
>CAYGVS010000008.1:21320-40095 GCA_964353635.1 uncultured archaeon | reverse complement strand
CGCAATTCATCTGATGGCTGAAGCCGCCAGAATTCTTGCTCCAAACGTTTAAATAGGCATGGCCAATTTTCTCGGGGTTTCCAGAGAGCAGTATTTGGTATGCAATTACTGCAAAGGAAGGGCCATCTATTTCAATCCTGTGCAGAAGAGCATCAGCAACGTATGTGGGTACAATGCTGTTGACATGTATGGGAACCCATACTACAGGGCGATATCTGACGGCAAGCCCGGCAGCATAAATGGAAAGAAAGGGTGCGGGGATTTCAAGAGCTCCGGGCTTAAAGCTCACTCCCTGGTGATAGGTGCCCTCATGCAAAACAACAGCAGAGCTGAGGGGATCCCGGTAAGCGATGATGCCCCTTGCGGCAAGGATTTTTCCAGCATGAAGAAGTCATACACATGCATAGACTTGAGGCCTGAGAGGCTCAGGCGATAGGGATTGCTATTGTTTTCTTGCTATCTCCCTCATGAGCTTGCGGCCGGCTTCAGTACATCCAGAAGGTGTGGGGATAACACAATAATCCTGGCCGCAGCTCTCCAAAGTCTGCTTTTCTGCCATTCGGGGATTCGGATTTCTTGAGTATTTGAAAATCCTTGAAAGCAAGCCTTTCTCGTTTTTTGGCTTTGGTGGATTTCCTTTTGGTTTGGGAGTATAGTCTCGTGACCTCATGTAGGCTCTTGAGATTTCTTCCATGCAAGAAATGGCGTAATTTCCAATCTCGCGTATGTCAGTCTTGTAAGCTTTCCTCAAAAACATGAGCGCATCTTCCGAAGCCAATAAAGCGCCAAACAGGTCGTTTTTAGTCATTCTTTCATAAACCCAGTCGTTCTCTCTTACCCTTTTTTCCATCTCTCCGAGGTGCCTGGTTAAGCCTTTCTCGCTGTCTTCATGATATCCTATATGCTTATATCCTAGGCCATTGGTCATCTCAAGTTCGTAGCGTAATTGATAGATTTGAGGGCCTTTGAAAAAATAATGGATGTTATGGAATATCGGCTCTTTTCCATACCGGACATTATTTAGGGCTAAGCCTGCCTTTTTCCTCATTCTTCCACCTGAACATAGTTATCCGTTAATCATATAAAAGCAGTAAAGGTCGCAGCAAATTATTTAACCTTTACCAAAAAAACTATGCAAGCCTGTCTGCTTCTTCAGCTTCTGGGTTTCTTTCATTTTGTCCAGGACTGAGTTAACCCTCTCCTGGGAGAAGCCGTGGCCTGTCAGGAGCTCCATTACCTTTTCGGGCTGGAACTGCGCTCTTGGTATTTCCTGATTGCATGAGGGCGGGTTCCTGAAGAAGTCCAGGATGGTCTCCGGTTCGGTCCTGAAGTCCCAGGAAACCTCTTTCAGGATGGATTGCAGGGTCTTCTTCTCCTTCACCAGGGCAAGGGCCTTCTTCGGGCCCAATCCTTTTATGCCTCCCTGGTTGTAGTCTGTGCCAATGAGGATGCCAACAAGTATGAGCTGCTCATGATTGATACCCAGCTCCTTGAGGACAGAGTGCAGCTCCACGAGCTCGGGCTTGACCTCTATGTACTTCTCTTTTCGTGCCACCTTCCTCCTGCCTGAGATGGTGATGTTGCGGACCAGCCTTGGCGCACCGAAAAGGAGCGAGTCCCAATCCTGGGAGCCTGCTGCCCATACCTTTCCCCGGCTTGCGAGGCATGAGGCTTCTGCCTCCCCTTCTGAGGGGGCTTGCATGCTTGGGACGCCCATGAAGCCCAGAAGCCTTTTCGCCTCCTCTGACATCTCCTTGGTCAGCCTTGCCGCACCCTGCGCGTACATCTTGACCTTCTCGTAGTCGCCTTCCTTCAAAGCCGCCTCCCATTTCTTGCGGTTCTCTGCGCGTATCTGCACGCGGTTCTCAAGGGTCTCGCGCTTGAACTCAGGAGGCGTGCCGTCAAAGACATAGACCGGCTCTATGCCTGCCTCAAGCATCTTTGCTGTCCTATAGAAAAGGCCTGAAAGGTGGGAGGTTATCTCCCCATTGGAGTCCCGGAGCGGCTCCCCTGTCATCTTGTCCCTTATGGTTGAAAGGAACTGGTAAAGGGTGTTGTTCGCATCAATGGCTATCCTCTTGCCCCTGAGGTCTTCCAGGACAATCTCCCTTGCTGAAACCAGGCCGGAAAGGCTCACTCCCATGAATAATTCTGTGGCTATGAAACTTATATAACTTGAATCCAAATTTTCATTAATCATTTGCAATCCTTATGCGTTAAGGAGCGTGGGTTATGGGTAAGAAGCTTGTGGGAAAGGTGAAGCACTACTTTGACAAGATAGGGGTCGCTGTTATAGAGCTTTCCGAGGACCTGGATGAGGGGGACCAGATATCCATAGAAGGCCACGAAAAATCCATAGAGCAGCCTGCATCTTCCATGCAGATAGACAGGAAGCCGGTTGACCATGCGCACAAGGGCCAGTCCATAGGCCTGAAGGTCCAGGAAATAGTGAAGGAAGGGGACAAGGTGTTCAGGGTCTCATAGGCTGCATCCGAGATGGCCGAAAGCCTTATAAACCCATATTTTAACTATTTATAAGTGGTAAATATGAAAAGGACTATGCTAAAGCTGTTCACTGTGCTCTGGCTGTTCGGGATGTACGTGATGCTTGTGTGGACCTTCATGTCCGCATACCAGAGCCCGCACAAGTCAGTTACCATACTCATTGACAAGTATAGCGAGGCGCATGCCGAGTTCTACATGCTCATAGCAGGCTTCGCTGTGGCTGCGATTGGATCTGCGTTCCTGATTTTTGACATACGAAGGGATTTCTCGGAGAGGATAAACAGCCAATCCGGATAGGTGATTGGATGCCTGTGTATACAATGGCTTTGAAAGAGCACATAAATGTGAAAGGCCTGACACCGCTCGATTGCATAAGGTTCTTTTCGGCTTTGCATGGATATCGCACGGAAGACTTTTTAAGCAAAGACGAGAGCGAAAAAATATCCATTGATGAGGGTTGCGTGAATGTGATGTTTGTTTACACAAAGGAAGGCTGCGATATTCCCAGGGAAGTCTCGAAAGGCATTCGCGAATATGTGGAAATCAAGCATTGTGCCGAACCCATCTGACGTCCACGTCATCTGTCCTCTGCCTGGGAAGGATTCCTGAAACATTCCCTCTCTTGTTTTTTCTCAGTCTGTGCTTGTAAGCCAGTATTCCTGTCCAGGCTATGTTGGCTCCGCAGTCCCCAGCGTATTCGCGGGGGACAGGGTAAAAGGAAGCGCCGCGCTCAAGGCACATTATCCCCAGCATCTGCTGCAGCCTGGAATTGGCAGCCACCCCTCCTGTGAGCAGGAGCTCTGTTTTCCCTGTGTGGGCCATGGCGCGCTCCGTGACTTCCGTGAGCATGGCGAAAAGGGTCTCCTGCAGGGAATAGCACAGGTTCTCCAGGCGCTCTTTGCCCTTGAATTTCGTGATGGCATCCGTGATTATCCCGGAGAAGGAAAGGTCCATGCCCTTCACCACATAGGGCATCTCCACGTAAGCACCTCTTAGGGCAAGGCCTTCTATTGCCGGGCCTGCGGGGAATTCCAAACCCACTGCCCTTCCGAATTTGTCAAGGGCATTACCAATCCCTATGTCCATGGTCTCGCCAAAACACCTGTATCTTCCTTCTGCAAAAGCTAGGACCTGGGTGTTCGCGCCAGAAACGTACAGGGTTACAGGGTCTTTCACCTCTGCGCAGAGCTTGCCTATCTCCACATGGGCTATGCAGTGGTTCACCCCGATTAAAGGGCTTGAAATCCTATTGGCATGATTTGCAGCAACCTTTTGGAATGAAGGCGTCTCTTGACGCCTTCCTATCGAAACAGGCTTCGCCGCCTTCCTGCTAATGGATTTCGCGAATTTCAGGCCTTCCTTCAGGCATGGAGGAAGGCCGGGACCTTGGGAGAAAGCAACAAGGTCTATGTCTTTAAGGGAAAGCTTGGCCTGGGAGAGTGTTTTCTGGAGGATGATGGGAGCGAATTCCCTGTGGTGCTTGGCAGCCTCCTGGGGCTTTATCCCCCAGCCTCCTGGAGGCTTGTACATGTCCCACACGTTGGCGAGGATTTTGGTTTCGTATTTCTCCGCGGCCGGGGAGCCTTTCGCGCTTTTTTTCCTAGTATGCGAGACTATACCAATCCCGAATGTGTGAGCTGTTGATTCTATGCCAAGGCAGTACATGGCTTTCACTTGAATTGCGGATATAAAAAAAACAGCTGGCAGCAAATGAGCGGTCTACCATTTAAAGTTTGGTTTAACTCTAGATGTATGGTCAGTGAATCGCGCGGGAACCGGCTGATTGACGTTAGCCTTGAAGAGGCAAGGGAATTGAAAAACGCGTTTCCGGAATTGTTTAAAGAGGCGATAGAGGAAGCATCTAAACTGCCGGAGAGGGAAATGACTCCTGATGAAAGACAGTATGAAGAATGGATGCGGCCAAAGGATTTGACAGGGGAGATTGAAGCCATGAAGCAAAGCCTTGCATGGATTTATCCGGATGCAAAGGTTAGAGGGCCGACCAGCAATTACAAGATGGATATCTATGGCGGCCACGTGAAAGGCAGACATCTTGTGGGGGTTGTATTTAATGATGACGGAATACCGTTCCTGATAGATAATCCTGTAACGGGTCTTCAGAGAATCCTTTATGATAAAATTGAATCCTACCTGGGCAACATGAGAAAAAAATATACCGCGCCCTGAGGCAGATTATTAAGTAAAGTAATTATAGAAATATTCATGCCGCGGGCAAAGTTTTTCGTTCTTGTGGCAGCCGTACTTATAGTAGGGTTTGCTTTTGTCTATCTCGGGCTATCCTCTGTCCCTACTGGAAATATAATCTCCTCGCGTAGCTTGGAGGGGCCAAAGACAGTGACAAAGATAATAGACGGGGACACCGTGATAGTGGAGGGAGGGGACACCATAAGGCTTCTCGGCATGGACAGTGATGAGAAGGGTTACCCCTGCTACACTCCTGCCAAGAAGAGGATAGAGGAGCTTTTGCTTGGGAGGGAGGTCTACCTGGAGAAGGATACGGAGGATAAGGACCAGTACGGAAGGTTTTTGCGATATATTTTCCTGAACGGTAGCAATGTGAACCTGCAGATGGTGGCTGAGGGGCTGGCTGTCGCGAGGTTCCCGGAAAGCAAGGGGCTGTACAGAGATGAGATTGCGCAGGCCGAAGGCTATGCGAAGGCGAACAGGATAGGATGCAAATGGGGAGGGGCGACTTATGCTCCTGCAAAAGAAAACGCTCCGGCAACCCAGACTGCAGTTGCGCCTGCGCTTCCTGCTGGAGTGATAGAGGCGTGCCAGACCGGGGATTACATAGGTCAGGAGAAGACTGTGCAGGGGAAGGTGATCCAGGGGACAAGGAGCAAGACTAATACCATATTCCTGAACTTCGGGTCAGCATATCCCAACCACTGCTTCACTGCTGTGATATTCTCCTCAGACCTTGGCATGTTCCCTGCGAAGCCTGAGGATTATTATGAAGGGAAGACTGTGAGGGTGACGGGGCTGATAAAGGATTACAATGGCAAGCCTGAGATAATACTGGAGAAGAAGGAGCAGGTAGGGATTGTTTGAGGATCAAAATCTATTTGCCAAAAGCATTTAGCTTCTTATTGAATTCTTCTATTTGTTTTTTATGTTTCTTTACCAAAGAATCCATTTGGTTTTTTTGTTCGTTCCTCAGCTTTTCAGTTTCACTGTAAAGTATCTGGTCAGTATGTTTGAATGAGCCGTCCTCTTGCGCGATATAGAAATTCCTGTTTTTGATGGGAAGAAAGATGTGGATGTATTCTTCCACAACGAGGTCGGCCTTTCCAATACCATCGAGTTCCATTATGCGGACCTCTGGTGCAGGCATATCGTATATCCTACCAGCATAATCTATGCCAACAAGACTCAATAAACCAGTAAGACCATATATGAGAAGTCTTTTCTTGGGAGACTTATCCAAAGGTTCCTGCATTAATGTCACCTTCTTAATCTTGTCCGAAAGAAATAAAAGCCTTTAATTACCAGCGCTCTATATTCTTATCTACCAATTAACTAAGTGATAAAAATGAACATCCCTTACGACCACAATAGGATAGAGAAGGAGGTCCAGGAGCACTGGACTCACAAAAAGATCCCTGAGAAAGTGGTCGATTTCAAGCCCGGGAAGAAGTTCTACCTGCTTGACGGGCCTCCTTACGTTAACGGGATACCTCACGTGGGGCATGTCAAGACCACCACGTACAAGGACGTGTGGGGCAAGTTCAAGAGGATGCAGGGCCATGCGGTCTGGTTTCAGCCCGGCTTCGACTGCTCCGGGCTTCCCATAGAGAACGCAGTTGAGAAGCAGCTCGGGATAAAGTCCAAGAAGGATATAGAGGCCTTGGGTGTCGAGGGCTTCATAAAAGCCTGCAGGGAGCTTGCGGAGCAGAACCTTCATGTGTGGATGGGGCTTTACAAGAAGCTCGGGGCGTGGAGGGGATGGCAGGAGCCATACCTCACTTACAAGGATTACTACCTCGAGAGCGGCTGGTGGACCATTAAGCAGATATATGACAAGGGGCTTCTGGCCGAAGGCACCAAGCCGAACTTCTGGTGCCCGCACTGCGAGACCGTGCTTTCCGGCTATGAGGTGACTGACTCCTACAAGAACATGGAAGACCCCTCGATTTTCATCAAATTCGCGATTAAGAGAGAGAAGGCGTCACTGCACACAGAGAAAAAGACGCCTTCAAACATTCCTGTTAGCAGCAAAAAGATTGAAGGTGCCGGAGCACCTTCTGTCCATCGCGAGTATCTTCTGGTGTGGACCACCACCCCCTGGACGCTTCCTGCAAATGTGGCTATAGCTGCGCATCCCGACGAAACGTATGTGAAGGTCAGGATGGGCGTGGGAGAGGAGACGCTCATCCTTGCGGAGAAAAGGCTGGACATGCTGCACCAGATGGAAGTGGGGTATTCTGTGCTGGAGAAGTTCCCTGGGAAGAGGCTTGAAGGCCTCAGGTATGAGCCTGCACTGGATGTGCCTGTGCAAAGGGAGCTGGAGAAGAACCCCAAGGCTCACAGAGTGATAATTTCGATTCCCATCATGAAGAAGAGGGTCGCCTCCAAGACCCTGGCAAAGAAAGCCACGGAGGAGAGGGATGAGTTCAGCCATGTGGTGGACATGGAGACAGGATCAGGCCTTGTGCACATCGCCCCGGGGCATGGGGAAGTTGACAACAGGCTTGGAAGGCATTACGGCCTTCCAGAGCCATCGCCAGTGGATGACTCAGGCAAGCTCACTGCAGAGGCAGGGGAGTTCGGGGGGTTCTTCGTGAAGAAGGCTGACGCTCTTATAATCCATGCATTGGAGCACTCAGGTAAGCTGCTCAAGGCAGAGAAGATAGTGCACTCATACCCGCTTTGCTGGCGGTGCAAGTCTCCACTGATTTACAGGCTGAGCAAGCAGTGGTTCCTGGCCGTAGAGAAGATAAGGGAGAGCATTCTGAAAGCGAACGAGAAGGTCAACTGGCTACCTGGATTCGGGAGAGAGCGGTTCGCGAACCTGATATCAGAGGCCCCTGACTGGGCGATAACCAGGCAGAGGTATTGGGGAATACCAATACCAATCTGGGCATGCGAGAAGTGCGGGGCCAGAAAAGTCATTGGCTCGAGAAAGGAGTTGGAAGAACTGTCTGGTCATAAGGTCTATGACCTGCACAAGGACCATGTTGACAAGGTTTCCTTAAGCTGCAAGTGCGGGGGAAAAATGCGCAGGGTGAAGGACATAATGGACGTATGGTTTGATTCTGGCATAGCCCCATGGGCTTCGCTGGGATATCCCTTCAAGAACCGCGAGCTGTTCGAAAGGTTGTGGCCTGTGGATATGGTGGACGAGTCACAGGATCAGATAAGAGGATGGTTCTACAGCCTCATGGTGTGTGGGTTCTCTGTCTTTGGCAGGGCCCCGTACCATGCTGTATCCCTGAACGGCTGGACGCTTGACGAGAAAGGGGATAAGATGAGCAAGTCCCTGGGGAATGTGGTGGATGCGCAGGAGGCCAGGAACACTCTTGGTTCAGACCTGCTGAGGCTCTACTACTGCTATGACACAGCTCCATGGGACACTCAGAAGTTCAGCATGGCCAATGCAAAGGACCTGCACAGGGTCATGAACGTGCTCTGGAACTCTTATGTTTTCACTGAGACCTACTGCGGCGGGGGTGTTCCAGGCAAGGAGCTTCCAGTGAAGATGAGCCTGGAAGACAAGTGGATAGTCTCCAGGATAAATTCCGTTATTGAGAACATCTCAAAGGATATGGAGGAGTTCAAGCTTAACACCGCAACAAGGGCGCTGGTGGATTTCTTGCTCAATGATTTCTCGAGATGGTACATCAAGCTCATCCGCAACCGCGTTTCACCATGGTATGAGGGAGGGGACAAGAAGGCCGCGCAGGCGGTCTCGCTTTACGTGCTGGACAGGGTCGTGAGGCTTTTCGCTCCGTTCGCTCCTTTCATAACGGAAAGCATTCACATGGCTCTCGGCAAAGAGTCTGTTCATCTTTCTGAGTGGCCCAAGCCTGACAAGAGTCTCATTGACAAGAAACTCGAGGAGCGCATGAAGATGGTGGACTCCCTCATAGAGGCCATGAACTACGCGAGGCAGGAGGCCCAGGTCAAGCTGAAATGGCCATTGCTGGACGTGCACATACATCCAAAAGATAAAAAGGCAGAAGACGCGATTTCATCACTGAAGGATATAATCCAGAACATGGGAAATGTACGAAACATCCACATAACCAAAAAGCTCCCGGGCGAACCCAGGAAATTCGAATTTGGGGAGCTCTCGCTGGGAGAGGTGCTGATGAGCGAAGCGCTTGTGAGAGAGCTTATCCGCAAGGTGCAGATGCTCAGGAAGGAAGCAGGGTTAAAGGTCACGGAAAGGATTTCCCTCCATTTGGAGACTGACTCCCCCACACAGGAGAAGCTGCACTGTTCCAGAAGCGAGATACTGGAAGGGGTTGGGGGAGGCTCTCTGGAATTCGGGAAACTCCAACCTTCGAAAGAAGGCGGCAAAGCCGCCTTCGGTCCAGAGAGGGGAAGCCTGGAGTTCGAAGGCTCAAAAATCAGGATTTGGTTTGAAGTGGGAAAATGATAATCGCTATTTGTTCGAGCATGGTATTCACTGAAAAAATGCTTGAAGCCAAGAAACAGCTTGAGGAATCTGGACATAAAGTTTTTGTTTCTAGCTTTGCCAATGAGTATGTAGGCAAGAGTGAAAAGGAAAAGGAGAATCTCACACTATACCATAAAAATGAGAAAGATGCTATTCGCGATTTCTGGGAAAAAATCAAGAAAAGCGATGCTATCCTTGTCCTGAACTATGACAGAAGAGGAATCAAGAATTATATAGGCGGCAACACCCTCATGGAAATAGGGTTTGCTCATGTCCTGAACAAAAAGATTTTCCTGCTCAATCCCGTCCCAGAAATACCTTATTACAAATCCGAGATAGAGGCATGCAGGCCAGTTTTGATAAACGGGGATTTGGGGAAGATAAGATAGTCTTATGAATCCGGTTGGAAATTAATTTTATGGAAAAATATCCGCTTCCTGAAATGACCTTGAGAGAATTGGTACTTGGTATAATACTACTAAAGGAGAAGAACAATGTTTTTGAGGAAGCTGCATTAGAACACGGGCTTAGAAAATGTAGTGATGAATATCCGATGCTAAAAAATCTGTTCAGAATGCATTCCGATGGTGCGGCAGAAAGAACAAATACATTAAGCACAATACTAACTTTTGCAGAAATGAGTAATATTCTGGAGTCTGGGGACTTGAGTATGCCTCACATTCTCATGGGGAAATATGGAAAGAAAGCTGTGGAAAAAGAACTAAAAACAGATTATGGAGAAAATATCTTTGAAGTTCTCAAGCCTTTTGCTGATGCTGTCTGGAGAGAGGCATATGATCGAGGAGTTTAAATGAAACCCATCCATATCACATATTTCGTCCACGGCACCACAGTGGATAATGAGAAAGGCCTGGCATCCGGATGGTCCGATGCGGAGCTGTCCCAGACAGGAAGGAAGCAGTGCATGGACCTCAAATGCTTTCTGAAAGGGAAGAAGTTCGATGCCGTCTTCTGCTCTGACCTGAAGAGGGCTGCTGACTCTGCGAAGATTGTTTTTGGCGGATCAGCCAAGATAGTTACGGACAAGCGGCTGAGAGAAGTTGATTATGGGGAGCTCACCCAAGCCCCATCAGCGAAAGTCGACTCTCTCATCGCCAGGCATATCCAAAAGCCCTTCCCAAAGGGGGAGAGCTACATGGATGTGGAGAAAAGGATGCGCAGCTTTCTGAAGGACATTAGGAAAAAATACCACGGAAAGAGCGTGGCGATTGTTGCGCACAGGGCTCCCCAACTGGCCCTGGATGTGCTGCTCAAAAACAAGACGTGGGATCAGGCTGTGAAGGAGGACTGGAGACACAAGAAGGCCTGGAGGCCTGGGTGGGAGTACGAGCTCAGGGTGTAATCCGCTTAAAAGTATAAGCTTCAATTTCTTCTTTTCATAGCGGCGCTTGAAATCTTCTATGGCATGGATGGAAAGCGCAAGCCTTAAAACGCTTAGCAGCCTTTTTCTTTTTGTGGGAAAATGATTCCGAATATCGAAAGACATGTTATAATTAGTCCGAATCTTATAGAGATACCAGACCCCATTACTTTAGGATCATATGATGATATAGAAAGGAGCCGCAAATATGTGGAATCGCTCAAGGAAAGATATATTGATTGCTTTCCGATTGGGGGGTTCCAGATAGGAACAAGGAGAATAGTCCCCCAGGGAGAGATTTATCAGGACCTGCTCAAGATTCCAAGCTTCCGGAGGCTTTCAAATATCAAGCAGCTTGGAATGATAGGCGTCTTCTCCAGCGTGGGTACAGATGGTCAGGTGGATATGTGCTCGTACCAGAGCAGGGGAGACCATTCTTTTGATGTTCCCATAAGGTTAGAAATTTCATGCCGATTAAATAGCTTTGATGAGTATCATGTTAACCTTTCGTTAACCAGCGGAGCACTTCATGATATCTATATACCCGCTTTTTCTGATCATGGGAAGTTTGTCGACCCTGAAAAGCTGGATGAAGAGGAGAATATAGAACTGATACTGAGCGATCAGGATATAATGGCTTATCTCAAGAAGTTTGGTGTCGATGCTAGGGATGTGATAGATACGGTGAGAGGCAAATATCCTATTATTGGACAGATGCTCAATTCAAAAGGCCTAGACATAGACCAGATTGCGTACACTATAATGGACTGCGACCATGTGCACTATCTGACAGCATGCCCCGACCAGCCGGACATTTTTATAGGGTACAGGCTAGACCCATCTGTAAGAGATCTGC
The DNA here is from genome assembly GCA_964353635.1 of uncultured archaeon. Taxonomy (GTDB): domain Archaea; phylum Aenigmatarchaeota; class Aenigmatarchaeia; order QMZP01; family QMZP01; genus JAPLVB01. The sequence continues at coordinate 28,710 of CAYGVS010000008.1, read as the reverse complement.
ACGAGTCGCTAGATGAGGATGGTAAAAACGTATTTTTCCTCAACCCCAGAGCCGTAAGGAAAATGCTTTATCTAAAGGCATGGCTTTACAAAAATCACTATCTGTCTGGATCAAATCGCGCAAGAGAAGTCTTCCTTCAGCATGAGCTAAAAAAACATACCCCGGGAAAGATAACCGCAGAGCAAGTAAGAAGAATGGAAGACTGGCAGTTTAAGAATTTTTTGGAGGAAATGAATAGAAGCCTGTACAAAAGATTCCTGAGTGTGGATTCTGATTCTTTTAGGGAGATAGCAAGGATAAGGGATGTGGGTGAGGAAGAAGTGAGGAAAGATTATGGAGAGAAATTTCTTGTGAAAAAACAGAAACGCTTCAATGCAGGAACATCTACTCTTGTTAAAAGGTCCCATAAAATAATGCCTTTCTCGCAGGCGTTTCCCAAGGACGCCCAAATACTGGAAGATATGGCAGACTCCTGCGAATACGTTGGAGTTTACAGAGCTGATTTATAATTCACTATCCTAAATATTTAGGAGATGATATGCCCACCATGAAGGACATCCTGGAGCTTGCGGGAAGGATAAAGGAGCCCAAGCTGAGGAAGATGGTCGCTGATACCCTCAGGAATCCAGGGCCGCTCTCTAACAAAGGCATGAGGCTTTCCCAGGTGCCTTTCGACCAGGCTCCGGCTTCCATGAACTGGCACCATGCCAAGACAGGCGGCCTTCTGGAGCACACTTATTTTGTCACGAAGGTCTGCATATCCATTGCGGAGGAGATACAGAAGATATATGGGACCAAGGTGGATTTGGATGCTCTCATAGCAGGGGCCCTCCTGCATGACATAGGCAAGGTCTGGGGTGTAAGGAAATCCGGGTCAGGCTGGAAGCCCGAGGGCTCCTCGATAGACCATACCATGCTCGGAACCTCTGAGCTCCACGCAAGGCATTTCCCCGAGAAGGTGGTCCATATCGTGGCCTCTCATTTCGGGGAGAACGGCCCCACGCCTCCGCAGACAGTCGAGGCCTTCATACTCCACACCGTGGACAACATGGACGCTGTGATGAACGGAAGTGTGGAGGAGGAGAAGATTGTGAGGCTGATTTTGGGGTAGGCCTTGGAACAGGCAAGGCTTAAATAGACTTATAAATCAGTTATTTTATGGTCATTTGCTTGTATCCCAAGAGTTGTAAAATCGGCAATCTTGATAGGAGTTGTCATAATGAGCTTGAAAGGTGCAATCAATATGCGAAGGATGATGTAAGAGTATATGTTGTCAATTCCTTCCTGGATGAGATTGATGAGATTCTACAAAGGGAGGTTGATTGCTCTAATATGAGAGCTAAGCAGAAGTCAAAAATCCTGAATGGCCTTGAGTCTATTTTTGGTAATAAAGAAGTGCTTTTTGAATATGCAAAGTCAAAAAATATCAATAAAATCATGGGATGCATCGAAACTGAAATAGATAAAAGCATGGGATTTTTTAAAGCATATGATATGCAAATTAAGGATATAACAGAAGATATAGGATTTGTTCTGCGTGAATGGGCTCCTGTCTTTCAAAGATTCATACAGCAGTGACGCCGCCAATTGAATTAGATGGAATTAGTAGGAACAGATTGTGAGGCTTATTCTGGGATAGCAATGGCAGCTGATTACAGGCTGCCCTTAAAACTGTTTGCTGCCAAGTATTATCATGGACAACCTTGTAAACAAGGCCAGGAATCACTTCATGCTTGGTGTCATGGCCGAGAACCTCGGGATGTCCCAGGAGGCCTCAAGCAATTTCTTCGAGGCGCTGTTCGCTGCTGATGACGCCAAGATATTCGAGCTGGTCAGGGACAGGCCGAACGACCATGCGGAAAGGCTCACCATACTGAAGGCCAGGCTGCCCGTGCTTTATGACATGACGGACAGGATGTTCACTGTCTACAAGAGGTCCCTTGTCAAGGACATGGACATGACTGAAGCGAGGGTCATCAGGAACAAGGTGAAGGAGGCCTTCGGCCACGCAGGGATTCCCCTGCCTGCGGATGATGAGATCAGGAAAAAGGTGGAGGAGCTTTCCAAGAGGAAGAGCTTCACTTAATTTTATTTTAAATGCGCTAAATGTTTATGCCAAGGAAGATCCTGACAAGCATTCCTATTATGAAGGTCAGAGCTGCAATCCCCAGGGATATGCCTATCATCTCAAAGAAGCGCCGCTTGAAGGGGAGGCTCTTGGCGACTGAGATGTAGTATGTGTAGATGAATATCACTATAACCGCATTAATCACTGTCCAGGCAAGGGCGATGTAATAATCCTTCAGCGCAAAGAATGGCAGAATTAGGAAGATGACTGTAAGGATGTAGGTGAAGGTCGTGTAAATGGAGGCCTTCTTCGCGCTCTTGCGCAAACCATCTTTTTGACCTCCTCTTGATGTCGCCTCCTCTGATTTTGTGGATAGGTACTCAGAGGCTCCCATGGACAGGGCGGCTGCTATCCCTGTTATCAGGCCTGCCAGGGAGATTAACTGAGAATTCTGGAACGCAAAGGTTAGGCCTGCCAGGGTGCCTGTGAGCTCCACAAGAGCGTCATTCAGGCCAAGCACGATGGAGCCCACGTACCTGAGCTTCTGCTCGTCTATGAGGTCAAGGAGCTTGCTCTCGTGGCTGTTCTCCTCCTTCTGTATCTTTGCGGCTTCAGGGACTTTGAATGTGCCGTAATTTTTCTGAGCGCCTTCCTCCCCTTTCTCCATGAGCTTGAGCCCGAAGGTCAGGCCGAATATTTTAGCTATCAGAAAATATTTCCATATCTTGAGGCTGGAGGGTTTCACGTCCTCTCCGGTGTACTTCTTCCAGATTCCATAGTGGCGGAGCTCGTCCTGAGAAAAGCCTTCTAGCAGCTTCCTGTTCGCCGGATTCTTTGCGGACTGAGAAAGCTTATGGTAGATGTGGTGCTCGGTTATCTCGTTCCGCTGGGCTATGAGGAGCTTCCTTCTGGCATGCTGTTCAAGCTTTTCGGGCATAAAGAGAAATTGTATTGGGGATATAAAAAACGAAGTACAGGAGGGATTTAAAAGATTTATCACTACTCATATCGTATGAAAAAATGCGGGCTATATTCGCCTTCTTTCCGTTATGGAAGTAGCGATGGCTATTGTGCTAGAAATGAACCTGCAATCAGGCTTTATTGCAAAGGCCAGTTTGAGAAATGTGATTATTTAGGCGACCCTGAGGTGAAGAAGCACATAGCAGATGCCTTTGCTGGTGAATTGGTATCTCTCATCCCTAAAAATCTTCCTGAAAGGGATAATGTTATTAAAACCATTGGGAACTATTTTGAGAAGGAGGGTGTGTCCAATCTTCTAAGGTGCTCCACAAAACCAGAATTTGCTATAGGGACATCCGAATTGTATAAGGCGATTTATGATATACTGGCACCAGCGTTCCATATAGATGATGTTGAATCTGCTTTTGCGATAAAATTGATACAAGGCAAAGTATCAGGCGAAATTAAAGAAGCCTTTGCAGAGTGGAAACCTGTCTTTGAAAGGATTAAGCCTAACCCTTAAAAATCCCCTCCCCAACAAATAACTATGGTTCTTTACAAGCGCAGGGACAGGTTCGCACAGTTCTCCGTGAAGGTCGGGATTCTTTTCAGCAAGGTACCTCTCTCGGCGAACCAGTGGACCATTCTCTCGCTTATCCCGATATTTTTTGCTGTTTGGCTCCTTGTGCAGGGGCAGTACCTCTGGGCTGCGGGGCTTTTCCTGCTCTCTGCTTTCATGGATTTGATAGATGGCTCAGTGGCAAGGGTGACTGGGACTGTATCCAAGAAAGGAGCTTACTTGGATACGGTGGTAGATAGGTATGTGGAGGGGCTTGTGATTTTTGGGCTCCTGTTCGCAGGGCTTCCAGGGTTCTATCTTCCCGCGGCTTTCTGGCTGTTCCTGTACTTCTTCGGTGCCATGATGACAACTTATGTGAAGGCAGCTGCAAAGGAGAAGGAGCTCACGGAGAAGGAGCTGAAGGGAGGGTTCCTGGAGAGGGCTGAGAGGCTTATCATACTGTTCATCGGGATACTTGTGGCCAGCCTGGATTTGTTCTATCTCACTTACACGATCGTGGTGCTGGCTGTGCTGAGCAATGCGACAGCCTTGCAGAGGATATACCAAGCTGTGAAAGGGGAATAATCAGGGGTTTATGATAGCGCTTTTTGTGGGGAGGTTCCAGCCCTTCCATCTGGGGCACCTGCAGGCTGTAAAGGAGATACTCGGGAAGAATGAGAAGGTGGTCATAGCGGTTGGGTCGAGCCAGGAGAGCAGGACCGAGAAGAACCCTTACTCCTTTGAGGAGCGGAAGGGGATGATAGCGGAGGCTCTCCGGGCAGATGGCGTGAAGGGGTTCAGGATAATCGGAGTGAAGGATTTCATGGATGATGAGAGATGGGCTTCATCCATTACGGGGCAGGTTGAATTCGACAGAGTGTACACAAGGAACCCCTGGACTGAAAGGTGCTTCAGGAAGAAGGGGATCACTGTCAGGAAGCACGGGGTGTACGTGAAAGGCATCAGGTCAACTGAGATAAGGCGGAGGATTTCAAATGGGCTGGAATGGGAGAGCCTTGTGCCTGTAAAAGTCGCGGAGCTCATAAAGGCTGGCGAAAAAACCAGCTCCAAGCCCATGAGCTGAAGCGCCTACTTGCGCTGAGGGGATGCGCGCCCTTGGCTTTCACGAAACTCTCTAAGCAGCGGAATAAGAGGACTCCCTCTTTGCCATGCCTCCTAGAATCCTCTTCGCAGCAATCGTCTGCTCATAGAACCTTTTTACAACGCTTTTATCCTTCCAGTCAAGAGAAAGCCCTTTCTCGGAATATTTTCTGAGCAGGCTTTTTGTGGACTGGCTGAAATTAGGGTTGTCCTGGACTTCTTGGGAAAGGCGTGCCACGTCTTTCTCGAACACCAGCCTGCAGCATTCCAAAGCAAATGCTGATTTTTCATCTGAAATGGAATGATTCATATATGCAGGAACCACGCTGTTGTCAACTGCGTATTTAAATCTTCTGGAAAGCCAATCATATCCTTTCATTAGAAGAAATTGGAGATAAAATTTTTATGCTTGATGCTTTGCGCAGGAATATAAGCCCGCTCTACAACAAATAACAAAAATGCAATCAGGCGATTTTATGGCCATCCAGACCCCCAAAGGCACGCGGGATTTCCTCCCGCAGGAGATGATGCGGAGGCAGAAGGTATTTGATACCGCAAGGAAGGTCTTCGAGAGGTTCGGGTTCGAGCCGCTCGAGACGCCTGCTTTTGAGTCATGGGAGCTGCTTTCCAAAAAAGGCGTCGGCGGGGAGGATGTGCGCAAAGAGATTTACTATTTCAGGGACAAGGCTGACAGGGAGCTGGGCCTCAGGTTCGACCTGACTGCTCCGCTCGGGAGGGTCATCGCGAGCAATCCCCAGCTGCCCAAGCCTTTCAAAAGGTACCAGATAGGCCCTGTGTGGAGGTATGATAACCCGCAAGCCGGAAGGTACAGGGAGTTCTGGCAGGCTGATGCTGATATCGTTGGCTCTGGGAAGATGGAGTGCGAGGCAGAATGCCTTGCTGTTGCTGCGACTGTTCTTCAGGCGCTCGGCTTCAGGGATTTCGCCATCAAGCTCAACAGCAGGAAGATACTGAACGGGATAGTGGAGTTCCTCCAGATACCCAAGGAGAAGTCCCCTGATGTGTTCAGGGCGCTTGACAAGCTGGAGAAGATAGGACATGCTGAGGTCATGAAGGAGCTGCTCAAGGCCGGGGTGAAGGAGGGGAAGGCCAAGGAGCTTCTGGAGATGACCAAGGTCAGGGGAAGCCCATCCACTGTTCTCGCACGGGAGAGGAAGAGGCTTGAGGGCTTCACCTCAGCCAAGGAAGGCCTTGATGAGCTGGAGCAGATAGTCCAGCTATGCGGGCAGTACGGGATAGATAGGAAGGTCATAATCGATTTCTCTTTGGTGAGGGGATTGGATTACTACACAGGCCCCATCTTCGAGATATCCGTCCGGGGGAAAGAGATAGGGAGCATATCCGGCGGGGGAAGGTATGACAACCTGGCGGAGACCTATGGGGGGAAATGGACCCCTGCAGTCGGGATTTCCCTTGGCATTGAAAGGATATGCGAGATAATGGCAGCGGAAGGCATGGCTAAAGGGCTGCTCACCAAAACCGATGCGTTCGTTGCTGCTGCGGATGATGCAGGGAGGGAGAAATGCCTGCAGATAGCGCAGGCCCTCAGGATAGGTGGGATGAATGTCCAGACAGACCTCATGGGAAGGCCTCTGGGCAAGCAGGTGGAGTACGCAAGCAAGGCGGGGATCCCGTTTGTGATATTCGTGGGGGAGAAGGAGATAAAGAAGGGGAAATACACTGTCAAGGACATGAGGAAGAGGAAGCAGGACGAGCGCACGCTGGAGAATATTATAAAGACCATGGGGAATGGGAAGGTTGAATGATTATGAGAAGAGCAGAGCTTTTTGTTTTGGGTATAGTGCTGGCCTCCTTCCTTGTTGGGATTTATATTTATCCATCTCTTCCCGAGAGAATCGTCTCCCACTGGAACGCAGCAGGCCAGCCTGACGGTTACATGGACAGGTTCTGGGGAGCCTTCCTCATGCCTTTCATATCAGCCATGCTCTTCCCACTGTTCCTGGCCATCCCCAAGATAGACCCGAAAAGGGCGAACATCGAGAAGTTCAGGCCATACTTTGACAGGTTCATCATTCTGGTGTTCGGATTCCTTTTGTACATTTACATGCTCACGCTGCTCTGGAACCTGGGCTGGAGGTTCGAGCTCGTTCCGCTGCTTGCTCCTGCATTCGCAGCGATATTCTATTATTCAGGCGTGCTAATTGAGAACGCGAAGCAGAACTGGTTCATTGGCATACACACGCCATGGACCTTGAGCAGCGAGAAGGTGTGGGAGAGCACGCACAAGCTTGGAGGCAAACTCTTCAAGATTTCAGGCATTATAGCCCTTCTGGGAGTCGTTCTCAAGGAATATGCTTTCCTCTTCATCCTGCTTCCTGTGCTCTCAGCGGGATTCTATTCAATCGTATACTCGTACCTAGAGTACCAGAAGGAGACCAGGACCAAAAGGAAGCGCTGACCCTCGGGCAAGGGCTCACGTATTTATGTTAATATTTGCTTCTTACCATATACATTACAGCTGCGAACTTCGGCTTTCAACTAGCGCATAACTGCGCCAGCTTCAAGCTGAAACATTCCGTGGCAATAAGTCATAGCAGGGCATAAATGGTTCGACGACCTGAAGCAGTTGGTTAAAGTCGTCCATCCGGTGTCGGCCTGTGTAGCTCAGCTGGTTAGAGCGCCAGACTCATAAAATCCCTTTCGAAGGGGTGAAAGAAGGC
>CAYGVS010000008.1:0-21310 GCA_964353635.1 uncultured archaeon | reverse complement strand
GGATTGTTTGAAGGTGGCGAATTAAAGAATGAAGGCGACTGCTGTCGCCTTCCAAGACAGACGAAAAGTCTAACCCCAAAGAAAAGATTACCTTTATGAGTGACGAGCGGAACACTGGAATGAAGGCGGAACGTGGACCGAATGCGCCAAGCGGCGCCTTCCAACGAAATTCCGCCTTCCAACCATGAATCTGCTGTGAGAAATCTGGAGGCCACGGGTTCAAGAACACCTATGGGGAAATCCCCATGGTGATGGAAATCCCGTCACAGGCATATCTTATTTTTCGAACTGGGAAGGGAGCATGCGTTGAATCATCAGCTTAAAGAAATTGTGCTGCAAGGAATCCAGGAATTCACTCCTGCTTTTTTTTCCTTGAGCCCAGAAGTGAGCTGGCTCCGCCATAGATGGCCTTGTATATAACAGTGAACAGCATAAGCCCGCCCAGCGTTAGCAGTATAAGGCCCAAGGTAAGGGCAGATTGGTTAGTGTACGGGTGGCCGACCCACTCGATTATTGTCTGCCCCCCAAGAAGCAAGCCTATGGATATGAGAAACAAGACTATCATGCTTGTGATTGATGACCCTGCCATGCAAATCTCTCCGTAATCTCTAATTTAGGTGATATCACTTTAAAAGTGTTACTTTGTGATTCATGTAGGGGTCAGCTTCTTGAAAGGCAACAGTTAGAGATATCATGCAGGATTTCCATCAGGCCTTGGCCATCGCCTTATTGAAGGAAACGTATTTTCGGGATGTTTGCATAAGCAGTCCTGTACAAATCGATATTGCTAGGCACGAAGTCATTCGAGATGATAACCAAAGGCAGCTGCGAGTCATCCATGGAAAAATCCTTCGAAAGCCCGAGCCCTGTTGAGGGCTCTGGGGAAACCCCTTCATCCGGCATGCACTTGCCCAGAAATGCCGCATAAAAGGGCTTGTTAATGCTGTAAAGTTGCCGGGCTGCCTTTCCATTTCTTGCTGTATAGAAAAGGCAATCCCTCCATTCATTATGTATAAGATTCTCCAGGCTCTTTATAGCATTCTCATCATCATCTACAATAAGGATATTCCTCCCTGTTCTCATGGAAAGGTATTTGGGGAAAAGCTATTTAACCCTTCACTATTTTAATCAAAAGACCCAATATTGCATAACTGCAAAGTGAAGGTGCGAAGCGCCTTCTGTGGCAGGCGAGGCGTATGATAATCCTGAAATGGGAGCCCAAGAAGGGCATCTGGTGCGAAGAAGAGGATGGCATGGAGAAGCTGAAGAAGAACTTCTTCGGCGAACTCAGGGATGGGAAGGTCTTCTTGAACCCCGAGGAGGCGCTTTATGTCATGACCTTCCTGAACGGCACATGCTACATCCATGAGCAGCCAGCCGGCTTCAATGAGATAGCCTCCCATTACGCAGCAAATAACCCCCGCCTCATGGTTGACTACAACGCATACAGGGACTGGAGGGACAGGGGCCTCATACTCCAGAAGTTCGAAGAGATTTCGGAAGGAAGGCGACTCTTGTCGCCTTCAATCCACAGTTCCAGGCATGCCAAGGGAGAGAAGCACTACCCGTCACATGCGCTCAGGATGGAATCCCTTTCCAGCCAGGCCCACTGGTATCCGGATTCGCTTTTCTCCGTGGTTGATGACGATAACGTGGGCCAGCATCTTTTCAACACACACTGGTTCGGCCAGCTTGGAGTGTACAGACAGGAGCGCGGCAGCCTCCTTCGTTTGGATTTCATGGAGACCATATTCCTTGCCAAACACTTCGGCCTGAAGGTCGTGGATACGGTGACAGGCAAGCCTACCACAGGCGAGCAGATACTTGCCCAGGTCTCCAAGAAGCGTGAATACACGAAAAGGCTCTATGAGGTGTACGAGGACTGGAGGCTTAGGGGGTATGTGGTGAAAACAGGCTTCAAGTTCGGCTCGCACTTCAGGATATACTTCCCAGGAGCCTCCCCTGCGCTTTCGCCTGGCAGGCAGCAGAATGAAGGCGAGGAAAGGGAATGGATACACTCAAGGCATGTGCTCCATGTGTTCCCGAAGGAGCAGAAGCTTCTGGTCTCCGAATGGGCGCGCGCTGTCCGCGTCGCCCACAGCGTCAAGAAGACCTTCCTGCTATCAGTCCCGGAGCTCACTGAGCGCGACCTAGTGGAGCATATCCCGATTGAGACAAAGGAAGCCGGGGAAAAGCCCAAGCGCGGAAAGCAGGCCTTCCATATCTCAGAGTTCCTGGCTTACAGGCGGAAGAAGAGCGGCCAGAACCTGGTGAGGGAGGACCCTGCGGCTGACAAGGGCCGCTACCTGCTCATAGCCTTCTCAGAGGACGACCACATAGGGGGCGTGGAGCTTGCCTCACTACTGAAAAAAGCCGAATCCCTCGGGCTCCAGCTGCTCCTTTCCATCACAGACAGGGAGACCTCCATAACCTATTATGTGCTGAGCAAGATTGTGCTCCCAACATCAGGGAACGAGTACTACGAGATTGAGTGGATGAAACCGTGATCATTTGCTAAGTATTTAAAGTTGCATGATGCAAAATTAACTATGGCTCAGTTTGATCAACTGCTGCAAGGTGTGGGCTCATCAGACTTCTATTCAATGCTGCCACTTTTAGCTATTATTGTTACTGTATTGATTATAGTTGCTCTACTGATTTACTTCATGCACAGGAGAAGAAAGGAATTCGATTACAAACCTGGCATAAAAGCTGGTTTAATTGCTTATGCCATAACCTCGGTTTTTCATGTAATATTCCTTAACCTCAGCATATCGGGCACAAGTGCTGTTATTGATTATGGATATGTTCTTGTTAACGAGTTTACTGGCATAATAATAGCAGGCTTATTCTGGGGAGCTGTTTTTGTGTTTTTCTACAATAAACTCCCGGGTTCATCAGGAGTATTCAAGGCGTTTGTTCTCGGTTTGATTCCGTTTATTCTTCCAATGATAATTGGAATCGCATTCTACTTTGACTTTTATGCTTTAATTGAGGCCATTGTCCAATATGTCATTTTCGGAATTTCCCTGGGCTATTTCTATGACAGGTTCAAGAAGTCTCGGCCGAACTCCGCTGCTTCTCAGAGCAAACAGTGAACACGAGCGGCTATTGATAACAGCAAAAGTGTCGCATCGACTCAAATCGCCCACGGCGAGTTCATATACAAGGAAATCCCTTTCTAAACGATGGCTTTTCAAGAGCTTAAATCCCTTTCCCCCAATTAATCTTCATGAAAAAGCTCATAGGCTGTCTCGTTCTGGGCGGCGCACTGCTCTGCCCAACAGAGGCTGGGATAGCCCAGTCAGCACTGGACAAAGGGTACGAATACCGCCATTCATATGTAAACATGAATCCATGCGGTCAATTCGAGAAAGAGGAGATTCGGCGTTACGGAAAGCCCAAGAGGGCAGCATGCTACAGAATTGGAAATGACTTGAAATGTTACAAAAAATTTCTGGATAGCCCAAAGAGGAGTATGGAAGAACTGGAGAAAGGTATGGAAGAATCCATGAAATGCTTCAAGGAAGCAGACATGCGTCTTCTGTCAACCAACAACGATGGCATCTATGATGCGGTCAAGGTATTGAAGGGCAGCCCTTGCGAAAAGTGCCACAGTAGGAAAGTGAAGATTTAGATACCCAGATGATACTTGAGGAGCAGCGAGGCCCTCTCCCCGAATTTCCTTCCTTTTGCTGACTGGTCTGATACATAGGAGTCCAGCTTCCCCTCGGGATACATGAAAAGGCCTTCTTCCCTATATTTGCTCTTCTTGGGGGCTTTCCTCTTAAGCACAACGAGGCCTCCTTCATGCTCCTCGAGATCGAACGCCTTCTCGATGCCTCCAATGCCAACAAAGGCTTCATAGCACATGGTAAGGTTTCTCCAGTTATCCGTCTTCGTGACGCCCGCATGCCTCGGGAGGCTGTCAGGCTCGACAACCTCCTCCCTGCTTTCCCTGAGGTACCCTGCAAGAAGAGGGTCTTCTGCTCCCAGGTCATCAAGCTTAAGGAAGCCTGCAGGCGGAAGGTCAATTTCTCCGCCAACCTCCCTCCAGTGCCTTGAACCGAGCATCAGATACTTCGGGTTCAGACGCTCACCTACAAAGAGCATGCCTCCTGTCCCAACGCTATAGTAATTGTATCCCTCGACAGGCCCTGGCCTCTTCCCGTTGGAATCAGTATAGGCTGGCCTTGATGTGACCCATGGCTTGAACTTCCCATGGAAAGCCTTGACATTTAGAATTCCAAGAGAAGTCCTCCATGTCCCGGGACCAGTGAGCACAAGGTCCCCATCCCTTGCGGAATCGTCCCTGGACCTCTTCTCCCCGCAGAAATCCTCCCACCTTTTTTCTATCTCAGGGTTGGTATAACTCAGCTTCACAGGGCTCTCAACGTTTTTAATGGCAAGCCTTACAGCATTTGGAATGAATTCGTGGTCTTCAGGATTGAGGCTTTCTGTCATGGATAATAATTGAATGAAAGGCTTATACATATATGATATCTGGGCATGCTACAAGGCCAAGGAACACTCAGACCTTATATAATCTTCATCCAACGGATATCATGAAGATTGCTGGACTCGCCAAGAGCTACCCACTAATAATCAGCTGCGGATTGTATTTCGCTTTTGGCATTTTTGTCGAGAATGCTTTGGAGCCCCAGAAGAAGCCGCTGCCACCTTCGAGCATCCCTTTTATGCAGATTTATGAAAGCGCCAAATTCGAAAGGTATGGAATGAAGCACGACTTGGGTATCAAGGCGGAATATTATGACGCGAAAACCCCGAAGACAATCAAGTTCTTCGGGAGGGAGAATTTAGGGCTTCCCGGCCGCACCTTCGAGAGCACCAATGACGACGGCTTCTTTGACAAGGCATTCACGAGGCCCGGAAGCTCATGCGCGAAATGCCATGCCCTGGCTGAGGACAGGGAATACATGAGGAAAATACTGACATGAACGCTCCTCCGGCTATTGCGCTTTGGGTGGCCGCAATCTTTTTAATGATTAAATCAACTCTTTAGCATGGCCACTTCCAGAAAGGCTTCGGGGAAGAACGGCTCCATAAAGGCCTTCCTTCTCGATGCGGATTATGCCCTGGACAACGGGAAGCCTGTGATAAGGCTATGGACCAAGCTCCAGGATGGCAGAAGCATGGTCGCGCTGTTCAGAGCCTTCCATCCCTATTTCTACATAGAGCCCCGCGGGCTGAACAAGGCCGAGACCGAAGAGCTCATGCAGAGGGTCAGGAACCTGGAGGTGGAAGGCAGGAAGCCCTCCAAGGTGGAGGCGGTCTCCCGCAAATACCTGGGAGCTCCGGTGAATCTGGCAAAGGTCTTCATGGACAACCCTGCTGACGTCCCCAAGCTCCGGGACCTTCTGAAGGACTGGAAGGACGTCAAGGAAGAATATGAGTATGGGGTCACGTTCTACAGGAGGTTCCTTATTGACATGGGACTGATTCCCATGAGCTGGATAGAAATCCAGGGCAAGCAGGTCCAGCTGGATCTTCATGCTGACATGGTGATTGAGGCTGCAAGGGTCTGGCAAGCAAGTAACGGTAACGGGATTCCCAGGCTCAGGGTGCTTGCGTTCGACCTGGAGATCGCGGAAGAGATAGTGGAAGGAAGGCGTCAAGAGCCGCCTTCGGGCAAGGAGATGGAAGGAAGGCGTCAAGATGGAGAGAAGGCGACGCAAGAGCCGTCAGGCAAGGAGATGGAGGAGAAGATTATAATGGCCTCCTTCAAGGACAGCTCAGGCTTCTCCAGGGTCCTTACCTACAAGAAGCTCAACCATCCCAGCGCAGAGCATGTGCAGGACGAGAAGGCCCTGCTGGAAAGGTTCGGGCAAATCGTTTCTGAAAGGGACCCTGACATAATCGTTGGCTACAACTCTGACCGGTATGATTTCCTGCGGATCGCTGAGAGGGCTGAGCACCACAAGCTGCATCCGCATCTGGGGCGCGACCGCTCCCATCTGGTCTTCAAGAAGCGCATGCGCACGAGCTCCGCGCAGATCGCCGGAAGGGTTCATGTGGACATTTATGATTTCATCGAGAACATACTGGGCTCCAGCCTGATGACAGAGACCCTCTCCCTTGACAAGGTCGCAAGGGAGATACTGGGCGAGGGGAAGCTCAAGATGAAGTGGAAGGATATAGAGAAGGCATGGAAGTCAGGCAGAGATATCGGGAAGATAGCTGATTACTGCCTTCGCGATTCCGAGCTCACTCTCATGCTTGCGGAGCACCTGCTCCCCCAGATAGCAGAGCTGTCCAGGATAACAGGACAGACCCTGTTCGACGTCTCCCGGATGAGCTACTCCCAGCTGGTGGAATGGCTCTACATGAGGGAAGCCTACATCCTCGGGGAGCTCTTCCCGAACAGGCCCAAGTACCAGGAGGTGCAGAAGCGCAGGCTATATCCTGCATTCACAGGAGGCTATGTCCTCCAGCCCAAGGAAGGCATCCATGACAACATCGCCCTGTTCGATTTCCAGTCCCTTTACCCAACCATAACCATAACGCATAACGTCTCTCCTGAAACCCTGGACTGCATGTGCTGCCGCAGCAAGCACGAACATGATGACAGGAAAAAGAACTCAGTCCCGGATGAGAGCGGCCACTGGTACTGCACCGAGCATGATGGCTTCATCCCAAAGATAATCCGCGGCCTGATGGAGCGGAGGATAGAGATGAAGAAGGAGATGAAGAAGCTCAGGCCAGGCTCGCCCAGATACAAGGACCTCCAGAACAGGCAGTACGGCCTGAAGATACTTGCCAACGCCTCTTACGGCTATTACGCCTACCCGGGCTCCCGCTGGTACTCCCGCGTGTGCGCGCAGTCCATAACAGCCTGGGGCAGATACTACATCAAGCTCATAATAGACCTCGCGGAGAAGATGGGCTACGTGGTCATCTACGGGGACACGGATTCTCTTTTCCTGAAGGTGAAATCAAGCTCAGACGCTGAGCGCTTCCTGAAGACAGCCAATGACAAGCTGCCTGGCATCATGGAGCTCGAGTTCCGAGACCTCTACCACTCAGGCATATTCGTGTCCACGAAGACCGGCCAGGCTGCCAAAAAGCGCTACGCACTCATAGACCAGGATGGTAAAATCACCATCCGCGGATTCGAGAAGGTGCGCAGGGACTGGTCCAGCATAGCGAAGAACACGCAGGAACGCGTGCTCCTCGCGGTCCTGAAGGACCACTCGCCGGAAAAGGCCGCGCAGATAGTGCGCAACACAATAGATGAGCTGCGCAACAGCAGAGTGGAGATGGACGACCTCATAATATACAGCCAGATAACCAGGCCGCTCAGCCAGTACCAGCAGCACGGCCCACACGTGCTTGCCGCCAAGAAAGCCATAGAGCGCGGCAGGCTCATTGGGGAAGGCTCCACCATCTCTTACATAATTACCAAAGGCTCTGGCTCCATCTCAGAGCGCGCAGAGCCCTCAGAGGATGCGAAGAATTACGACCCCGAATACTACATAAACAACCAGGTCATCCCCGCTGCGTTAAGGGTTTTAAGTGGCCTCGGCTACACTGAAGACGATCTGCTGAAGGAAGAGAAGGCAGACCAGAGGGGACTGCATGATTTTTTGAGGAAGGGGAATGGGCACAGGCACAGGCGAACACACACGCAGAAGGGGGAGTAAAGGCCGGTTGGAATTGGTGAATGTATAACATGGATTAGAATAGGGTTTTTAAGGCGGATGATGTGAATTTTATTATGAACGAAAAAAGATTGGCTGAAAAGAGATTTGGGATTATAATACTATTTTTATCAATTTTTTCAGCATTGTGTTATTTGTTTCTAATTTTACCCATATACAATAGTGTAAACAATAGCGCAATTTCATTTAACGAACTTAGAATTCCAAATTCAGATATTCATTTATTGATGACATGTCGTTCAAACACTGATTTTATTGTGGCCCAACAATCTAACATAAAATGCTACTTACGTGCTTACTCTGAGGAGAAAGGATACGGAACTGCAAGCATATCAATTCATGCTTATGACAGCAAAAGTGTGATAAATACAATATGGTGGTGTAACGCTTTTATTATTGGTATCAATAACAAAACTGTCTCCAACGAAGTAATTTGTAGTAATGACGTTATCGTTCCTAATGATATATTCAAGCCAGTTGAAGCAATTAACGCAAAATTCGGATTATCAAGCTTTGTTGCAGAAAGCATATCACCTCCAGGCTATAAAATAGAATATTCAGGACAATTAGAGTCAATTAGCCAGCCGATAGAGTTCTTTTCTCCGGATATGAGAGTCCTTTCTAAAGAGGAATTTATTGACAAAGAAGTCCAAAAGTCAAATCTGTTGTTATCGCTTACTGTGGCACTCTTTGCGTCCATTGCGTTAATCTTGCAGATAGTAGTACCATATTTCTCTATTTGGAAAAAGAGAGATGATATAGATGAAGAGCAAAGGGAACTATTAGGAAGTATTAAAGTATGGGTAAAACTTGTTAGTGAATCTGTCAAAGGGCAGAGAAAAATGTTATCTAAAAGAGGAAGATTCGTGCCGCACTGGATTATTCCAGAAATTGACTCCTCTTTCTTTATAACACGGCTAAAACATTCTATCAATAATCATAAAACTAGTGCTTTAAAAGAGCTAATCATAAGAGCCGATAGTAAAGCTAAAGATATAAACAATGCTTTAAACTTCGTTAAAATTTCAGATATATCACAGAATAGAAAGTCAACAGATGCAATTCTTGAAATGATAAGAGAGAAAAAATATCAATTTCATTCTCATTTAATACAACTTACTAAAGAAATAGAAAAAGAATTAAAAACTATAGAAGGTGATTCTATGAAAAAGAAATTCTTAGAGAAACAAGAAAATAGAAATGCGTTGCATATAGCATTATTTGCTAGTTTAATCCTTTTATTAGCACAGATTGGAGGCCTTGCTATTCAATGGTCTCTAGAATTTCTAGCAGGGGTTAATATACTCCCATTGAATGAAAAAATGTTCATAGCCACTGGATATTGTATAATGGCAATAATTTTAGCTTATTTCATAAGTAAAACTGAAGGAAAAACTCAAAGAAAATAGAACTTCCGCCCCTTTTAAGCCAAAAATCCTCTTCCCAACCCCAAACCCCGTGATTATGAGCACATGCACCATTCTTAAACTTTATTCCTATACGATAACTTGAATGCCAAGAAATCTATTTTCTGGCAGTCGGAGCTTTATTCTTAAAAGATGTTCCCACACTGTTTGTTTTTGCACAGCTTCATTCTCATTTGCTTCTGAAAATCCAATGAGAGCGCCGAGGAGGGGCGCTTAACAAGGCTGTTCAAAGCCTTGCTCTTAGTGTAGAGTAAGTACCCAATAAAGGAAAGAGGAAACTATGAGAAAGCTAAGAATTCTAGGGAAAGAGGTACCAGTGATATTAGTGGTTTCAGTTCTTCTGGCAAGCGTAGGTTCTGCAGCACTATTGACAGTCTATGGAGTGATAACGGCAAATGTAACCGTGCAGCAGTCGATATTGCTTGACGGCAACCAGTGCACTGGAACGGCAGGAGGCGGCTGTACATCAGGAGACACAGTCAATGCAGTGGGTTCAGAAACACGCTATGGGAGTTCGCACACATTATCCAGCAATACGGTAAACAACCTGGATATAAAGTTCGGCAACATCGCAGGCTGTGAAAATACGATAATCACAAACACGGTAAAACTGAGCGTCGACGGATTCAGCGACCCTAACACAGCGTTCGATGCGCCGTATTACAAAGGGACATACTATGAAGGAACTCCAGTAACCACTTTGACTGGATTGAGTGGGATGGAATATACCTTCACGATAACAGACAATACAATGGGCAGTAGCGATCTGGCCCCATATGTGGTGCTGATCGGCAGCGGCTTTGAATCAGGTGTTGCAGTCCAAATGATACCAGATGGAAGAACATATAACACAGGCACGAACTACGTAAAAATAATAAATGACACTACAAAATTCCATGTGCCGGGAGGTTCTTGCACACAGGCTTCACCATGCACTTTAACCCAGCTAAAGGCAGGATATCCGTCAGCAACCATAACCTCAGTGAAGCTGGCTTTGGGAGCATGGCCTGGTAGTGGAACAGTGAAAGCATACATGGGACTTAGCACAATAAACGGACAGCAGGCAATACACAAGTCGCTTACAGTATACGGTCTGTCTTCGATTCCCATGCAGAACAAGTACGATTTTGCCAGCAACATAATGGGAGGCACGTGCACAATAACAACAAACATCATTCCACTGTAAACCTTTGATTGAACAGGGGGCGCAAGCCCCCCGGCTTCAATTTATCAGGCGGGATATGAAGGAAGGAATAACAGTATTGGGAGCATTGGTAGTATTGATGGTTCTGGCTTCTGCGAGCGCTGGCTCTGCCCATGAGACCTTCCCTGTACAGAACATCACCATCACTCCTATCCAGGGATTCCCGACCTCGATTGTGGCGGGATCCACCTACACAGTGCGTTACCTGCTCAACAACACGGGGAATGAAGCGGTGACCATGTTCGTCAATATGAACGTCTCCAACAGGAATTATCCGGTGAACCTTGGGGAGTTCTTCGTTTCCATGTGGATAAACTCAAGCAGACTGAACTGCTCCGAGAGGATGCCTGGAAGCTTCCACTGCTACAACAAGACAAGCGAGTATGGCCTGGCCAGGAAATCTGGGAACGAGCTGTACATAAACTTTTCATCCGTCCCTAACCTGTATCCTGACAAGAACTACACCTTCACGCTCGGCATCCTGACGCAGAATCCGCTGATTAATCTGCTTTTTGCGGACGGCTCGGGACAGCTGAACCTGGCCGGCAAGAGAATCACCGGACAGGCAAAGATATACATGGATTCCAGCAGTAGTTCCGCAATATTCTGGATAATGGACAGCAGAAGCAGGAACGAATACTCAAGGAGCTATGAGGTCAGGAGCCATTTCAGGACATGGTATGGGGAGGTCTATGACTGCGCGAACGAGCTCGGACAGACCTTCGGGATAAACGTTTACTTCAATGTGCTTGTTTATGCATCAGGTACAGATGTCTTTTTCTATGGATGGAAAGTGTAGAAATAAATGGGGGAAAGAATCCATATAAAGATTTGTGTAATACCCTGGTTAATGAGCCCGGATTATACGCTGCTGTCCCTGTTGAAAGGAAGCGCAAGCCGGACATGGACAACTGAGACCTGGATGCCAAAACAATACTCTTCTTAAACCCTCTTACCCATAATCTATATCATGAGAAAGAGTCTTTTGAAGACCCTGCTTTACGCTATGGCCCTGGCCATGGGAGTCGCGGGCTCTGTGCTTTCCATGTTTGACGGCTCCAGGGTGACCCCCCTCATGGGCTTGGGTGTGGCGTTCCTTGCGATCGCAGGCCTTGTCGCCAACAGCCCGAAGGATTGAGCGGCTCAGGTCTGGATCGGTTCTGAGGCGAACACAACTGACGCAAGGAGAACTAGCATTGCCCTTATTCTTCCTTAAGTCCGAACCCATATTCCCTGAGCTTTTCCTCAATACGCTCAAGGCTTCCTTGCCCTATCCCTTTGTATAATGACACTTCTTTTTTCGTTAATCCTGGCAGTTCTCCGGTTCTGGCTATTCCACCCTTTTTGAGGGCATTAATTATTCCTGGTTTCAGTTCTGAATCTTCAATGCTTCTTTGTAGGTATTCTTTGTTTATTTCAGCTATGCTCTCCTCTCTCCTCTTGATTTCTTGAGGTGAATCATACTCGAAGCGGATGTATCTTCCGACCTTCTCATTCTTGCCAAATTTCACCCTTAGTTCTTTGGTCGGAAACCTGCTTTCAAGCTCCACTATCCTAACGTCTGTCCAATCATGCCTGTATTCATTCATTACCTCTTCGAGGACGGTCTCCCTTATCTCTCCCAATTTCTCCAGTTCTTTTATGGGATATTCTACAGGCAATCCCATGAAATTCTTTTTCAGATAAGGGTCTATTTTTTCCACTATCTTTGCCTTCAAATCCATTTCTTCATCTGAAAGCTTCAGAATATCCTTTGGGCCGAGAGGGGACATATTATCACATTTTCATTTTAACAGAAAGCAATTTAAGGGTAACCCTGCTTCTCGATTATGCGTGAAAATGCACGCATTTTTCAGCCTTTCGAGGCCAAGGCCTTCTCCAAAGGCTGTAGAGCGAAACCCCATATAATCATAACCGCGTGTAATTGCGCGAATACTGCTGGATTCCACGAGGGAGGCTGCGGGAATCTGCGCGATTGGTGCGGGAACGCTGCGCGAAAGGATTTGCCATCAGACTGGCGGAACACAGGCATCCCCTACAGAGGAGGGCGATGATATCCCATGGAATTACGTCATTCCTCATGAAATACGTCACGCCTTTATATACTACCAAATGATAGTTACTGTATAGGGTGCAAAGAGGCAAAGCCAAGAGAGCGGAAATGTGCATCCGCGTTTTTGACAACGTGGGACAACGTATTTGTTCTTGTAAGAGATTAAGGATTTGGTGACCACCATGAAAATGAAAATCCTGAACTATCGTCACAGAAATGCATAACATCCAATTTGAATTTGAAGTGAGTATGCCTGTGAGCGAGAGTGAGAGAATCAAGGCGCAAAAGGCGCAGGCAAGAAAAGAGGGAGCATCGTGGGACCTTTCCTGTGCTTCCCTCTCCCACAAAGGCTTTTAAGAAAAGCCTTTGGATGCCAAAAACTGTTACCTGAACAGGGCAATTGGTAGTATAAAGAGAGAGGTTCTTGACCCTTTTTGCAAAGGGTTATCCCAACGATAGAGAAACAGGGATATCAGTAGAATAAAGTGAGTAGATCCTCAGCTTCGATCCTGGAAAGAAGGCGTTGCATAAGACCGGTCTCATAAGAGACTGCAGGCGGTGATGCCGCCCATAACGCAGCGGCGCCTTCTGACCAGCAGGGATCAAGGATTTGAATGCTAATTTTCTTTTTGAGGTGTGAAGGGTAACTATTTTGCCTTTCTAGGAGGCTTAGAAAAATCCAAGTAATGAGTTACAAATAGGTTCATTATCTCGGCCTGGCGCTTTTCGATTTGTATAGCCTCCATATATCCTTTCACGTTAAGGTTGGCGAAGGAAATGCCCATTATATCCCTCTGCACGAATGAGTAGAAATTTGCCTTTTTCTTGTCGCCTTCGTTTTTCATCAGATATATCTCCAGCCCCTTGCTCAAGAGAACGGCCCAGACAAACCGCATGAACTCGCCCCCAAGCCTTTCCAGCATCTTCTCCTTGTGCTTCCTGACCTCGAAGAGTATCTTTATGTTATCGAGCTTGAAAACAGTGCTTTTGATCCATTCATATTTCCAGATGTGAATCTCGTTGTCGGGGAGCAGAGACTCTAGGACAGATTCATACTTTATCTCCCTTCCTTTCTTCTCAGCCAGCCTGAGAAAAGGATGGCCCTCGTTCTTGGTTTCCATCATCCACTCAACAAGAGGTTTTCCCTTATAATTATGGTAAAGGGCAGAAAGCCCTTTGTAGCCTATCTCATTGCTTATCTCCTTGAGGCTCCTAGGCTTCTCCAGGCAGCTCAGATAGATGACCCAGAACCTGGGCGGCGTTATTATCATTCTTAACCTATCTTACACTACTATAAATAACTTATGCCTATCAGTTTAAATAGCTTACTTTCAATCTATCCGCATGAGACTGAAAGCTGAGGAAATACTCTCAGGAAAATGGAAGGAGCGGGGCCTTATGGCAGGCGACACATTCACTTCCACGAAGAAGGTTTCCTGCCCATTCTGCAAGGAGAAGTCTGACAGGTGGATAATCATAGGCAGGCCCTTCGACACCCCGCATCTTCTGTGCCCTGAAGGGCATACGCCTTTCGTGCCTGTCATAAAGAGAATAGATGCCAGAAAGCCCAGGATGGTGGAGCTTGCAGACATTGAAACAGAGGAAGATGAGGATGATGAAGATGATGAAGAGCAGGAACTGGAAGATGATTACGTCCCTGAGAGCACTAGGAAATACATGAGAACACTTGAGAGATACTTCAGGCTCGTCAAGGATGCCATTCAAAAGAAGGAGATAGATATGGACAGGTGGACAAAAGTAAAAGCCAAAATAGGCGCGGTCTGGCTATCCAAGGCCATGTACACATGCCCCGAATGCAAGAACAAGACATGCCTCTGGACGATGTCCAATTACCGCTATGGCAGGCGCGTACCTGTTCTTATATGCAAGCTTGGCCATCACAGCTATGTTTTTGACGTGAATCTGGAAGAAGGAAAGTGATTCCATGGAATGCAGCAGATGCGGCCATCCGGAGATGAGGATAATAGTGGACGAGGAGGACGTGACGGCTATATGTGACAGGTGCGGGCATGTGGTGGAATGAAATTATTAGATAGAAAGATACTGGGATAGTGCATTTCCAAAGTTAAGCAATGAATAAATATTGCTTAAGCAATCATGTGAATATGAAAACAAAATATAAGAGGCTCAAGATTGCATAGGTAAGAAAATGAACATAAAAGAACTAATAGCTGAGTTTGCAGTATTACACTTTTTCGCAAGTCTAGCTCTGGCGTTTCTGGGTTATGCTTTAGGGTTTTATACGCTTGCCGATTTATTGGCAAATATAATCCTGTTGGCTATACCCTTCCCTATTACTGTGATTCTAGCTCTCCCCAATACGTTAGGCGTGTTTTTGGCTTTAATAATCATGTGGGCTACAGGTGGCTTTAAGGATTAATAAAAGAAACTGTCAGTTAAGCTTTAATCCACCTACACCAATCACATTCATGCTTCGGCTCCTCCCCCACAAGGCAAGCCACCGCCTTCCGGAACGCGCTCACCCCACCCTACCAATTATAACCACGTAATCTGACCTGCTCTCTTATCCTCTCTGCATCTGGAAGCCTAGTCTTTCAGAAAATACTTAAGTTTTTTTAACCTGGAATAATGTCTCAATTTTTCGAGAGCCCTGGCCTCGATCTGCCTTATCCTCTCTTGTGTTACTTTAAAAATACTTCCAATATCCTCATATGTATTCTCATTCTTTCCAAAGCGCATCTTCAGGACTAGTTCCTCCCGTGGGGTCAATGAGGAAAGGACCTTTCTTGTCCTTTCTGATAATTCTCTCCGCATAACTTCCGTTTCAATATAGAAATATTTCGGTGTGCCGATTGGGGTGCAGTCTGAAAGGTATCTTATGTCTGAGGGTGGATGATATATTATTTCGGTGGACAATTGCTGCTCATTCTTTGGAATACGTTGTTTCTTGGCAAGATCCTTAATATCTTCTGGAAAAAAGTCACACTCTTCAAGGGGATTCCCTTTTAAATGGAAGAAATCACAGATCTTCTCCTGCATTTCTTTGCTGGGATAACGCCTGCCGTTTTCGTAAGCGCTATACTGCGGATAAGCGATGCCAATCCCTTCTGCAACTTGCGTGCTTGTAAGTCCTGCATCTCTCCTGGCTTTAATCAGAAGCTCATTCTTCTTGTATTCCTTCATCTTACCACCAATAAATCATATGTAACTATCAATTGGTAGTAATAATTTATTTATAAAGCTTCTGAAATGCTAACCCTACCACCCTGAAGAACCGGATTAAAGAACTCCGCGCCAGGCTTGATTTGACGCAGGAGGAGCTGGCCAAGAAGGTTGGGGTCAGAAGGGAGACGATTGTGTTTCTGGAGAAGGGTGGCCAGAATCCAGCTTGCGCATGATGTGGCCAGGGCGCTGGGGGCGAAAAGCATAGAAGAGGTTTTTGTTTTTGGTTAGGGACGGGTTCCAGACCCTCGCCCTCTGGCCCATCTTTTCATGCTATTTATTTCCCGGGTACGGGCCGTACACGCGTTAGCTGTCGAGGCCCGCCCTATCTTGATGGAGAGATATCAGGCTCCCCTTATGGCCTTCTCGATGTTGGATACGAACAGCCTGGAGTTCGTGAGTGAATCGGATGCAGGGCCCATATTGGCTTGGGGCATCGTGGTGTATGTGTAGTGGCCCCTCTTCCACTTCTCGTCGCTGAATATCTCGAGGAGCATGTCCGCCTTCACGACGAGCTTGTTGTATATCTCCAGGAGAGCGACATCAAGCACGCCAGTGTCCACGAAGGCCTGCTTGAAGGCTTCGTACGTCTTCCTGTGGACCTCAGGCGGATATGTCCTTATGCTCTTTGTCAGCAGGATGGCTTTTGCCGAATAGAATATCGCGTAATATGAATGGGATATGACGGAGCTGTAGAAGGTTATGCTTCCCGGAAGCTGGAATTCCCTCTTGTAATCCTGGCCCTCGCTGAGCTTCTTGAGCG
Source organism: uncultured archaeon (assembly GCA_964353635.1). Taxonomy (GTDB): domain Archaea; phylum Aenigmatarchaeota; class Aenigmatarchaeia; order QMZP01; family QMZP01; genus JAPLVB01. The sequence continues at coordinate 4,980 of CAYGVS010000008.1, read as the reverse complement.
ACTCTGCCGCCATAAGCTCGTTGTTCGCCCTGTCAAGCAGTATCTCAACCATTGAATCCATGTGAAATCGCCTCCCCCAGCATCCTGTAATATTCCTGTCCGCCCGCAAGGACAATATTGCTCTTGCAGGCTTCTTTCCCGTAATTGGCTTTCTTGTCCATGAGCATGGATATGAACTCGGATCTCCTGAACACGAAAAGGTGGATTTTCGGGATGTTCATCTCGCATTGATGGTGGAGTTCGGCCATGACCCTCTTGGGATCTGAGGAGTCTTCGCATATCACGGCCATGTCGAGGTCAGAGCCCTTCCTTTGCGCGCCTCTTGCGTAGCTGCCTGTGACAAGAAGCGTGAAGAAAGCCAAAGGCGTTTCTGAGAATATCCTCTGGAAGTCAGGATAAGGGATATGACTGCTCCTCCATCCCTCGAACTCGGAAGCGAAGCCCGCATAGCTCTGGGCTTTCAGGTGGCTTAGGTTGAGGGAATAAAGGGTGACATTCCCCGCCTTCTTCTCTATGAGCACCCCTTCCTTTACGAACATCTTGAGGGTATCGTAAACGTAGCTTTCAGATTTCTTCCCTGAAAGATTCTTGATTTCCTTAAAGGAATGCATTTTCCAGGGCTCCTTGAGGAAGCTCCCTATTATCTGATACTCTTTCTTCAGCATATCTAATCCGTAACCGTTTGGTGAAATATATCCTATATTTAGGATTGTATAATCCTATTTTTAGGATAATTAATATATAAGCTTTCGTTCTCATGGAAGGAGGAACTGGCGCGGAAGGTGGGTGTTAGGAGGGAGGCCATTGTGTTTCTGGAGAAGGGTGGCCAGAATCCAGCTGGCGCATGGCGTGGCGAAGGCCCTGGGGGCAAAGAGTATAGAGGAAGTGTTTGTTTTTGGGTGAGCGGAAATTCGTGCAAAGCTTTATAAAGTAAGAAAGTAAAACTATCTTACTGAGGTTGAGGTGATAACATGAGCCAGGTAGAGATAACCACAGTGTCCCAGAAAGGCCAGGTTGTGATCCCGCATGAGATAAGGGAGAAGCTCGGAGTGAAGGAAGGCATGAAATTCGCAGTTTATGGAAGCGACGGCATGATAATATTCAAGAGGCTTGAGATCCCAACTGTGAAGGACTTCGAGAGGCTTGTTGAATCAGGGACAAGGTTTGCGAAGCAGAAGGGAATAAAGGAGAAGGACGTGTTGGAAGATGATTAGGGTAGTTCCCGATACGAACATCCTCATATCCGCTATATTTTGGAGGAGCAAACCCTACGAAGTGATAAAGGGAGGGATAGAGGGGAAGTACACCATTGTCACATCCACCGAGATACTGGAGGAGCTTGCTGACAGGCTTAGGAACAAGTTCGGATTCCCCGACTGCGATATCCGCCTTTTCATGGACATAATATCCGCGCATTTCCATATGGTATCCAAAATAAGCACGTTCTCCGTTTCCGCTGACCCGAAGGACAACAAGATCCTGGAAACAGCGTTTGACGGAAAGGCTGATTGCATAGTCACAGGGGACAACCACCTTCTAGTCCTGAAGGAATTCAAAGGGATAAAGATACTGTCCGCAGATGAATTCATGAGGAATAAACCATAGGTTAAATGGAAAGCCCCATTCCATCCATCCCTGAGCGCCAGCTTGCATCCCTCTCCGCAGCCATCCTTTCTTGCTATCCTTTTCATGGGTCCGGGCCGGGAACGCGGGAGCTTCCGTGGCCCGCTCTCTAAGAGTAACCGTCAGGAGATCGACAGCCCCAGGCTGTCAGGCAAGAAATCTGGCCAAGAAGGTGGGAGTGAGGAGGGAGACCATTGTGTTTCTTGAGAAGGGTGGCCAGAATCCAGCTTGCGCATGGCGTGGCCATGGCGCTGAAGGCGGGGAGTATAGAAGAGGTTTTTGTTTTTGGGTGAGGGAAAGGATTATTCCTCTCCTAGGGTCTTCAGCAGATTCACGAAAAGCCAGGAGGCTCCGGGGCCCAGCAGGAGGGACCAGAACAGGCGGTCGGGATTCTCCTTCTGGGAACGGCGCTTTATGAACTCCAGGCGCTGGGAAACAGCAGGCTGGGAAACTCCGAGTCTGTCTGCTATCTCTTTCTGGGAGAAGCCCAGGGCCCTGAGCATCATGATCTTCCCTTCGTCTGTTGTGATTATCTCTTTCATGTGCATGCCTTCTTTATTAATATCATATTTGACTTATATAATATAAGTTAACCTTTATATTTAAGTTTAGGCTTTTAAGATGCCAAGGGAAAGGATATGCATGAGCCCCAAGAAAGAGAAGCTGATGAGAGGGTGGCCCATCCTCCTGGCGCTCCATTACGCAGGGGAGATGGCGTTGCACATAAGGCTGCAGAAAATCCTGTTTCTTGTGATGTCAGAGGGGAAGGTGAAGATGCCTTACAACTTCACCAAGCATGAATATGGGCCTTATGAGCCTGAGATAAAGTTAGACTACCTCAGCCTGGAGAACGAGGGCTACATAAGCGTCAGGTGCATCAGCAAGCCAGAAAGGTCATACAGCATATTCAGCATCACGAAGAAGGGAGAAGAATATGTTACGAGGACGCTCTTGAGGAGCATCGGCCAGAACAACCTGAAGAGGATAGAGTGCGTTGTCAGGAAGTACAAGGGCGAGGACTGGAAGAAGACCGTGAGCATCGTATATGAGAGGTTCAACCTTGAAAGGCCGGAGCTCGAGAGGAAGAGGATGGAGATAAGAGAGGAGCTCTTCAGGCTGAGGCCGCTCTGGGAAGCGCACTACCAGAAGAATTATTGTTACCACGTCTTCACATCATTGGCGCTTATCGACCATTCCATTATCATGCTCGGTAAGAAGAGGTTTGACGACCTTGATATAACTCAATACAACGTCCTGACAAGCTTTCTTGAAGAAGTGGTAAATTACCTCAAGAGGGAGACACTCTCCTTCTCACCATGCCCTGAAACTTCGGGTTGCCAGAAGACAGAGGATATAGAAGAGCTATACGATTTCATACAGTACCTCGGGGAGAAATACAGGATACTGCCTTCCACATACAATGAGGATGTGGATCTGGACGATTTAGAGTTCGAGACGGGTGATAAGCTACGGATAACAGCAAAGAAGCATTAGTGATCTGTGATACCAACGCCCTTATTTTCCTGTCAATGAAAGCTGCCAGGATAAAGAAGGGCGGAGGCATCTTCTCCCTGGAGAGCATGGATTCCAGGGTATCCGCGGCGCATGAGAAGGTGAGCGGCTACAGGCAGAAAGGCATTCCTGTGAGAATCACGGGAACCGTGATAGAGGAGTCTGGAAACAGAAAGATATGGATGATTATAGACAGGAAATGCGGCTTCCTGAACTATGACCAGAAAAGGCTTCTGATAAATCAGATCATTTCAAGGAGGAACGAGATATTCTCGAAACTGGCGCCGCATTACGAGATAAGCCTAGGGCAAATAAAGGGCGCATATGACAGCATCCTCTCATTCTACACCAGCCCCGAAACAAAAGGCATGCTCGAGAAAATACAGGAAAGGAAGGAAAGCAAATACCTTCTGCCATCTCCCAACGACATGAATCTGCTTGCGGAATGCATTCATATCAAGGAGTCTGAAAACAAGAGGGTCATCCTGCTCACGGATGATTCCCATTTCACGGAATTCTCGCAGGAGATAAGGGAGAGATTCGGGATAGAGATAGAAAGCCTGTGAGGTGATGGAATGAAGGTGTTTATAATTGGTGACCACGGTCCGGAGCACAATTCGATAAGGAGCATTCACAAGACTTATGCCGGTGCTTTCAGGGAGTGGGAGAAGCTCAGGCTTGAGCTGCTTGCTGATGCGAAGCATATGCTTGAGTCTGACAAGAAGGATGCAAGGGACGCGCTCAAGCGCGGGACATGGAGAGACGGGAAGAAACTTGATAATGAGAGCATAGAATATTTCAGGGAAAAGGCCGCAAAAGGAGACGAGATGTGGCTCAGGATGATCAAGAACCTGAAATGCAAAGACCCGAAGAAGATAGACAATTATCCACATGACACACCATACATACACGGGCATGAGGTCAAGGAATAATGAGAATGGTGTGTGATGTGGCCAAGGCGCTCAAGGCGAAAAGCATTGAGGAAGTGTTTGTTTTTGGGTGAGAGTGCCTTAGAGCCCTGGGACTGGCTAGGCTTTTTATCAAGAGCCCCTTTGGCTTATCCAGTCTCTTCTTCTTCCGCTTCTGCAATCTCGGATTCGAGCTCTTCTTCGGACGCTTCGCTGTCGGATTCTGCGCTCTCTTCACTCTCTTCGGAATCTGAGCCCTTGGCTTCTGCCGTGGCCTTCTTCACCTTCTCGGCCTTAGGGCCCCTGTCGCCTTGGACGGCGGTGAATGAGACCCTGTCGCCGTCGGTGAGCCTCGCCCCATGTTCCACCTGCGTTTCGTGAAAATAGTAGCTCTTCCCGTCGTCGCCGTTTATGAATCCAAAATGTTTTCCAGAATCGAAAAATTTCACTGTTCCTTCAGTCATGCTTTACCTCCTAGTTAAGCATAAACGTTGTATTGAGGCTATATAAACGGCATACGCCTGAAACCGCAGAAACGGCCTACTTTCCCGGCTTCTTCCCGGGCGCATCCTTTCCCGCCTCTGCGGCCATCCTCTTGCCCTGCTCCCTGAATCCATACTCCCTGCTCATCCTGAGAATCAGCCAGGCACCATACAGGAAAAGGGCATTGGCAAGGAGGATGAACAACTGCTCCGGAACCTCTATCACTGCCCCGTAAACATCGAGCCCGAAAGCCTCTTTGGCCGTGTGCAAGACGGAGAATGCGGTCAGGCTTGTGGTGGCAAGGATCACGGACCTCATGTATCCCAGGAGCCTGGGATTGCTCATCCTTCTCCGGGCTGAGAGAGTGAGGGATATCGCCGCAATCCCGATTGCGACAGAGGCGATGCCCACCAGGATATCCCTGCACAGGTATTTATGTCCGCGATCCCTGAAT
>CAYGVS010000007.1:0-40591 GCA_964353635.1 uncultured archaeon | reverse complement strand
AGAAGTGTGGGAGCCTCCTGACCAGCGCCTCGCAGATGGAATATGGGGTGTTGGCGACGATCCTGTCAAACTGCGGATTGTGCGCATCCAGGTAATCTAGGGCGTTCTGGACCTTCACCTTCACTCCCGGAAGCTCCATCTCCCTGAGGCGCTCCCCAAGACCTTGGTCTATCTCAATTGCCAGGACCTTGCCTGCCTTCTTGGCAATAGCCTCAGTGACGGTCCCTTTCCCTGCGCCTATCTCCAGAACGGTCTCGCCTTTCCTTATTCCCGTAAGCGAGACTATCCTGTGGATTAGCTCCTTGTCAGTCATGAAGTGCTGGTCGAGTTTTGGTTGGAAGGCGGCTTCGCCACCTTCGGCTTTTTTTCCTGCTCGGTCCATAATTAGAATTGTTTTCCCTGCTTAAGATTATTCCACGCCCACTACATATTTGCCAATGAAAAAGCTCCTAAATCTCCTCTTGAGCTTTTTCCCAGGAGTAAGAGGCCTTTCAATAGGACCGTAATCAGAGAACCATTTTCCGTCTTTCGCGGTCGCACAATAAGGGTTCCCTGCTATCCCATAGAATTCCCTTAGTGCAGGCTCTATTTTATCCTTCTCTGCTTGCAAAGTGATATGGCTGAACACATCGTATATGTTCAGGCTGTTCAGGTCTGCGGATATCTCTACACTACCATCCAGCGTTGAGATTGCATCCAGTATATTTTTTATTACCTGGGGCCTTTTAGGGTCCTCCTTTGGGATATGATAGCTAAGAATCGCCTTATACGCTGGCATAAGGGGTATTATTGGCGAATAAGGATATAAATGCGGAAATGCAGCAAAAAAAAAGAAGGGCCGTGCAGACCATCAGCTTTCTATTTTTGCATGAGAGTTAAAGCCACCCACACAGCACCGACCAACAAGAAGACAAAGCCAACCACATCGAACAACATTGCTCCGTACACCGCTACCGTGCTTTGCACACCTGAGAACACGCTGAAGCCCATAGCCAGGAGGAACAACACCCCAGAAGCTGCTATGAAGCTGAAAGCCCTAGCTGCCTTCGCCCTTATCTTCGCGTATTCTGCTAGTACCGGCGCGAGCAATATCGTCGCAATGGCCAAAACGTCCAAAGCCATTCAATCACCTTATCTAATATGTTTGCCGAAGGCGATTATAAATGGCGGAAGTAAAAATACGATTATTGACGTGGATTATTATCAAATTGAGATTTCTAGTATTGGATTTCATTTTGCTTAAAACATTTATGTGTATGACTCGGAGCTAACAGTATTTGTTAAGGCCTCACCCGCACAGTATCCCCTTATAAAGAACGCAGCGATAAAAAGCTCATGACAGCGCCTGAATTAGACAAAATACCAGCAGCGGAACAAGAGGAATTCCTGAGGCTTCGGTGCATCCCTCCTCATGAATACACGCCTGAGGAATGGGAAAGATGGAAGTATTTTGCAACCAAGATTGATGACGCACGCTATGAATTTGAAGAAAGAAGAGAAAAGGCAAAATCTCCACTGGATGCCCTTTTGTATGTAACCGAAAGGAATCCGTATAAACTGGCAACCATTTTTGGCAAACTGGAGCTTCCTGATATGCTGGTTCCCGAAGAGTTTAGAACATCTCCAGGCGATGATTACCACGCAGATCTTGTTTTTGCCACGTTTACTGCTGATCTTAACACAGGAACAATTACTTCTTTCACATTCAAGGAATATCTGAGAAGAGCAACCCCGGAAGAGCTGGCTAGCGTGCCGGGACTAGAATCTTTACCTTTAGGCGAATGGCCAAAAAGGGAATTCTGAGTTCATTTACAAATATACCTCAATTGCCGCCGCCAGGAAGATAAGGGAGATCGCAATCCCCATTATCTTGGCGCTGTCAATGATGATAATCTTTAGCATATGTGTGTCCCTGTTGCGTATGAAGGCTGCCGAGAGAAGGCCGCCTGCAAGGCCCGCGGCCACGAAGCCTGCTATCTCCGGAATGCCGTGCGGAAGGAAGCCCAGCGTGACAAATGGGATGTGCCAGATGGTTTCTGAGAGCTTCGCGCCGACGTAAACGCCCAGTATCGAAGCGTTCCACGCGACTATGAAGGCCACTCCTGCGCCGAAGATGAAGGAGAAAACTAGTGAGAAGAACATGACCTGGAGGTTGTTCACAAGGATCATATTGAACATGGCTCCTTGATCCACAGCGGCGCCTGTCACGCTTCCTGAAATCCCTTTGATTTGGTTTATCTTCGCGATCTGAACCTGGAAGAGGCTCTCAGGCATGATGAATGACCAGAACGCGAAGGCCATGGTCAGGCCGAGGAAGAAGAACATCAGTATCATGATGTCCTTCTCGTGCCTCACCCAAAAGAACTTCTCATGATGCTCCCTTATGTACACCTCCTCGAGCATCTCCTCCTTCTTGAGAAGGTGTGTTATGAAATAGGAGGAAGGGAGTATCACGAACAGGACTGCGAACAATCCGGTGGGGTCGAATGATATGCTGGAGATTATTATGCGATAAGAAACCTGCATGCTTATGAAGATGGCTATGCTTCCCATGAGGAATGACCAAGGAAGCATTAGGTATGGCTTCCTTGTTATCTCCTTGAAGCTCACCAGGGACTCAAGCATAGTTTTCCCAAGATTTTATATATATTTATTGCCTGAGCGCCATTAAATACAGTATGAAGACTGTTGTTATTGGCGTCGGGAACGAGCTCAAGGCTGATGACGGCATTGGCCTGAGGGTGGCGAAGCAGCTGCAGGAAGACGGACTTCAGGGCCCCGATACGCTGGTCATTCCTGCTGACGTGCCTGAGAACTGGATACAACCCATAATCAAATTCAGGCCCGAGCTGCTTGTCCTGATAGACACTGCTGACTTCAGCGGGAAGTCAGGAGAGATCCGCGCGATAAGGGATGATGAAATAAGCAAGATATTCACCAACACGCACAGCATACCCCTTGTCCTCTTGCTGGAAGCCATAAAGAAGAAAGTGAAAACGCGCACAGTCTTCATAGGCATCCAGCCAAAGACCACGCAGTTCGGCAAGCCCATGAGCCCCCAGGTGAGGGAGGCCGGAAGGAAGGCCGCTGATGTGGTCAGGAAGATTGTCAGCGGCAAGGTTAGCGTTTAATCAAGAGATGAAGAAGATATTTTTGACTTACGGGATTGGAGAAGGGCCCTCGCAAAAAGCAGCCTTTGACAAAGCGCTTTATGATTCAGGCATATCCAACTATAACCATATCATGTTATCTTCAGTGATACCGCCTGATTCTCAAATCATAGTCGGCAAGATTGACTGGAATGACAGGAAATATGGGGACAGGCTATATTCTGTCATGAGCAAGTACCTGCAAAACACTCCAGGAAAAGAGGCCTGGGCGGGCCTGGGGTGGGTTCAGGACGAGACGCTCCAAGGATTGTTTGTCGAAGAGCATGGAAAAAGCGAAACAGAAGTCATAAACAGAATAAACAAATCACTGAAAAGCATGCAAAGTTACAGAAGAGAGAAGTTCGGTGATATCAACAATAAAACCATTGGCGTAAAATGCATAAAACATCCTGCATGTGCCATTGTGTGTGCTGTTTATGAGGTGCAGGGATGGGAAGAAATTCCTGAGTTATGAAGAACAATTTTGAATAGGGTCTTAAGAAATGAGTGAGGAAAATCTGTTGCTAACCTATTAATCCCGGCCTTCACAAGTTATTCTTATGCATGATTTCACTCTGCCTATAGGGCCCCAGCATCCGGCGCTTGCAGAGCCTGTGCACCTCCGCCTGAGAGTGGATGGGGAGAGCGTGATGGATGCCGAACTTCATCTTGGCTACAATCATAGAGGGATTGAGAAGGCCTTGGAATCAAGGCAATGGATTAAAGGGGTCTTCCTCTCAGGGAGGATATGCGGCATATGCAGCCAGTCGCACACTGCGTGCTATTCCCAGGGCATCGAGAGCCTGGGAGGCTACATAGTCCCTGACAGGGGAAGATATATCCGCACCATATTTGCCGAGCTTGAGAGGATTCATTCTCACCTGCTCCTGCTGGCTGTCACAGGCCACACCATAGGCTTTGACACAGTGTTCCATTATGTCTTCAGGGACAGGGAGTACTGCCTGGCAATCATGGAGATGCTTTCCGGAAAGAGGATACAGCATGATTTCAATACTGCAGGGGGGGTGAGATGGGATGTTGCGGAGGACCAGCTAAGGAAGATAGATCACAACCTTTCAAGGCTTGATGAGAGGGCAAAGCACTACCTGAAAATCTTCACCAAGGACGGCACGATAAGGAAGAGGATGAGGGGCGTCGGAAAGCTCTCGACTGCTGATGCGCAGGAGCTTGGGGTCATTGGCCCGGTTGCCAGGGCCTCTGGAATAAAATCAGACCTGCGAACGCATGGCTATTCAGCGTACGGGGAAATCCCTTTCAGGATGGTGACTGGCGAGGAGGGGGACTGCCTGGAAAGGATGGTCGTCCGCATGAAGGAGGTTCGTACATCAGTGAAGATCATCAGGGACTGCCTCGCAAGCCTTCCAAAAGGGGATATCAGGCTCAAGCTCCCGCTCATGATTAACATAGAGAAGGGCAAGGAGACTGTGTCCAGGATAGAGGCCCCCAGGGGAGAGCTGGTCTACTACCTGAAATCAAACGGCCTCACTCCTGAGCGTGTGAAGGTCCGCACCCCCACTTTCGCTAACTTCAGCTGCGTGGGAAAGATACTGGAAGGCACCCAGGTGGCTGATGCCCCGATAACCGTGGCCACCCTGGACCCTTGCATAGCATGCTGCGACAGGGTGACCCTGATTGATTCCAAAACAGGGCAGTCCAAGGATGTGGACCACCATGAGCTGGATCGCATGTTTGATAGAGAACACGTGCACAATCATTGATGAGTGAAATTGTAAATATTCTATTTTAGGACAGGCTCCATGTACCAGAAACCGTGCTTAATTTTCTCATTGCCATGTCTTGTGTAAGTCCCTAAGGCTTCAAGTTTGCCGTTTTTTGTAAATATTTTTCCGTGGTAATCGAAAACCCTGAGATTTGTTGTGTCATTGCTGAATGTGACGGGGTTCATCAGGTTACTTCCTGGCTTTCTGTAGATTTTGCTGAACTTAAGCTCATCGTACTCTCCCGCACCTATAATCTTAGAATGACCAAATTGGTCATTCCCATCAGCCAGAAACAGGCCTGTTTCCTTATCAAAGCTGAAGAGATCCATACCAAACGGGTATTTCTTACTGTCGGCTTCAATGTTTTTTCTCAGCCATTCTAAATCTGCCCCTTCAGACGAATCCTTATGGACCTCGAGCCACTTGAGCTTTGTCTGGAGCTCTTCTTTAAGGATTTCTACTCGTTCTGGGTTTTCCCAGAATTCTCCCTTGAAATGCGTATTTGAGAAGAAGACCAGAGGATAAGGAATTTCCATAAGAAGTTTTGGAAGCAAGTTTTTTATTCTTATAGCTACCCACAAGCATTTAGAAAAGCCCAGCCAATTATTAACAGATGCTCCAAGAAATCTTCTTCCTGTTCGTGTTCCCCGGCCTGCTCTCAGCCGGATTCTTCGGCATGCTTTATGAAGGCATTTCCAGGAAGATCTCTGCTAGATTCCAGAACCGTGTGGGGCCTCCTGTATGGCAGCCTTTCTTTGATTTCATGAAGCTCATGTCTAAGGAGAACATCACCCCAAAGAATGGTGTGGGGTTCGTGATGACCTTTTCTGCTGTCCTTGCCTTCGCAGCCCCGCTTGCTGCGATACCCTTCATACCACTCGCAGGCTGGTCTCCCGCATCTTTCCAGGGGAACCTTCTCGTTGTGATTTATCTGTTCGTCCTGTATGCGCTTTCCTTTGCCTTGGCCGGATGGGCGTCAGGCTCGCCTCTGGCCTCTGTCGGCTCAATAAGGGAGGTGACCCAGATGTTCGGTTACGAGTTCCCATTCATAACCTCCCTGTTGACAATTGGCTTTGTCACCAATTTCACCATAGCCCCTTATTTTGCCTGGCAGTTCCCTCTTGCCTTTATTGCTTTCTTGTTCTCATCCATGGCCGCGCTCTCTCTAGCTCCTTTCCATGTGCCTGATGCGGAGCAGGAGATTGTGGGCGGCCCACTGGTGGAATACACAGGGCCGAGGCTTGCCATGTTCTCCCTTGCGCATGCCATGAAACTCTGGGTGATTGCTGCATTGGGGACTGTGATGTTCCTTGGAGGGGGCCCGATTGAGTGGTTCTTCATAAAATCGCTTGCGCTTGTGCTGCTCTTCTCCATAGCCAAGAATGTGTTCGCACGCCTCAGGATAGACCAGTCCTTCCGCCTGCTTTGGCTTGTGATAGCCCCGCTGGCTATGGTAGACCTTATCAGGGCTGTCATGGGGGTGTGGTTCTGATGGCTGTGCTCTCAGAAGGCCTCAAGCGCCTCTTCTCCAGGCCTTTCACCATAAGGTATCCGAAGCAGAGGCCGAGACTCCCCCCGGGCTTCCATGGCAGGCTGGTGTGGGACAGGACAAAGTGCATATTCTGCATGCAGTGCCAGATAGCGTGCCCCAATAATGTAATCAAAATAGACAGGGAAAAGAAGACCTACGAGGCTGACCTGAACAGGTGCATATTCTGCGCAAGGTGCCAGGAGGTCTGCCCTGTCCCGGAGAAAGCTGTGCGCTTGAGCCAGGACTTCGAACTGGCCAAAGAAAGGAAGGAAGATGTCGTGGAGAGGTACTAATCTTGCAGATTGATTCCATACAAGGAATTTAGTATCTCCTTCATGTTGGATTTTCTGATTTCCGCGCGGGATTTTTCCTCGCCTGGAGGCAGGGATTCCGAATAGGACTTTTCCAGATTGTAGCGCATTATTTCTGTCTCTCTCAGAATAAAGGGCTTAACCCCGCCTATGGTACAGGGAAGGCTGTCAAGAAACTCTTTGCCAAGTTCCATGGTTGTTTCCAGATTAGCCAGATAAGACTCTGACTTTGAGTCAAGGTTAGCATAAGCAACATGGAAGGCTTTGAACTTTTCAAACTCCGCAGGATGAAGGTGCTTCTCCATTTTTCAAATCTATTGTCAGTGGCATATGTATCTCCTTTTAAAAAATTAAAAAGATTGCTGTGAAGATGTGTATTTGGGAGGTTTTATACCATATTTTGATTTGAAGTCTGACATCTCATTCTCGACGCGCGAACGCTCCCTTTCGATGGATTCTTGAAGTATTTCCTTAATAGCAATGTCTGCCTTATCAGTGGCTTTCAGGCTGTCCTCAAAGGGCTTTGTCGCTTCTATAATTTTAAGCAGCCTTAGGTTGTTCGCGACATCCTTTGCTATAGTGGGCGAGGAGGCAACATAAGGAAGCACGCCTTCATGATAGTCGATAGCAGCATTAAGCAAGTCTTTGTAATTTGAATCGCTCGCAGGACCGTTATAGTTGAAAACCATTGAAAATAGGTCCAAAGATGCAGTATAGCACCCTTGCATATTCCATTCCTGTTCTTTTATTCTTGCTTCTGGGAAATCCTTCATCATTATCATCGTCACACCTCTCCAATTTTAATAAGATAGATTTTAGGGGGAAGGAATAAAAGGGGATTGGCCTCAATCCTTTTGAGGATAAATACTTAATGGCGCCCAGGAAAGTATTCAGATATAAAACAGTATGCCCATATATAATTACTATATGGTCAAGCTAGAAAAGATAGTAATCCAGGGATTTAAATCGTTCAAAAGGAACGTTTCCATCTCATTCCCGACAGGCTTCTCTGTGATAACAGGACCAAATGGGTGCGGGAAGTCGAACGTGGGGGATTCGATTTCCTTCGTGATAGGCAAGGCCTCATCAAGGGTGATGAGGGCGAAGAAGGCCCCTGATCTCATTTTCCATGGCGGCAAGAGCAAGGGAGCGTCCGAGTTCGCCAAGGTCGCGCTTTTTTTTGATAACGCTGACGGAATCCTGCCCTTCAAGGAGAAGACCGTCACCATAAGCAGGAGGCTCAACAAGAAGGGAGTGAGCACCTACAGGCTCAACGGCAAGATAGCCACAAGGCAGGAGATACTGGACGTTTTCTCGCAGGCAGGCGTGCATGCCAACGGCCACAACATCATCCAGCAGGGAGATGTGACGCAGGTCGTTGAGATGGACTCTGTGGAGAGGAGAGAGATAATAGACGAGATATCAGGGATAATGGAGTATGACGAGAAGAAGCAGAAGGCCCTGCAGGAGCTTGAGAAGATAGCTGAGAAGGTCAGGGAGGCGGAGCTCATACTCCAGGAGAAGCACAACATCCTGGAGAAGATGCAGAAGGAGAGGGACACAGCAGTCTCATACAAGAACCTTGCCTCCGACCTGGAGAAGATCAGGGCGTCAGTCCTTTGGAAGGAGTTCTCTGAGAGCGAGAAGAGCATGGATGGTGTTGAAGAGAAGATAGCTGAGAAGACCGGCCTGATGGAGAAGCTCGAGGGGGAAGTAAAAAGTTATGACGAAAAGCTGGCTGAGGAGGAGAAGAAGCTCGATCAGCTAACCAGGGATGTGCTTGAGGCTTCGAGCCAGATAGAGGTCACGAGGAAGCTCTCGCGCGTGCAGTCTGAGCTGGAGATAAAGCGCGACAGGCTGGAATCCCACAATAGGGAGATAGAGCGGCTGAACCTCCTCATAGACAGGCTTTCCGTGACAGACAGGAAGTACGACCCGGCTGTCAGGGCAGCCCTCGGGCTTGAAGGAGTGCTTGGCGTTTTTGCGGATATGGTGAAAGTGCCGAAGAATTACAGGGTCGCGTTTGAGGTGGCATCAGGAGGCCATCTGAATGACATAGTCGTTGATTCAGCATCCAATGCTGTGAGATGCATTAACTACCTCAAGCAGAACAAGATTGGCAGAGTGAGGTTCCTGCCTCTTGACAAGCTTAATCCTTACGGGAAGAAGAGCCTGCCGCCGGGAGCGATCGGCTGGGTGTCAGAGCTTGTGCATCATGAGCCTAAATATACTGTTGCTGTGGATTTCGTCCTTGGAAACACCGCGTGTGTATCCGACATTGACAAGGCCAAGAGCATCTTCAATGTGCAGAGGTCCAGGATGGTCACGCTAGACGGGGACCTGATTGAGGCATCGGGGGCCATGACTGGGGGATTCTACAAGAGGCGCGATTCAGGAGCGGACATAAGCGGATACGAAAACGAGAAGAAGCGGATAGAGTCCCAGATGGGTGAGCTGGAGAAGGATATAGGCGGCCTGGCCAAGGAGATGGAGCTGCTGGCCTCCAAGGAGAAGAAGACCAAGACCATTGCGGTCGAGAGGGACCGGGCGAAGATTGATGAGACCCTCACGAGGATAAGGGAGAAGAGGAGAGTTGTGTATGAGGACAGGCTTATACTCCAGCAGGAAATTGGCAAGCTGGACATTCAGAAAGCGCGGCTTGAGGCAAGGTTCGACAACCTCAAGGTCCAGATTGAGCAGACAGGCCAGCCTGAGAAGCAGGACCTCTCCAAGCTCAAGCCTTTCATTGACATGGAAGCTTCTGTCCTGAAGTCAAGGGAGCGAGAGACCATCGTGCATATAGAGTCGCTTGGACCTGTGAACATGAAGGCGATTGATGATTTCGAAATCATAAGCAAGGAGTTCGGGGACTTCAGGGAGAAGGTGGACAGGATAGTGCATGAGAAAGGCTCGATTTTGGACACAATAAACAAGATTGAGGAGAAGAGGCTCACCACATTCATGAACACGCTGCAGGGGATAGCGAAGAACTTCAGGGAAATCTATAAGGAGCTCACTGGAGGGGAAGCAGAGCTTTCGCTGGAGCGGCCTGACAACCTGGAATCCGGGCTGACGATAAGGGCGTCCCCGCCTGGCAAGCGCTTGATACATATAGATAGCATGTCAGGAGGGGAGAAAACCCTCACTGCCTTTGCTTTTTTGTTCGCCATCCAGCGGCACAAGCCCACCCCATTCTACATCCTTGACGAGGCTGACGCAGCACTGGACAAAGTGAACAGCAAGCGCGTCGCAGAGCTCATAAAGAAGCAGGCGAAGTTCGCGCAGTTCATCGTGGTCTCCCACAATGATTATGTGGTCAGGGAGGCGGACCAGATTTACGGCGTCTCCATGGAGGACGGGGAGTCCAAGATAATAGCCATAGAGCTCCCAAAAGAGACTGAAAAGCAGGCAGCCAAGATTGTGGCGGAGGCTCCCCAGATAGCGGGGAAGAATAACTGATTACTTTATATCTGGATAATTTTTCCGAATCCATGTCTCTTCTATTTCCTGAGTTTCTTTGTCCCCAGCCAATAAGGCATCCCTGAATTTTATTATATGTGGGTGATATAGGGATTCAATATCATAAACATCTATTTGTTGGAGCGCCCGAGTATCATTAATATATTCTTTCCTTAATTCAACATATCTTTTTCTTCGAAACTCCATAGGTTTTGACATTATTACGTGCAATTCCTCGTGATGCTCAGGTTTTAGTCCCATAGCACAAAAATAAATCAAACATTTATAAGCTGATGGAATTCACTCCATCTCATCCAGCCCGCCAAGGCTCTGCTGGACCTGGATGTCCTCTGGATTGGGCAGCCTGGTCTTCCACTTCCTGCCAAGCTCAGGCGTCTTTTCGTCTGTCAGCGTCTGAAGGCCTGCGCTCCCTACTGCAAAATCAGCCCTGTCCGTGCCGTCAACCATGAACCTCTCTTCAATCAATTCTTCTTCCTTCATCTCTTCCAGCAGCTGCCTTAGCTTGTGCGGTTCTTCGTCCTCAAATCCCTGGACCTTATTCATGCTGAGGAACTCAAGGATGTCATCGAACGTGCTGCCCTGCGTCCTCCAGAGAAGGTAGAGGATGCCTTCCTTTATCTCTATTTTGTCCATAAGCAAAGAATTGTCAAAGCTTTCTTAAATTCTTTATCTTCACTTCCAGCTCGGTCAGCTGCCTCTCGTAGTCCTGCATCATCCTGCGGTAGGTCTGCTCGTCAATCTTCCTCTTGAGGTATTTTCGCTCAATGGACTTCTTCATCTGCTCAATCTCTTCCTTGCTGTTCTTGAGCGTCCCGACGAACTCCGTGTTCAGCCTGCCCATGCTCCTGAATACCAGCAGGAAAGCTATGGATAGGCCGACATACATGATGATGAAGCCAAGAGCGGCCAGGGCCCCTATGATTGGAGTGAACCAGAAGGCGAGAGCGAAGATGACGCCTGACATGACAAAGGTCAGCGCCCATACTAGCTGCAGGCTGTCCTCGGGCCTCATGAATAATATTTGGCCACGCTGGCTTAAATGGAATTTGGGGAAGGATTGCTATTTATTATTTCAGCCATAATCATTACCCATGCCCGACTCGGTTGGACCCTCAGAAATCGTCAGTCAGGGTTTTTGGCCCGTCCTGGAGGGAAGGTACAAAGTTGGCAACCAGCAGTCTCCCATTGCGATATGCACCATGGCCACGGTGGACATGGAATTCCCCATGGAGAAGATTGCCATCGCAGGCAAGTGTGTGACAGAGAACATGGGAATAGAGAAGATAGTCAAGAACACCATCTCTAACCCGCACATAAGATATATGATAATCTGCGGGAAGGTGCCCATGGGCCATTTCGTGGATAATGCGATAATCTCCCTGATTGACAATGGAGTGGACCCGGATGGGAGGATAATCGGGGCCAGAGGAGGCATACCTGTTGTGAAGAACCTTGCCAGAGAGGAGATAGAGCGGTTCAGAAAGCAGATAATTCCAGTGAACATGTCGGAGGTCACTGATGTTGCGAAGGTCATGGAGAAAGTGGATGAGCTCTATGAGAAGAACCCCGGACCGTTCGAGGGTGGGGTTCTTATATCATCAGAAAGCATCCCAAGGATTGAGGCGAAGCACACGGAAAGGGATTATGTGCCTGATCCCAAAGGCTATTTCATCATCCACCTAAATCGCGAGCGCCAGGAAATAATAGTCGAGCATCATGATATAAATGGGAGGATAACCAAGATTATCGCAGGCAAGAAGGCTGATGACCTGTACCACACAATAGTGCGGGAGGGCCTTGTCTCAAGGCTTGAACACGCCGCTTATCTCGGAAGGGAACTTGCAAAGGCTCAGCTTGCTATTAAAAAGAATTTGGATTATGTCCAGGACAGCGACCTTTAGATGATGATTATGGGAACAAATATCATTTTGATTAAGACAAAACAGGATTTGGAGTCATGCGAACCAGGGCAGGTCATAGAAGAGAACGGAAGAATTGGAGTTTATGCCGGCATGGCACCCTGGGCAAGCTGCAGTTGTCCATGTGGAGGAAGTATTGGTGAATATCCCATGGTTGTTTTTTCAAAAGGAGATAAAATATTTACAGAGCTGGTTTTAAGCCGAGATGAACCAAAACCGCGAAAGATTACGAGGATATCAATTGTGAAAGAGATTCCTACTTCGGATGCCAGATTCGACCAATTATCAAAATATTTAAGAGAAAGGGGTGTGTTAGATTATGAGTCATGAAGTTCCAAACGTTCCGTACCAGCCGCTTATAGTCAAAGGGGAAAACCTGGGTCAGACCTGGGAGAATGCAGTGAGGATGATGATGACGCAGGGCTACAACAGGTTCGTGAAAGCCCCGGAATACCAGACCTGGACGAAGGATTCCCCAATGTTCATAACAGTCGAGAACCCGATGGCTTCTCCAAGGCTGTCTCCGAAGGCTCCTATAACGCAGAGCATGGCGGATGAGTATGCGAACAGCCTGATAAATGGGCATACAAACGACAAGGAGAACAGCTTTGAATACACTTATTATGCAAGGCTCAGGCATTACCCAGACTGCATGATAAGGGCCGGGGCCCCTCATGTCTCTGATGAGCACCAGCTCAAGGAGTACATACACAAGGTCTCGCAGGGGAAGTGTGTGATGCAGAGGCTGGACCAGGTGGAGGAGGTCATAAAGATATTCAAGAAGGACCCAACAAGGAGGACAGCTGTGATGCACACGTGGATACCTTTCAGGGACCTTGCAAAGTTCACCCCAGAAAGGATAGACACATCCTCTCCATGCCTGGTCATAATGCACCCGCAGGTGGTGGAGAACAAGCTGCACATGAATGTGGTCATGAAGACTAACGACCTGTACAGCGCATGGGCAGGGAATGCGTATGCCTTCTCAGCACTGCAGAAGTACATCGCGGACCAGCTTGGAATAGGAGTCGGCCACTACACTCATTTTTCCGTGAGCATGCAGGTTTACGAGGAGGTTTATGAGGCGGCTAAGGGGGTTTAATCCCATGGTCTTGCATGCTCTTGCTCATCCAAATAATAAAAGGATTGTGTCTGCAGTATCCTGG
Organism: uncultured archaeon; assembly: GCA_964353635.1. Taxonomy (GTDB): domain Archaea; phylum Aenigmatarchaeota; class Aenigmatarchaeia; order QMZP01; family QMZP01; genus JAPLVB01. Next base: position 27,293 of record CAYGVS010000007.1, on the reverse strand, counting down.
TAAATCTTGTAATGGCTCTATACAATTTCTGAAGTATTCTGGACAACAAAAGTCATAATTGGGGCATGCACCCTCGTCCATATCCTCGCCCAAATATATCGGAATCTTAGCCATAAAATCATATGGTTTTTCAATTTTAAGGATTTAAGCCTTCTCCATGGCTAAATCCACAGGAGGTTTGGGCATAGGCTTTTCTGAGAGGGGTTTCTCAAAGACCCATATCTCCCTTATGGTTTTGTGTCTGGGTTCTTTATCCACGTATGGGAAAGATCCGGGGATTCTGTATTTCCCCAGTATGTTGACTGGTTTCAGGCCTGCCTTTGCTGCCATCTTTTGTGCGTCCAGATGTGTGAAGTGCTCCCCGAATTCGAAGCGGGGGAAAACCATGCACATCCTGCCGCCTTTTTTCAGGACAAAGGAGAATTCCATCAGCGATTTCTGGAAAAACGTCTTGAGTCCGCGCAGAATGGATTCGGCCTTTCTCTGGTCAGGATAGATTTTCAGGGCAGGACCCAGGAAGGGCTCGGTGACTATGAGGTCTATTGATTCTGAATTGAAGGTATTGGAGAGCCTGGTAGCATCTAGCTTCATGATTTTCTTGTCAAGGCCTGAGAGGCCCAGCTTGTAGTCCTGCGAAAGCCAGTAAAGGTTCTCAATGGCATCCAAGCAGCATTGCTCATCTATATCGGATCCCATGATATCCAAGTCAAACAATGCTGCCTCCTGCAGTATTGTGCCTATCCCGCAGAAGGGATCGAGCAGCAGTCTGGATTCCTTCTGCCTGGATATATTGACCATTATCTTGGCGAGCCTGGGTGGTATCGAATACATAGGCCTCTTTTTCGGTCTGTCCATATCGCGCTTCTGGAAGTCGAACGGGTTGTGGACAGTAAGCGTCTTGGCAACATGGACCCTCTTATTATCCATGCAGACAACAACCTCTTCCAGCTTCTTCTTGATGACTTCAACATGGGTCAGGGCGCTCCTGTCCTTTGGGACTGGCATGAACTTCCCGTAAATCCCGGCCTCCCGCAGGCTGTCCTTCAGCGAGGTTGCGTAATGGTTGAAGAGCCTGTTGTTACTGCTTGAGTCAGGATATACGCTCAGGCCGAACATCCTGGACTTGGGCAGGTCGCTGGCAGGAAGGCTGTCGAATATGTTCTCGCTGATGCGTTCAGGTTTCCTGTCAAAGGACTCAAGCAGCCTGCAAACCTTTATCATGCCGCCAAGGCTGTCAGCCTCTGGCGCCTTCTCTGCCTCCAGGATGAGGAATTCCTTCTCCTGCACTGCTACCCTGAAGTACAAGCCTTGTAGGTCATACCAGGACGCAAGCTCCGCAAGGGAGAGATTTGGGTTCTTCCCAGGGATGAAAACATAGCGGTTCATAAAACTCTTTTAATCTTTAATATTTTATCTCTAATTAATAGAAGGTGCGATCATGATTCTTCCTGACCATGAGATAAAGGCTCTCCTGAAGGAGGGGAGGCTTTCCATAGAGCCGCTCGAGGACCTGGAGAAGCAGATACAGCCCGCATGGGTCGACCTCAGGCTGGGCTCTGAGTTCAGGGTCTTCAAGTACACTTCCGAGGCTTTCATAGACTCAAGGAACCCGAAGGAATACACGGAGGCCTACAGCTGCGACGAGAAGCCGTTCGTACTTCACCCGAGGGAGTTCATACTGGGTATAACAAAGGAGAGTATAAAGATACCGGATGACCTGGCCGCTTATGTTGACGGTCGTTCCTCTCTTGGAAGGCTGGGCATAACCGCGCACATAACTTCAGGATGGGTTGATCCGGGATTCTCAGGCAAGCTGGTTCTGGAAATCTCCAATCTGGGCAAAATGCCTGTCACTCTTTATCCAGGGATGAGGATATGCAAGCTTCTTTTATTCAAGCTCAATTCACCTGCACAGGTGCCATACAACAAGAGGAAAGATGCAAAATATTGCAACCAGGAGAAAGTTTCGGAGAGCAAAATACACAGCGAGAGGGACTGAGCAATAAACGCTTATAAGCACTTCTATACTATTATTCTCACAGTTTGATTGAGGTAGGCGAAGCCTACCTCTCCGTTAAGTCATATTGTTTTAATTGTCATGAGGCGAAGGTTATGGGAATAAGACCAGCGAAATGCTACAGGACGCCGAAAAGGCCATGGACAAGGCAGTCAAGGGCGAAGCCCAAGAAGGGGTATGTCAAGGGCGTTCCGGCCAACAAGATTCACAAGTTCGAGATGGGAGACCCTAAAAGGGAGTTTACGCTTAAAGGCTTCCTGGTTTCCAATGGCAATGTGCTCGTAAGGCACAATGCCCTTGAGGCTGCCAGGGTGGCTGCAAACAAGGCCATGGACAAGTCTACCGCCAAGGAAGGGTATTTCATGAAAATACTCGTCTATCCACACCACGTTCTCAGAGAGAACGCCACTGCCACTGGCGCAGGAGCGGACAGGTTCCAAACGGGCATGAGGCTCGCGTTCGGAAGGCCGATAGGCACTGCTGCTCATGTCAGGCCCGGGCAGAGGCTCATGGAGATAAGGGCGGACAAGGGACAGGAAAGCGCAATAAAGCATGCTCTCAAGGTCGCTTCGGCAAAGTTCCCCACGACCTGCAAGATGGAATTCGAAACATCCTAGTTCTGAGAAATAGTTCTAGTGTAACGCTACAAAGAGCTGAGAGGTATGTATGCTGAAACTATTGTCACAAGATAAGGTATCAGCATGATTGTCAGGATGTAGAATATCACTGCCACAATTAGCGCATGAAGTATATTCATCTCATGGAAAAATATCTTCATCAACACGAACCACACAGCAAAGGGTATTATTATCGCTCCGTATGCTATGTATGAGGTCGCGAACATCAAGGCTAGCAGACAGATAATGTTCCCGAGAAGCGACACAAGGAAGGCGTTCTGGGGCTTTATGGATTCCTTGAACAGGTGGCTGAAGACCTCCGCAAGAATGATAAGGACAATCCCGCCAACAAGGGTCGAAAGGATCAGGTTAATCCCAATTCCTAGCCATCCGCTTGCAGTCTGCGTATTTGCGAATGCAAAAAGTGATTGGGGGTCTAGGAGGTTCGGGATGTTAGCCATGATAATACTTGGCTGCGGGGTCTTAAATTGATTGACGGCATCTCCCACGTAAATAAAGGCGTCTTTCCAGAACCTACATCTTGTCCTTCAACACGACTTCTGCAGGAAGCGTGTGTTTCCCTGGCCAGATCTTCCTGCCGGGATAGATGCACGTGTTTATGCCTGTGTGAACACCGTCGCCTATTATCACACCCATCTTCTTCCTCTGGGTGTCGACTGGGGAGTCCTTAACGAACATCTTGATGCTCTCGCTGTCATGCCTGAGGTTCGCAGAAATGGTCCCCGCGCCTATGTTTATGTCGCAGCCAAGGACAGAGTCACCCAGGTAGGACAGGTGGCATATATTCACATTGTCGCCTATCACGGAATTCTTTATCTCCACGGCGTTGCCGACCTTGCAGCTGTTGCCTATGGAAGTCCTGCCCCTTATGAAGCAGTTCGGGCCTATCGTGCAGTTCTCTCCTATGAGGACAGGGCCTTCTATGTACGCGCCTGATTTCACAAGCGTCCCTTTGCCAGCGGAGACATTTCCTTTAAGAATTGCCCCCTTCTCCACAGTCCCCTTGATGGAAGCCACCATCTCGTCCAGAAGCCGCTCGTTCGCATTCAGGATGTCCCATGGGTAGCCTACTGAAAGCCATCCTTTCTCTGCATCCACGCATCTTACGGGATGCTTCTTGGCGTAATTATTGACAGCCTCATTCAGCTCATATTCTCCTCTTACTGATTTGTCCAGCATCTTTATTTCCTGGAAGATCTCCGGTTGCAGAAGGTAGAGACCGCAGTTCGCGAGGTCTGAAAGGAACTCAGCAGGCTTTTCCGCGAATCCTGTGATGAACCCGTTCCTAGTGAGCCATACCCCGAACCTTGAAGGGTCCTTCACCTTCTGGACCAAGAGGGCGCTCTTGTGAGGGATAAGGGCTTCCATGCTTTTCCTGTAGTATATGTCATCCCCCATCATGACCATGAACTTGCCTCTGATTCTGCTCTCAGCAGCAAGGAGCGCATGGGCAGTTCCAAGCTGCTCCTTCTGCTCCACGTAGGTTATCTTGATTCCAAGGAATTCTTTTCCGAGGAATTTCTGGACCATCTCCTTCATGCTGCCGACGATTATTATCGCCTCATCCACCAGTCCGGCCATGTTCTCCAAGTTGTATTGGATTATTGGTTTGTTGCCTATCTTCACCAGGGCCTTGGGCCTGGTAAGAGTGAGGGGATAGGTGCGTGTGGACTTCCCTGCTGCTAGGATAACGGCTTGCATAGTATCTCCTATTTGACTGTGACTGATTTAGCCAGATTCTTTGGATAGTCCGGGTCGCAGCCCCTGAGAACTGCAAGATGATATGCAAGGATCTGGACAGGGATTATGTTCACTATAGGTGAAGCGTTGCCTGCGTCAGGGACCTTTATCCAATAGTCAAAAACCTCGTTGTTCTCCGGTGAGATGCCTATTATGAAGCCTCCTCTTGACTTTATCTCCATGGCATTGCTGATTATGTCGTGCTTCACTTCATCGTTTGCGACCAAAGCAATGCATGGGGTCCCCTTTCCTATCAATGCTATTGGCCCGTGCTTCAGCTCTCCACCTGCGAATCCTTCCGCATGGATGTAGCTGACTTCCTGTATCTTTATTGCAGATTCCAATGCCATTGGATAATTAAGCGACCTTCCGATTATGTAGATGTTCTGTTCATCCTTTATCCTCTCCGCCAGCCTCCTGATGTGCTCCTCATATCGTGGGTTGAGCATGTCATTTACAGCAGAGGCAGTCTCCATGAGAAGGCGCTTGCCTTCCTCAAGTTTTCCTGCGGTAGCGTAGGCCAAGAGGGTGACAAGGGCAAGCTGGGAGGTGGTGGCTTTGGTGGAGGCCACGGCCTTCTCCGGGCCTGCATTTATCAGGAAAGTGTGGTCAGATATCCTGTCTAGCGTCGAGCCCATCACATTGACGAGCGATATCACCTTCACACCTTCCTTCTTTGCGACTTCGACCGCTTCGAGCACATCAGCGGTCTCCCCGCTCTGGGATATGGTTATCATGAGCGTCTCCGGCTTCAGGAAGTAATGGTAGTTCGGGAATTCGGAGCCGAAACAGAAGTTCACGTGCTTCTTTGCCACCTTAGAGAATATGTATTCTCCAGTCAGGCAGACCTTTCCAGCTGTGCCGCAGCCTATGAAGAAAGTCCCGAATGCCTTGTTTATCTCTGCTGCTATACGCTGGATATCCTCCTCATCCTGGTTTATCGCCCGTTTTATGGTCTCCTTCTGCTCCATAATCTCCTTAATCATGAAATGTGGGTAGTCGCCTTTCTTCGCCTGCTCTGCATTCCAGTCTATGGTGACTATCCTTTTTTGGATCTCGTTCCCATCAAGGAGGTTGAAGAACATGATACTGTCCTTCCGAATCACTGCCATCTGATGGTCGTCAAGGTACATCACGTTTCTCGTGTGCTCCAGGAAGGCAGGGATGTCTGAAGCCACAAAGTTTTCCCCTTCTCCTACGCCAATTATCAATGGAGAGCCCCTTCTGACAGCAATCAGATGGTCTGAGCCTTTCTCCATGGCAAGGAGCGCGTATCTTCCTTCTATCTTTTCGATGGCTTTTTTCACAGCACCTTCGAATCCATAGTGTATGCCTTCTTCAATCAAATGGGCTATTATCTCGGTGTCTGTCTGAGAGCGCAACGTGTGGCCTCTTGCCAGAAGCTCTTTCTTGAGCTCCTGGTAGTTCTCAACGATTCCATTGTGAACGATCACGACATGATTCTTGCAATCTGTGTGCGGATGCGCATTCTCTTTGGTCACTCCTCCGTGAGTGGCCCATCTTGTGTGGCCGAAGCCCATGTTTCCGGCCAGGCTTGCTAGGGCTCTGTTCTGGCTTATCTTTCCTGTGCTTTTGTCAATGTGGATTGCTCCTCCAGAGCTTGTGGCAAAGCCGAAAGAGTCATAACCCCTGTATTCCAGCTTTTTTAGAGAATCAATCAGTATGGGGGCTGCCTCTTTGTCTCCTACGTAGCCTATTATGCCGCACATGAAAAGAATAAGTCCTGGCCTATATAAACGGTTTACTGAGAATCCTGTTTTAATGGCTGCTCTGCTTAAAGGAAAGCTTTATAAACGATATTATAAAAATATTTATAATATTATAATAATTGTGATAACATGGAAAGGCATTTCCTCTTAAGCTCTGGAAAGAAGCAGACAGCAATACCTATATCCCTACTTGAAAGCCCTGAGGCGCTCAAGAACCTCACCAGCGGGCTCGGGTGGAGGATCCTGCAGGAGCTGGCCGAGCCCGGGTGCCCCATGGACATAGCCAAAAAGCTCGGAGTGCACGAGCAGAAGGTGTATTATTACATAAACAAGTTCAAGGCAGCGAAGCTCATACATGAGGTCAAGAGGGAGAGGAGGCACGGAACAGTCGCAGTGTTCTACCTGGTCAGGGATTATGCCTTCGGGTTCAAGCTTGCCAGGACCCCTGAGAAAGAGACCCTGTCCATTGCATCTCCAAAGCACAGTAAACTCATGGAGCCTTTTGTCTCGCAGGGAAGGCTCAATGCAAAGATTATCGTGGGCTCACCTGACCCTCACGGGCCTTGGAAGGCCAGGGCCTCGGATTCGTGCTGCGCGATTGATTTCGCCCTTTTCCTGGGTGCGTTCACGGACGGGACTGCCACCCCGAACTACAAGCTGGACACGGAGGTCAGGGAGAAGGACCTGAAAGGGAACCTCATACTCATAGGCGGGCCCGCTGCGAACATGATAATGAACAAGATAAACCCGAAGCTCCCTGTCTTCATAGACATGAAGCATGATGTCAAGATATTCTCAACCCTTTCCAGGAGATCGTACGGGGAGGATGAGAACGGGATGGTCGTCTCCGCAGAGAACCCCTGGGACAAGACCTCCAGGATACTGGTGGTCGCAGGCAAGAGGTTCCAGGGCACGCGCGCGGCCATAATCGGCTTGATAACCAAGCCTGAAAGAATCTTCTCAGGGAACAAACATGACAAATCCGTCATCGCGAAGGTGGTCAGGGGCTATGACATGGATGGTGATGGGATAATCGACAGCGCGGAGATTCTTGAGTGAGTTTATGAAAAAGAGCTATGTGAAGAATATAGTGAAGGAGCATTACACGAAGGCTGCGAGGAGCTCATGCTGCTGCGGCCAGGCCTCTCCGCAAGATGTTTCGAGAATGATAGGCTATTCTGACGAAGAGATCAGAACTGTCCCTGAGGCCAACTTGGGGCTTGGCTGCGGGAACCCGACTGCCCTCGCAAGAATAAAGGAAGGGGATGTGATACTTGATTTGGGCTCCGGGGCGGGCATAGACTGCTTCCTCGCCTCGAAAAAGGCCGGGCCTTCCGGTAAGGTCATCGGGGTTGACATGACGGAAGGAATGCTGAAAAAAGCCAGGCAGATTGCAAAGAAGAATGGATACCGGAACGTGGAGTTCAGGAAAGGCGAGATAGAGAAGCTTCCTGTGGAAAGCGGTTCAGTTGACGTGATAATAAGCAACTGCGTGATAAACCTCTCCCCGGAAAAGGGGAAGGTCTTCAGGGAAGCATACCGCGTCCTGAGGAAGGGCGGAAGGATGTGCGTCTCGGACATCGTCCTGCTAAAGCAGCTCACGAAGGAGCAGAGGAGCGACAAGGATCTCATTGCCGGTTGTGTTGGCGGCGCGCTACTTAAGGAGGAATACATAAAAATCGCCAGCGACGCGGGCTTTAGGGTGAAGATACTTTCCGAGGATAAAAAAATCAGCAAGCTGCAGTACAGGGGCCTCCCCATAGAGAGCCTGAAGATGGAAGCTGTGAAATTATAATCCCAGGAAATCTCTGAGCTCATAGAGGGAGCTTATTTTCAGGGAAGGGGTTTCTTTCATCAAATCATGCTCTCCCCTTTCAATAATTACATCAAATACGCCGGCGGCTCTTGAAACCAGAACATCCTCGTCGCCGTTTCCTACATAAACACTTTCAGGATTCTTTGCGCCGATGGCTTTCATGCACTGGAGGAGGGCTTCTGGATTTGGTTTGGGTTGAAAGCCGCTGGTCTTTTGCGCTCTTATATAACAATCAATATTTCCCCTTCCCAAAAGCTCTGTTGAAAGGAGAACTATGTGCATGGGAGCTCCTGTAACTATCCCTGTCTTGAGGCCCTTTTTCTTTGCTTCCCGTATAATTTCGACATCTTCGTATAGTTTAAGGGATGGTTTCCTGAATTCGTATGTATCATATTTCCTGAAAACGTTCCAGAAAGTCTCCACTTCCAGCCCCCTTTGTCTGATGAAATCTTCCCTCCTGTGGCTGAACCAGAAATAGTCGGCTTCTTTATCAGTGATGTTTATCCCGGATTCGCTGAATGCCTTCTTTGTCAAATAGCGATGGCATTCCGGTTCTGTGTGGACAAGTGTCCCATCAAGGTCAAAAATAAGTGAATCGTATATCATAAAATAAAAAGTCGTCCAAATCTTATAAGTCTATACCTTCACAAATTCCGCCCTGTTACTCTCCCCGTCAAATATCAGTAGTCGCGTATTCGGCTTCCCGAAGCCTGTTATGAGTTTTATGGCTTCTAGAGCCTGCAGGGAGCCTATGAATCCGGGGGCAGGACCCAGGACAGGTATCTTGCCCGCAGGCTGTTTCTTTCCTCCAAGAATTTTCCTTAGGTAGCCTGAGCCTGGCAGGAGAGTGATCTGCTGACCTGAGAGGCCGTGTATGGAGCCGTGCACGAGGGGCTTTCCCAAGGACTTGCACGCGTCGCTGAGAACAAGGCGAGTTTGGAGGTTATCCAGGCAGTCCAGGATTATATCGCAGTCGCGGATTAATTCCCTGCAGTTTTTCTCCGATAGCTTTTCTTTGATTGCTTCCATTTTTACATCGGGGTTCAGTGAGAGCAGCCTGTCCTTCAGGCACAGGGATTTTGGCTTTCCTAAATCTTTAACTGAGAAGAACTGCCTGTTCAGGTTAGAGTCTTCCACTTTGTCGGAATCTATCAGGCGGAGGAAGCCTATTCCGGACATGGCAAGGTATTGGGAGGCCATAGAACCCAGGCCTCCGCAGCCTATTATGGCTATCCTGGCACGAGCGAGCTTTGCCTGGCCGGATTTCCCGAAAATCATAATCTGCCTTTCATATCGCAAATCTGTCATGTTCAGCCACCTAGCTTCACTGAAAGTATTTTGAGCTCGTCCTTCTCCCGGATTGTCTCCTGCTCGGTAACCACCTCTCCGTTCTTCACGACTATCACGGTCTGGGGGTTTATCTTCAGCTTCTTCAATACATATTCTATGGTCTGGTTTTTTGGGACTTCCAGTATTTTTTGCGAATTCTCCTTCTCGAGGAAGATTTTCACTTTCATAGGTGCTCCGTAGAGTTCAGGTAATGGACTTTAGGCGGGTAGCCTCTTTTTAGCTCTATCACACTGACTGCTGCATTGTGCTGCTCTATCTCATGGGCCTTTTCCAAGGGGCTCTTGGTTAGCAAAGAAATCAACACTCTTATCACGATGCCGTGGGCGACAACAAGGACTGCCTGGTTGCTGTGCTTCTTCTTTATCTCGGCCAGGAATTTTCTTGTGCGCTTGGATACGTCAAGGTAGCTTTCCCCTCCGGGCGGCTTGTAAAGATGATAGGGGATGCCTGAGTTCTCGCGTACCTTCCTGTACTCATCCCTTGGAAAGCCTTCTAACTTCCCGAAGTTCCTCTCTCTAAGCAGTTTTGTTGGCTTTACAGGGAGCTTGTGATGGCGGGCTATCTCCAGGGCAGTGTATTTTGCGCGCTTGAGGTCACTAGAATAGATTGCGCCTATATGCTCGTTTTGCAGGCGCAAGGCGACTTTTTTTGCCTGGGTCCTTCCCTTCTGGTTAAGGGGAACGTCAATCCATCCCTGCACTCGATGCTGGACATTCCAATCTGTCTCGCCGTGCCTTACCAAGATTAGCCTCATGGATAGAATAAAAACTGCTGTATTAAAATTGTTTATCCGCAGGATTATGTGCTAAATCACAACATCCTTTTCAAAATCCTGGAACTCCTTTTCTGTTATCTCGCCGCGGCTGAGCTTTTTCTTCATGATGGAGGCGATCCTCTTGTAGGCTTTGCTGCAGGCGGAGCAGCAGAAGGAATACGCCTTTCCGGTGTGCTTTATTGTCATGCGCTTTCCTGACAAAACCATGCCGCATGTCTTGCACATGCCGCATGACAAGGCATCTGCTGTTCTTCTGGGATGCTGGTGCTTGCATATCAGGCATTTTGCTGCCATTTAATCACCTTTTTTTCTAAACTATTCTGGTTTAAAAAGATTGACATTATCATCTTCGACTTTTGCTGTATTTTTACGCATTCCGGACATTCTTATTTTTAGGCTTGTATCTCTTCATGAGGAGGGAGTTAGAGACCACTGATACAGAGCTGAAAGCCATAGCTCCTGCGGCTATAACGGGATTGAGCAGGAAACCTGTGCTTGCGAAGAGGGCTCCCGCGGCTATGGGAATGCCGGCTGTGTTGTATATGAAGGCCCAGAACATATTCTGCTTTATTTTCTTTATGGTGTAGCCGCTCAGCTCTATGGCTGTCACGACGTCGCTGACATCATTTTTAATCAGGACTATGTCCCCTGCCTCTATCGCTATGTCCGTGCCTGAGCCTATTGCAATTCCAATGTCAGCCTGGGCCAGCGCTGGCGCATCATTAATCCCGTCCCCGACCATCGCTACTATCCTGCCTTTCTTCTGGAGGCTCTTAATCTTTGCCTCCTTCTCACCAGGAAGTACTTCTGCAATGACACTGGCTATGCCAATGCTTTTGGCCATGGCCTCTCCTGTCCTCTTATTGTCTCCTGTAAGCATCACGACTTCCTTGCCCATTCTCATTAGCCTTTGGACAGCATCCTTTGCGCCATCCTTTGGCATGTCAGCGACTGCAATGACACCCGCTATCTTCCTGTTGACCGAAATCATCACGGCAGTCTTTCCCTGGCTCTCCAGGCCCGATAGGGTTTTTTCTACATGCCTTGTTTCCGTTCTGTTCTCTTTCATGAGGGCGCGGTTCCCTAGCAGTATCTTTTTCCCAGCAAAGGAAACGGAAACGCCTTTCCCGCCTATGGCCCTGAAGCCTTTTGCGTCGGGAACGCTTATGCTCTCGTGCTTTGCCTGCTTGATTATGGCGTCTGCAAGGGGGTGCTCTGAGCCTTTCTCAGCGACTGCTGCAAATTTCAGCAGCTCTTTCCTGGTTATTCCAAAAGGGATAATGTCAGTTACCTCAGGCTTGCCCTTGGTCAGGGTTCCAGTCTTGTCAAAGACTATTGTGCTCACTTTATGGGCTGTTTCCAAAGCGCTCCCGTTCTTTATGAGTATCCCGTTCTCAGCTCCCTTTCCTGTGCCTACCATTATGGCTGTTGGTGTAGCAAGCCCCAAAGCGCACGGGCAAGCGATTATGAGGACGGAGATGAAAACTGTGAATGAAAAAAGGAATGGTGTTATGGATTCATAGACGGGCAGGAAGGCAGACCCTTGAAGCAATGCGGGGCCCAGGAAATACCACAGGTTGAAAGCAGCAACGGCTATCAGTATGACAGATGGAACGAAATAGGAGGCAACCCTGTCTGCAAACCTTTGGATTGGAGCTTTGGAGCCTTGGGCCTCCTCCACCATCCTTATTATCTGGGAGAGCATGGTGTCCTTGCCTACTTTCGTGGCACGGAATCTTAGCATGCCGTTATTGTTTATAGTGGCGCCAATCACCTGGCTTCCCGTCGCCTTCTCTACAGGCATGCTCTCTCCGGTGAGCATGGACTCGTCCACGGTTGAATGGCCATAAACGACAATGCCGTCAACGGGTATCTTCTTGCCGGGCTTCACGATGACAATGTCTCCGGCCCTCACGTCCTCTATGTTTACCTCAATCTCTTTTCTTCCGCGAAGCACACGGGCCTTCTTGGGCTGCAGCCCCATGAGCTTTTTTATTGCCTCTGATGTGCGGCCCTTGGCTGTCATCTCGAATATCCTTCCAAGGAGGATGAGAGAAATTATCGCACCAGCTGTGTCAAAATACAGGCTGGGCATGGCGCCCTCTGGCACGAATGTCATAGGGAAAAGGGCGACTGCCGCGCTGTAGAAATATGCGGCTGAGGTTCCCACTGCTATAAGGGTGTTCATGTCCGCGGTCTTGTTTCTCGTTGCTGTGAAGAATCCAGAGTAGAACTGGAAGCCCACCCAGAACTGCACCGGAGTGGCCAAGACAAGAAGGATGAGCGGATCCTGGAGAAAGGCAGGGATCCAGGGAAACCATTCTGGGAATGCGCCGAGGAAAATCACTGAGGTTAGGATTGCGCCCGCGGCGAACTTGGTCTTCAGCCTCTTCAGCTCCCTTTCCCTCGCCTGCCTCTCCATGTCAGAACCATTGGCATCATCCAGCTGTACTCCGAAGCCCCTTGACTTTATCACGCCATGTATCTTCTCCAACGAGGTCTCTGAGGAATCGAAATCCACATATGCTTTTTCAGAGCCGTAGTTAACGTTGGCTGAGATTACGCCTTTAGTCTTTTTCAGGGATTTCTCTATGTTGAGCGCGCATGAGGCGCAGTGCATTCCTGTGACTTTAATCGACGCCTTTTCCTTTTTCACCATTCTACCACTCTCTGCTTTGAAGCCGGCATCGCTGAAATCATTCAGCGCTGTCTTCTTTCCGGAATCATCCGCCGCACGTCATTGTTCCTCCGCCGCCGCATCCGCATCCTCCTGAGCTCTTGGGTGCAGGAGCGCTGCTAAGGGCAGTCTGGACCTGCTGCTGCGAATTCAGGTCAATGTCGCTCTTGACAATGAATGATCCTGGTATCATTCCCATCCAGCAGCTCCATGAAACCGTTCCTTCCTTTGTAGGTGTAAAGCTAACTGTGTTGGGTCCGGGTTTGAGCTTTATGTCCAGGTTGTATGCCTGGACTATTATCTCCTTGTTGCAGGAGGTAAGCTGCTTGACGTCAATGTTCCACTGGACCGGCACTCCTTTTTTCAGGACAAAAGTATCTGGGGTCCAACCGCTTGCGGTCACGGTCATGTTAATCTGCTGGATGTCGCCTGCAAGGTTTGCAGTGCTTCCTGATGCTCCTGTTATCGCGGCTGAAACTGTGTTTATATTAAATCCGACTCCGGAAAGAGTCATGCCTCTGCTTATCATTATTATCCCAAGGATGACCACTACCATGGCGGATACTTTGAGTATTCTTCTTGTGAAGTTTGTGCTGAGCATTGAGAGCGCTGCGCCAAAGCCGTTCATTATGGGAAGAGTCCCTATGCCGAACACAAGAAGTGCTACTGCTCCAAGGAGCACGCTTCCTGTTCCAGCGGCGTAAAGCTCCATGGCCATCAGGGGACCACATGGCATAAGGCCTGTGAAAAGCCCCAAGCCGAATGGGCCCCTGTTCTTTCCTTTAAGCCTCTTCCCCAGGAAACCCAGGCCAGAAAAGTTTACTTTTCTGAGGAATGGAAACATGTTGAGCATGTTCAATCCCATGATTATCATGAGTATGCCTGCTGCGACCGCTATTATCCCCCTTGTGGGTCCACTGAAAGCGAAGAATGAGCCCAAGAGCCCGAAGAATGCCCCTACTATTGTGTATGAAATCAGCTTCCCGGTGCTGTAGCTCAGGTGCGGCCTCATCCTGTTCAATCGGTTCGGCTTCCTTTCAGAACTCTGGTCATCCATCGCATTCCTGGTCGTGTAGGAGACCATGAAGCCTCCGCACATGCCTATGCAATGGAATCCTGTCAGCAATCCTACTGTGAATATAAGAAGTAGGCTTGCGTTGGTCCCCAGCTCGGGGACAGCAGAGATGAAGCTGCTCTGGGCGATTATCAATGCCCCAAGTATCACTATTGCGAATCCGATGGCTGTTCCCACACTCTTCCATCTCCCGCCTTTCTGCGGCTGGCGGTCGTGCATCTCCTGTTCGCATTGATAGCCCTTCTCCTCAATCGCGCCTGCTATCCTCTCGACGTCTGTTTTTTCCGGGTCGAATTCCACTTCCCCTTTTCCGTTGGAGTAATCAATCTTGAATCTTTTTACTCCATCTAATTTCATCACGCTGTCTGTTATGAGTGCTTCGCAGCTCTTGCAGTGCATGCCGTTGACAGAGAGCTTTTTCTTCTCAATTTTTGCTGGAAGTTGCTTCGCAACTTCTTTCTTCTGTTCTTCTGACATTCAAATCACCTGATTCTGAGATTGAAGGTGCTTATCTTCAGCCAATCGAATTGCTAATGTTGCGATAAGCACCTTCTTTCCGATAATATGAAACAGCTAATATCCCTGTGTTTGAAACTAGTTTCAAGTTAAACTGAATATCATTTTCTTAAAAGCACTATGTTGCTCATTCCTCGGCGCCTTCTTTCCAAAAGGCCCCTGTGCTCCATCCGGTCAAGGATTCGCGTTATCTTGACTTTCCGGAGCCCTGTCTTCTCCACTATGTCGCTCTGGAATACTACGCCGTCTGAGATGGAGATGAGCTCGTAGACCTTTTTCTCATCAGGGTCAAGCTCCTTGAGGGTTCTTTCTAGGTCCAGTTTTTTAGCTACCAAGCCTTTTTGAAACTGCTTGGATTTATAAACAAGGAAAACCCCAAAGCCTGCTAGCGCGAAGTCAAGGGTAAATCCTGCATATGACTGGACTGGAAGGTCGCTTGCCATTGGGCATACCTCTCCTGTTGGGTGAGTGCATTCATCATGAATGTATCGGTTCAATTCGTTCGTTATTGAGACCATAAGGAAAAACAATGCTATTGATATAATAATCAGAGAAATCCCTGCTTCTCTCATTCCAAAGGTTTCTATTTTCATGCTCTCTTTAGAGATATAACAGTGTTATATTTATAAATACGATGGTAAACCCAAGTTTATCCATCCAAGTTCACATATAAAATTATCTGGTTTGTCGTATATCAAGAACATGGTGAAATACCCAGTTTTTGAGGGGAAGCATGGGGAATTCTGGGACTTTATAACGGCTAGTTCAGCCTAGGCCTTCTAAAAACAAAGCAAGAAGCTAAATAGATTACAATTAGAAACACTATCAAAATAAATCCGCCCAGAATACCGATAAATGGCAGAGAGCCAATAACCTGAGCGTAAATTTTATCTGAAGAAACATTCTTTTCAATTGCCATTTGTCCGGTATTATTATCGCCTTTTGTACTAAACAAACCACTATCATGGTCTATATTAACTATTCTATGAACTATCATGGGCTGGCCTTGTTGTACGGAGTACATGACAATATCTCCGACCTTTAAGTCATCAAAATTAACATTCTTCGCAAAAAGCAAATCGTATCTGTTTATAGCGGGGGACATAGAATTGCTTTCAATATTAAAGAAATATGGAAACAGACCAGAATACAGATAAGGAATAGCGATAACAAGGGCAAAAATGACAACCGTTAAGATGATTCTTTTGGGAGTTGGTTTAAGGAAGCTAATAATGCTCATACAAATTATTTCATTGCACAATTATAAAGGCTTGTAGTCTTGGCCAATCATGAGGAAACCCCATAAACTTTCAGGATTTTCAGGTAAAGCTTGGTTTCCAAGCAGCCTAATATTTATAAGCTTTTATTCGCCCTCCAACAATAAAATCCTATGCTCGGCATAACCCACGTCATTTTTGCGTTTGCGGTCGGCTATACATTAAAGCTTCCTGCAAAAATCGCTGCAGCAGCAGGCCTGCTTGTCGACGCTGATATGATATTCTTCTTGACGGGCCCATCCTACCCCCTTGTGCACAGAGGCGTCCTTCACACGCCACTTGCCCTTGCTTTAATCATGATCTTGGCATATTTCGCGACCAGGAGAAAAGATGTTTCTTTTGCCATTGCTGCAGGCTTCATCTCGCATCTTTTGCTTGACACCCTGAATCCAACCGGGATTTTCTGGCTTTATCCTATACCTATGAATCTCAGTTTAGGGTTGGTGAGTTATACTGACATCCCTACAAACTCAGCTATCATAATATTCTCGCTGGCCTTAGTGCTGGTTTCCAATCCGCGGATATTTGCACGTCTCAGACAGATGAACCTTCCAAGGCCAAGAAGCAAAGGTTATAAGCTAAGGCTGTAAATATTCTTGTCACAGCGTTATTTGGAGGAACCCAGTTCATTTGACTTCAAGGATTTGAGCATGAAAAAGGGCGATTTTGTCGAGATAGAGTTCGTTGGCAGGCTTTCCAATACAGGCGAGGTTTTCGACCTCAACTCTGAGGAGGAGGCGAAGAAGGAAGGCATCTACAACCCGAAGCACAAATACAAGCCCTCTCTGGTTGTGATAGGCTCAGGAATGTCTGTCCAGGGATTGGAGAAGCAGCTGGAAAGCATGAAGGTCGATGAGGAGAAGGAATTCCTGCTCAAGCCTGACGAGGCCTTTGGCAAGAAGGATATGAAGCTCATCAGGATAGTGTCCATATCCAAATTCACGAAGGAGAAGATAAATCCAGCCCCAGGGATTATGGTTGACATTGATGGTATGCAGGCCAAGGTCCTGTCTGTTGCGGGAGGAAGGGTGCGCATTGATTTCAACCACCCTCTCTCAGGCAGAGAGCTGAAATACAAAGTCAAGGTCGTCCGTGATGTGACAGACACGCTTGAAAAGGCCCGGCTCCTGCTTTCTTTCTACGGTATAAACAGCGAAGCGTCTCGCGAAGGGGATACCCTTAACTTGCAGAGCGAGAAGCCTCTCAACGAGTTCATAAAAAGGTTCGCCGGAGAGAAGGTGATGGAGCTCGTGCCTGAGATAAAGAACGTTATTTTTTCAAGTAAAGAGGAAAAGAAAGCGGAGGAAAGGCCCCAGGAAAATCAGGGTGGAGAAGAATCCAAAAAAGCATAAATCGGCCAATTTTTCCTGAATTTTTTGTTACAATAAATGCTTAAAAAGCTTACTCATATAGACATATTATCTTTTGCACAGTATATTGCTTAACAGTTATTGTATTAGGAGGGGTTTGCTATGAGGAGAGCCGCGCTTCTGGACGGAGAGATGGAAAGGATCATAATCAAAGACGTAGAGGGGCACACTGAGACCGATGAGGAGCTCAGGAAGATCCTTGAGTCCAAGAAGGCTGAGATCAAGGTCGTCGGCGTCGGAGGCGCGGGCGGCAACACCATATCCAGGATGATGCAGATAGGCATCGTGGGCGCTGAGACCGTGGCCCTTAACACTGATGCCCAGGATCTCCTCTACACTGATTCTGACAAGAAAGTCCTGATTGGAAGGGAGCTAACCGCCGGCCTTGGAGCAGGAGCTGACCCCAAAGTGGGCCAGGAGGCCGCCAAGGAATCCAAGGATGATATAAAGAAGGTCCTGGAAGGCGCGGACCTGGTTTTCGTGACATGCGGCTTAGGTGGAGGCACAGGAACAGGAGCAGCCCCTATCGTAGTTGACATAGCGAAGAAGCTTGGAGCTCTCACTGTTAGCGTTGTGACCCTTCCCTTCTCCATGGAAGGCAAGCAGAGGTTCAGGAACGCGCAGGATGGTCTTGAGAACCTTGAGCAGGTCGCGGACACCCTGATTATAATTCCCAATGACAAGCTTCTTGAGATAGTTCCAGACGTTTCTATCACGACGGCTTTCAAGGTGGCGGACGAGATACTTGTGAACTCGGTCAAGGGCATAACAGAGCTCATAACAAAGCCTGGGCTCGTGAACCTCGACTTTGCTGACATAAGGGCAGTGATGGGCGCAGGCGGGCTGGCAATGATAGGCATGGGGGAGTCCGACTCTGAGAACAGGGCAGTGGAATCAGTTGAGAAGGCCTTGACCAACCCGCTGCTTGACGTTGAGATAGAGGACGCTGCAGGAGCACTCATAAACGTCTCGGGAGGCGCTGACATCACCATCAAGGAATGCCAGCAGATAGTAGAGGGAGTGTCAAGCAAAATCAACCCTGACGCGAAGATAATCTGGGGAGCCCAGATAATAAAGGACCTGGGGGACACCATACGCGCGATGCTTATAATCACGGGCGTGAAGTCATCCCAGATATACGGCCCCGGCAAGACCTACAAAGTCGAGAAGCAGAAGGAGATAGAACGCGTGCTGGGGATTGATTTTGTTGGGTAGGGGATTCCCTCCCATAATACTATTATTATTTCTTTTTAGCAATGCGAATCTTTCGTTTTCCAACGGTTCGCCGGTGAAAGCTTTTTACCGTGCTGTGTTCTACCTTCAAGATGGACAATGCAGACATTATCAGCAAGCTGCAGAAGGAACTGAAATACTACGAGAAAAAACTGTCTTCCCTAGACTCAGCGCTTTTTAGAAGCGAAAGGAGAAGGAGCAACTACACCGAAAGGTGGCAGAAAGAAAGGGATGTTTATACTAACCTAATAGAACAGACGCTCGCCAGGATAAGGGAACTGGGGTCATCAGTGGAATAAGGCATTTTTTCGTTTTCAGTTTATTGTAACGCCCCTATAATCAACCGTCGCGTCAATCGGATAGAGCCCTGCCCTTTCCCATTGCCGAACTATCTTGTCTGCCGTGGCCTGGTCGAAGCAGACGGCAATCCCACAGTCACCACCACCTGCTCCAGAGAGCTTCCCTGCCGCGCCGGCCTTCTGGGCTATCTCGCTGAGCCTTTTCAAGTCTCCTGTCTCTATGGGCAGGCCTGACTTCTGGCCGAGCTCACGAAGGAGAATCTCGTTCCTGTTTAGGTTCTGGATTATCCTCACCCTGTCCGCTTTCTTCCATATGGGTATGGATTCAGATACCAAGGAGGCTATGCTATCGTAAAGCCGCTTGTACTCACCGGGCTCGGAGGACTTGAACTTGTCCATCTCCTTGACGAGATTGACAGTGGAGGCAGATTCCTTAGTCCATGCAACCAGTAGCCTGAATCCTTCAGGGATTTTCATCTCCTCCACTAGAAACCCCGGCCATTGGGAATCAGTGACCTGCCTGACTGTCTTTCCGGCCTCCATTTGTCCCACCAGCCACTTGGGGTCGAACCTCTTGTACACGAAAATCCCTCCGTAGGTTGAGGCTGCCACATCAAAAGCAGAGCCCACCTTCCCCTGTGCGAAGTAATGCGCAATCGTTGAGAGCTTGTAGACTATGTCCTTTGTCTCTCTTTTCTGCAGGTCCTTCCCGTGGAAAGCCAGGATAGCCCCCACAGTTGAAACAACCGCAGCTGCGGAGGAACCGAACCCTATCTTCTTCTGCTGGCCGTCCACCACAGCGGACGAGAGCTCTCCCCATGAATGGATTCTGAAGGGCTCCCACTTGCCCAGGTATTTGAGCGTGGTCTCTATCGCGCCCTTCATGAAAACAAGCCTGTCCTCCTGCTCCTTCGTGGTGTTCTTGAAAACAAGCCTTCCATCAAAACTCGCCTTTATTCCCTTTATTCCGAAATCATCGATAGAGATCTCGATCTCTTTGCTCTTCTCTATATCCACATGGACTCTTTTGTTCACCGCAGCAACAATTCCGGGATTTCCCAATTCGAGGATAGCCCACTCCCCCGAAAGGAAGAGTTTGCCTGGAGAGGATATCTTCACCATGTCAACCAACCCTCATCCGCAGAACCTTGAACCCCTCTTTTTCCATGGCAGATGCCACTTTTTCCTGCAGCTCTTTCCCTGGAGTGAGGGCTACCATACAACCACCGACACCGCCTCCCGTGAGCTTTGCCCCCAAAGCACCTTCCTGCCTGGCCAGATTCACTAGGTGGTCCAGCTCCTTTCCTGAAACCTCGATTTCCTGAAGGAGCTTGTGATTCTCATTCATCAGCTCCCCAACTTTCTTGAGGTCGAATGTATCAAGAGCCTTCCGTGCATTGCGTACGAGCTCTTCAGCCTGCTTGAATATCCTGTTGTATTTCTCAGGGTTCTTTTGCTTCCTTTGGCCCACTCCTTCCACTACAGCTTTTGTGTCAGCAACAACCCCGGAATTGCCCATCACTATTTCAACCGGGCTTCTAATCTTCATCCTTTCCATCTTGCTCGGTGTCCCTCTCATGAACCATATGAGGCCGCCGTATGTGGCAGCGGTGTTGTCTATCCCTGAAGGGTTTCCTGCATAGGCCTTCTCTGCCTCATATGCTATATCATTTATCCTTTCGTTGGATAGGTTCATCCTGAACTCATCCGATATCGCCCTAGCTATCGCGACAGCGCTTGCTGCTGATGCGCCAATGCCGCTGAATACAGGAAGGTCTCCTCCCAAGGTTATTTCCATGGGATGTTTATTCGCGTCAATCCCCATTTCTTTCATTGTGAATTCCAGCGACTCCTTCTGCTGTTCCTTCTTGCTCTGCGTGTAGCCTTCTGTTCCCTTCCTGTTGTCTATGACCGATAAGCCGGGAATTTTAGACCTTTTTACATTAGCCTCTGTTGAAAGGCTTGTCGCACATGCAATGCCCGGGACTCCATGCACCACGAAATGCTCTCCGAACAATATCACTTTACCGAAACCATAGCCCTTTCCCATAACAACACCGCCCCCGAAATTATTAATAATTCTTAAATAAAGGTTTTATAAATATAGGTAGTGAGCCTTTCATTGGCGCTTCCGATTTTTATAATCTTTATAAATGTTTCTGCTTAGAGATTGTAATGTCATTGAAAAGTTTTGGTCAATATGCAAAAGAAACATATTGGCCGGCCGGTGAATTAATACTCCCTGCTAGTGGTGTGTATCTTATCTCTATAGATCATCCTGTTATTGGTGCGATTGCTTTAGGTGCCGGAGCATTAGGTATTCATGATAGCTATAGAAGTTGGAAAAATAATCAGATCAAACCAACTAAGAATCTTCGTGAACCAGGAGATGAAATTTAAAGTATCCTAAACGTCAATCAGTTTCCCAAACCCCCTGAACTTCCTCCCGTCCAGGTAATCCACTGTTTCCTTTTTGTACCTTTCTGCTTCCTTTGCGTCTGGTTTATAACTCCTTATTGCGCTCTCCAGATTCGCCCTTTTCCTGGCAGCCTTGAACATCTGGCCTCCCATATCTAGAGTCCAAGACTCCTCTCTGTTGAGCAGGGCGAAAAAATCCTGCAGCCATTTCCACTGGTAGCCCACCAGCCTGTCCACGCTGCCCGGAAAGTCGGTCTTCTTTATCCTTTCCATCCTATAGGCGAAATGCTTTCTGAAAGCTTTTTCCATGTCTGTGCCTTTGTAATCCTCGCTTTCTCCCACGTAATAGCATCTCCTGAATGCAACAAAAGCTCCCATCTGCTCCAGGATCTTGTCAGCTAAATAGACTGATTGATGCAAAGGGGAGGTCCATGCAACAGGAAGCCTGTGGTCCCTTATAGCCTGGACCATCAGTTTCTTTGTTTCTTTATCTATCCCCAGCTTGGAAAGTATTCTCTCCGATTCCTCAGCGCTAGCTTTTGCATGATCCACTTTTTCAGAAGCAGGTCTTACCATGTCGTGCAGAAGACCTGCCCCATAGGCCATTTCCTGCTCCTCCCTACTGCCTCCGAGCACCTTTACGAACCATGAGGCTCCTGTGGCTGTCCGCCTAAGATGATCAAAATCATGCGTAACAGAAACAACGTTCTTTGTCCGTTCCCTCGCCAAAGATTCTATTTCCTTTATTGGCAGCATGATACACCTAAAACAAATGTTTGCCTGTTAGTTTTGCAGCTGGTCCCGGTTTGGTAACAACCACCTCAACTCCTGTGAACTCTTTCAGCCGCCTGCTTAGCTCCTTCACGTCTTTCTCCAGGCAGAATATCTTGACCTGCGGGCCGGCATCCATGGTGAAATAACTCTCTATACCTTCATCCCTCCACTCCATAATGGAATGGATGACTTCCATTGTTGTCGGGTTCCAGTAGATTATTGGCGGCCTTGTAGCTATCATGGTAGCATGCATCTTCAGGCAATTATGCTCTGCAGTGGAGCCCACTAAAGTGAAATTCTTCTCCTTTATGCCTTTTCTTATTGCATCTATGTCTGCCTGGGCAGTCTCCACCCACCTGGTATAGAACGGGCACGTAGCCACAGTCTGGGCCATCCCTGCCCTGGATTTGATTTTCTTCTCCTTCTTGGATGTTATCACGGCAATCATCCTGAACTCAGGCCAGTGTTCTTGGCCTGCTATCTGCTCACCATAAGAATCCGAGCCATCCTTCTTCTCCCCTTTCTTCCATTCCACAAACCCGCCAAGGACTGACCTAGAGGCAGAACCTGAACCTCTCCTTGCGAGTATGCTCACGCTTTTGGGATCATTTGGTAATCCAAGGGCCTTGCTGACAGCCAAGGCAACTGCCGCGAATCCTGAAGCAGAGCTAGCAAGTCCGGCAGCAGTAGGGAAGTTATTATTGGACACTATCTTTACCGGAGTCTTGTTCCCTGAAATCTGCCTGACAACCTTCATGAATGCTCCCATATATTCGTCATAATCTTCTTGCCCAGGCTTCAGCTGCTGGCCATTAACAATTAGGACATCCTCTTTGTGTTTTCTGTCAAACTCGACAGTGGTGTGGGTAAACATGTCATTCACTGTCATCGAAAGGCTTCCATTGTAAGGAAGCATGAGCTCCTTGTCCCTCTTTCCCCAGTATTTTGCAAGGGCTATGTTGGAATTAGCAATTGCAGAAACTTTCATGATCAAGGCCTCCTGTTTCAATATTCTTGGAATAGTTTAAATATTCGTTTTGTTTTGAAAGAATTTCTTTAGAACCTGGATGCAACCTAAGCTAAGCTTAATGCTGTCTGATTTTAAGGCTTCTCTCAATTCTTCCTGATTGAAGAACCTGACCTCTTCGGATTCTTCCTTATTCACCTTAAAGGGGCCATTATGATTTGCCAAGAATATCATTTCCATCTCTGATTCGTAAGGCACTTTCATTACACGCTTGAAAAGTTGAGTGAGCTTCGCAGAAATCCCAATCTCCTCCATCATCTCCCTTTTTGCAGCCTCTTCATAACTTTCCCCGGGGTCCACATGACCCGCTACAAGTCCCCAATAACCTGGATAAAGATCCTTCTTCATGCTACGCTTCTCCAGAAGTATCTCTTTCCTGTCATTCAGCACTATGACAGTAGCAGACCTATGAACTAGCTTCTTATTAGTATGGCACTCCTGCCTTGTGGCATTGCGGATGAACTTGTCGTTCCTGTCCACCACCACGAAATACTCCTGTGGATAAAGATGGTCCAGGACCTTTCTAGTGTACCCTGTTATCTGCATCTTCGCAGCCTTCGCCAACGTGACCCACTTTAGCTCAGCTGCATCATCCCCTGCTCTGAGTTCGCCTGCTGCCTTTGCTTTGAATGCATGGCACTTGTGTTGATGAGGCTCTTGTGTGTGCCTGTCTGCGGGCCAGTCATGCAAAAAAACCAGGAAAGGCTTCTTCTCTACCTTAACGCTTCCTATCTCCTCATTCGCTTCCCTCTGCGCAGCCTGGTGATGGCTCTCGCCTTCCTCTTCATGCCCGCCGGGAAGGCACCACCATCCATGGAAGGTCCTGTTCCCTCTCTTCACAAGGAGTATCTTGCCTTCCTTCTGCAGGACTATGCAATTCGTGTTCTCGGTCTTCATAAGCCCCAGGCGAGAATTGAACTCGCGACCTTTGCCTCAAAGGGCCTTGCCCCCTTTGGAACCTCCTCCTTGCGAGCAGGCTCCCACGAAGCAAACTTACCAAGGCAACGCTCTCTATCGGCGCCTTTTCTGCTGGCGGTTTTCGCTCTACAGCCTTTTGCAGAAGGCGGAAGCCTCTAAAAGGCTGTACTACCGACTGAGCCACTGGGGCGTTTTAGCTACTTGCTTATTAATTAATACATAAAAAGACTGTTAATTTAAAGATACAGAGATATAGGTCGAAGGTGATAAAATCGCCTTCTTTCCTTAATCAGGGGTTGTGAGGCAATGGCAACCTAGCTGGCTCCAGACAATGCTAAGCACTCATGTTTGGAAATCTGAACTCTGCTCGCAGAGTGGTGATAGGTGAAACCAGCTTATCTGGGTTCGACTCCCAGCGACCCCATGCTTATTTCTGAATCCCTTTATTTATCGGGGAAACAAATACTATCTTATGAAGGCCCAGGTCGCTTTCGAATACATGATGATTTTCGGACTTGCGTTAGCCTTCGCCATTCCGGTATGGATTTATGTAGCCTCCGTTCAGCAAGGGACGGGGGAAGAGCTCTCGGCTTCGTATGCTGAAAATGCTGCAAGGCAGATGACAAGCTCGGCAGACCTTGTATATTCGCAGGGCTCCCCTGCAAAAGTCAGGCTTAATGTTTATATACCAAGCGGGGTAGATAACGCCAGCATAACAGGAGGGAGGACCATTGTGTTCACTGTGAGGACTTCCGCAGGGCCAACTGACATCTTTTCATCTTCAGTGGCCAATATGACCGGCACTATACCGTCCTCTGAGGGGAGCTACCTGATAAACATTGAGAGTAGAGGCAGCTATGTGGAAATAACTCCTGAGTAAAATACATGCTGAGCGAGTCTATAGCCTTTTATCTCCGAAATTCTTTGCAGCCTCTGTGGTCTTGGTCATGATGGTGTCTATCTCAAAAAGCTCAAGTGTGTCAAGAAAGGCTGGCAATGACCATAAAAATCAGGATTGCGCCTGTGCGGAAGACCATATTTAATATTGGGCTTCCTAATAATAAACAATAATCAATTAACAGTTATGCTTTGACGATGCTATGAAAAAATTCTTCTCACGCTGGAAGGCAAAGGCCCAGGTTTCAATAGAATTCATGGTCCTATTCATGCTTTTCCTAGCGGTTCTCACGATAGCCGTGGTCTCGGTCACACAGAGCACGGATTCTGTCTACATGTCAAGCACATGGCTGGAAGCTGAAGGACTGCTTTCACTCGCCAAATCAAAAATTGACACAGCCTTCCTCGAAGGCGACGGATTCTCGACCAGCTTAATCCTCCCAGAGAAGATACTCGGGTTCAACTATACCCTTAACATAAGCTCCAATCTCCTTTTCATAGAGATAAACAACGAGCACCAAACCAAGATGCTTTTGAGCGGCAACATAACAGGGCCCCTGAGGAAAGGGGAGAACAGGATACAGAACATAGGGAACAGGATTGTGATTTCATGAGAAGTGCCCAGGCATGGTCTATGGATTTCGCAGCTTCGATGGTGATTTTCTCTACAGCGCTGCTTGTTGTCTTTTTTGCTTGGAG
Source organism: uncultured archaeon (assembly GCA_964353635.1). GTDB lineage: Archaea > Aenigmatarchaeota > Aenigmatarchaeia > QMZP01 > QMZP01 > JAPLVB01. Next base: position 2,047 of record CAYGVS010000007.1, on the reverse strand, counting down.
CTATGCAACGCAGCAGAACCAGCAGCAGTTAAGCTACAACATTATGGAAAACGCAGCCACGTCAGCATCGGATTCTCTTGTAAGGCATCCTGGCCTTCCGGAGGACTGGAACGAGACCACAGTGCTATCCATCGGCCTGGCCGCCTCTGAGAACGTCATTAATGAATCAAAAGCTGAGAGCTTCCTCAAAATCGATGACTATACAATAAAGAAGCTTCTTGGAATCGGGAACTATGATTTCTATTTCGAGATAAGGTACGACAACGGGAGCCTGGCCTACACTCCCTCAGGCCAGGCGCTGCAGAAGGGGATGTATCCCACGACAGCGTCTGTGATAATCCCTGCGGAAAGGCATGTCATATACATGGACAGGATAGCCAATATGATGCTTTTGGTGTGGTCCTGACCAAGATTTAAATATTATGCTCCAACTATATCTTGCTGATCGTTATGATTAAAACAGATTCGGCAAAGTGCCTTAGGTGCAGCGGATGCGTTGGCGTATGCCCGAAGTCAGCCCTGACGCTGACCGAGCATGGCATCCAGTGCGACAGCAGGTGTGTCAACTGCAGGGCCTGCGTCAATTTCTGCCCGGTGGGAGCCATTTCCCTGTTGGATGCCATGGTGACAGGTGATAAGAGATGACAGATTACGATATTGTCGTGATAGGAGCAGGGCCCGCAGGCTCATCAGCTGCCATGAATGCCGCAAAGCTTGGGCTGAAGGTCCTGATGGTCGAGAAAAGGGCTGAGATAGGCGCTCCGAAAAGGTGCGGCGAGGGCCTTTCCCGCACATCCCTTCAAAGGATGGGCCTTCAAGCAGACCAGGTTTGGGTGCGTAGGGTCATACTCGGAGCCAGTGTGTATGCGCCAAATGGCAAGAAGATTACAATTGATTACAAAGGTCCCGAGGGATGGGTCATAGAGAGGAAGGTATTTGACAAGTGGCTCGCGCAGAAGGCTGTTGAGGCAGGCGCAAAGGTTCTTGCCAAGACGGATGCTGTTTCCTTAGTGAAAAAATCCGGGAAGGTTTGCGGCGTCTCACTGGAGTCCAGCGACAGGAGATGGTGTGTGGAAGCCAGGGTTATCATGGCTGCTGACGGGGTTGAGTCCAAGATGGCAAGGGAGGCCGGCATGGACACCACGCTGAAGCTAGCTGACATAGCCTCTGGCGTCCAGTTCGAGATGGCAGGCGTGGATATTGACCCGGACAGGATAGAGCTTTATTTCGGAAACCAGATTGCTCCTGCAGGCTATGTATGGATATTCCCAAAGGGCAAGAATGAGGCAAATGTGGGAATAGGGGTGAGGAAGCCGTGGTCTAAAAAGGTTGCGTATGATTACCTTATGGATTTCGTCAGCTCAAATCCTTGCTTAAAGAAAGGCTCCATACTGGAGGTGAATGCGGGAGGAATCCCAGTTGGCAGCCTGATGCACGATATGGTCAGCGATAATTTCATGGTTATTGGAGATGCCGCACACCAGGTCAATCCCATACACGGTGGAGGAATAGCCGAATCCTTCATTGGCGGAAGGATTGCTGCTCAGGTCGCTGCAAAGGCCATCAAGAAAGGCAATACCTCCAAGAAAGCCCTTTCAGAATACAACAGGCTCTGGTGGAAAGAGCGCGGGGAAAAGCTCAACAAGCTCATCAAGCTGAGGGAGGTCATGGAGTCCCTTTCTGATGAGGAGATGAACTGGCTGTCTGAATATCTCACAGGAGAGGACCTGATAGAGTTCGCGCGCTCCTCGGGGCTGAAGAAGCTGGGGCTCATCCTGATGAAGAAGCCTAAGCTCATAACCCTGGCCAAGAAGCTGTTCTGAACATCCCTTTATTAGTCCGATATACACTCTTTTTTTGTAGGACTAGGCCGGGGTGCTAGGCGTACCCTGTTACTACAAACCGTCTTGGGTAGGGCCGAAGCCAGAGGGCGGTCCGCATATGCCTGATGCGGCCCATGTTCTCGACTGAGAAGCTTTGTCCTGCAGGATTGCTGGTATGATGAACCAGGTCAGGGCAGGAATGCAGCAGCCTTAAATTATATCAA